>DASTFH010000035.1:0-9086 GCA_035708725.1 Gemmatimonadales bacterium | reverse complement strand
GCCAGCGTGGCGTCCGGCCTGGCCTGGGCCAGCAACCGGTCATAGTAAGCCTTCCCATGGCCCAGCCGGCCGCCATGCCGGTCGAACGCCACGCCTGGAACGACATAGAAGTCGACGCGATCAGGCGCAACCTGGCGTGCCAGGTCCTGCCGGATTTCGTCCTTCGGCTCCAGCAGGCCAAACGGCGCCGGCGCCACTTCCTCGAGGGAGCCGACCAGCGCCAGGCAGAGTCCGTCCGGGCTCACCCACGGGAGGGCAACCCGGCGCCGCGCGGCCAGCGCATCGGCGATCATCGGCAGCGTCATGACCTCGCTCTTCACGCCAACGAACCAGGCAATCGTTTCCGCGGCGGCATACTCCGGAAGACTGGTGACGTGCCGGCCGATGGCCGCGCTGTGGGCCATGCGGTCGTTGGCCTTGTCCCGCCTGTCCAGCATGAGGGACCGGAGCCGTGCTTTATCGGTCATGGAGGCATACCTTTCGTGTGCGCTGTGCGCTCAGCGCTCAGCGATTCAACCATCTAACCCGGTCGCCCGTGCCTGCTTCATTCCGCGTCACCGTCGCCAAGGATTACCTCAACTTCGCTGCCGCCCACTTCATCACGATGCGCGGGCACAAGTGCGAAGCACTCCATGGCCATAATTACCGGGTTGGCGTCACGGTGGAAGGGGCGCTCGACGCCGAATGCCGCTGGGTCATGGACTTCAGCGTCCTGAAGGAGATTCTCCGTCCGCTGGTCAAGACGGTGGATCACCGGGTCCTGCTGCCCACCCGGAACCCCAAGCTCGACATCGGGCAGCACGGCAAGCAGCTGCGCGTCGCCGTCTTTGGCGAGGCGCGCTACGTCTTCCCGGAGACCGATTGCGTGCTGCTCGAGATCGAGAACACCACTGCCGAGCTCCTGGCCGAACACTTCGGCCTGCAGGTGCAGGCGGCCCTTGCAGCACAGGGCTACGCCGACCTGACCCGTCTGGTGATTGAAGTCGAAGAAAGCACCGGCCAGTCGGCCTTCTGGGAATGGCGCAGACCGCCGGCCTCGCGAAAGGAGCATCATGCCTAAGAAAGCGACCTACACCGGCTCGGCACTCGCCGAGCGCATGAAGAACTTGAAGGGCTGGGATGAGACCGAGGGCACCATCCGCCGCATCTATGCTACCGATGGCTGGCCCACCACGCTCATGCTGGTCAACATGATCGGCTTCTTCGCCGAGGCAGCAGATCATCATCCGGATCTCTCGGTGAGCTGGGGCAAGGTGGAAGTGCGCCTGAGCAGCCACTCGGCGGGCGGCATTACCGACAAGGATGTGGAGCTCGCCCGAGTCATCGAGTCGAATGCGCTCTGGCGGCCGGCCGGCGGCGCACTGACTGGCACGTCGAAGCAGTGGGTCACGGCGGAGTCTCCATAGCGGAACCATCGGTCACCCGGCTCGATCCCGCTCCGGACCCGCTCGCGGCGTTCGGAGCGGTTCGCCATCTGCCGTACCCGCTGCTGCTGGAGAGCGCGGGACCAGTTACCGCTCATTCCCGCTACACCTACGTCATGGCGGATCCGGCGCAACTGGTCCGAGCGCCGGCGCACCCGCGGGCGCTCGATGCGCTCCGCACCCTGCTCGCCGATCATCCCAGGGAGCACATTCCCGGTCTTCCGCCCTTCCAGGGCGGCCTCGCGGGTTATCTCACCTATGAGCTGGGCGCGTCCCTCGAGGGAATAGATACCGGCAGTGACGCGCCGGGCGTCCTTATGGGATTGTACGACCGGGTGATGGCGTGGGATCGGGTGACGGGGGAGTGCTGGGAATTCGGTCGTCGGTCGTCGGTCGTTGGCCATCGGTCCTTGGTCGACGGTCAACGGTCAACGGTCAACGCTTCGTCGACGACCGATGACCGAGGACCGACGACCGAATCCGTCTCTCGTCCTGCCTACGAGGCCCAAGTCCAGCGCATCCGCGATTACATCCTGGCCGGTGACGTCTTCCAGGTGAATCTCTCGCAACGGTTCAGCGTGCCGTCGACACGGGATACGGTGGAGCTCTACCGGCGCCTGCAGGCGCGGAGCCCGGCGCCGTTCTCCGCCTGTTTTGTGGCCGGCGATCATGACGTGTTGAGTATCTCACCCGAGCTCTTCCTCGCACTCGACGGCGCTGCCGTCGAGACCCGCCCCATCAAGGGCACTCGGCCGCGTGGCGCAAACCCGGAAGCTGACACCGCGCTTGCCACTGAATTGCTGGCGAGCGCCAAGGATCGCGCCGAGAACGTGATGATCGTGGACCTGATGCGGAACGACCTCTCGCGGGTGGCCGAGCCGGGCAGCGTAGCGGTGCCGTCGCTCTGTGGGCTGGAGTCGCATCCCACCGTGCATCACCTGGTTTCCACCGTCACCGCTCGGCTCGCGTCGGGACACGACGCCTTCGATCTTCTGGCGGCGACGCTGCCGGCGGGCTCCATCACTGGCGCACCGAAGGTACGTGCCATGGAAATCATCCGGGAACTTGAGCCAAGTCCGCGCGGCGCGTACTGCGGGGCCATCGGCTATATCGGCTGGGGCGGGAGGATGAAGCTGAGCGTCGCCATCAGGACGCTTGCCCGCCGGAATGGTGTGGCGCACTGCCACGCCGGCGGCGGCGTGGTGCTCGACTCGGAGCCTGCCGCCGAGTACGACGAGACCCTCGCCAAGGCGCGCGCGCTGCTCGAGGCCGCGGCTGAATGATCCTCGTGCTCGACAACACTGACAGCTTCGTGCACAACCTGGCGCGCTATGTCCGGGAGCTGGGTGGCGAACCACGCGTACGACGAAGCAACCGGATCTCGCTGGATGAGATCGCGACCATGGCACCGTCGCACATCATCATCTCGCCGGGGCCATGTACCCCCGCCGAGAGCGGTGTGTCCGTTGAAGCTGTCCGGCGCTTCGGCGCGGACATCCCCATTCTCGGTGTGTGCCTGGGACATCAATGCATCGGGGCCGCGTACGGAGGCAGGATCGTCCGGGCCAGCCACCCGATGCATGGCAAGTCAAGCGAAATCGGTCATGAAGGTCGAGGGGTCATGGCGGGACTGCCTGCGCCGCTCACGGTGGGACGCTATCACTCGCTGGTTGTGGACCGGGGCTCATTACCGGCGGCATTGGAGATCACCGCGACCGCTCCCGACGGCGACATCATGGCGCTGCAGCATCGGAGCTATCCGGTGCACGGGGTACAGTTTCACCCGGAGTCGGTGTTGACAGGGAGCGGGCATCGGATTGTGGGGAACTTCCTCGAAATGGGCGTGGGGCATGGGGCCTGAGGCATGGGGGTCTTACCTCCCAAGCCCCAAGCCCCACGCCCCATGCCTAATCCCCCAAACTGATCCCCAGCTCCCGCGCCGTCTGGATGGTATCGCTGTCGAGCGGGACCAGTTTCTGGCGCCCCACCACGTCCGCGAGCGGGACGGTCGTGATGGTGGAATTGTTGAGGCCCACCATGACGTCGAATTCGCCGTTGGCGATGGCACGGACGGCGGCGGCGCCGAAGCGAAGGCCAAGCAGGCGGTCGTACGTGGTGGGCGTGCCGCCTCGCTGCAGGTGACCCAGCACCAGCGTTCGCACCTCCTTGCCGGTGCGCTGCGCCACGGCGTGGGCCACCTGGCCGGCGATGCCGCCGAGCCGGTCCACCGTCCCCACGCCACGCCGCTCCACCAGCACCGGGCTGTCGCCGCGCGCGCATGCGCCTTCGGCAACAACGACAATGCTGAAGTGCCGCCCGGCCGCTTCCCGCCGGCGGATCTTGTCGCACACCTTCTCGATGTCGAAGGGAATTTCCGGCAGCAGGATCACGTCGGCGCTGCCGGAGATGCCGCTGTTGAGGGCAATCCACCCGGCGTCGCGCCCCATCAGCTCCACGACCATGACGCGCTCGTGACTCTCGGCCGTACTGTGCAGGCGGTCGAGCGCTTCGGTCGCGGTGCTGACTGCGGTATCGAACCCGAAGGTGCGCTGGGTTCCCTGCACGTCGTTGTCGATGGTCTTGGGGACGCAGACGACCGGCAGTCCCTTGAGCGCCAGCTGGTGGGCGATCTGCATGCTGCCATCACCACCGATGCTCACCAGCGCGTCGAAACCGGAAGCGTGAAACGCCTCGCAGAGATCGTCCGAGCGATCCCGCTCGTATTCAGCACCGGATTCGTCGCGCATCACCCAACGGAAGGGGTTGCCCCGGTTGGTGGTGCCGAGGATGGTGCCGCCCAGGTGCGTGATGCCGCGGACCTCCGCCGGGCCGAGCGAGACGACGCCGTCGAAACTGAGCAGCCCCTCGAAACCACGCTGGATGCCGTAGGTCTGCCAGCCCCGCTGGTGTGCGCTCAGCACGACGGCGCGAATCACGGCATTGAGGCCGGGAGCATCACCCCCGCCGGTTGATATGGCTATGCGCATCGCGATGGACGGCTCACAAGTCCCCTGCAGTTCCGGCCTGGTGGTGACGTCAAACGGCCTTCGGACGAATCGTAGTGCACACCGGAAGGGAGGCAAGGGCGCGCTCGCCTTGTCCCGGTGCGCCGGGCATCGTATCTATTGGCTCATGCCATTCTCCCGTTGCGCCTCACTCGCCCTGCTCCTTGCGGTGGCAGGCACGGCACCGCTTGCCGCGCAACAGCGGCGCTACCTGATAGAGGCCGGCGCGGCCGGCAGCTATCTCCATTTCGACGGGAACACCAACCTGAAGGGGGGCGCCGGTGGCGTGGGGCGGGTCGGGCTCTGGCTGCACCGGAATCTCTCGGTCGAGGGCGATTTCGGCTTCTACAGCTCGGAGTCGAGGATCATCTCACTGGCTCCCAGCTCGTGGAACGTGCAGACCTACGGCGGCGCCGTGCTCGGCAACCTCCCATTGGGATCGTCCAGCTCGGTCTTCCTGCGCGTGGGCTACGGGGTCACCAGGTACGATTCCGACGTCTGCCCGGGAAGCACCATCCTCGGACCCTGCGGCTCGACCGGCTCCCTTCAAGGCGGCGTGGGCGCGCGCATGGCCATTTCACCCACGATCATGGTGCGGCTCGATGGCATCGCGTCGCATGCATCGTCGTCGGTCGGCGGCTCATCTACCGGCATCACCAATATTGGCGCGAGCCTCGGACTCAGTGTCATGCTCGGCAGCAAGCCGCTGACCGATAACGACCAGGACCGGGTCTATGACATTGACGACCGCTGCCCCGACACACCCCTCGGCGCGCTGACCAGCTCCGACGGCTGTCCCACCGACACCGATGGCGACGACGTCTTTGACGGACTGGACCGGTGCCCAACGACGCCGGCCGGCGCCAGGGTGAACGACGCCGGTTGTCCGCTCGACGCCGACGGCGACAGCGTGCCCGACGGGCTCGACGCCTGTGCCGACACGCCGGCCGGTGCGGCCGTGAATGAAAAGGGCTGTCCGGAAGACTCTGACGGCGATAGTGTCGCCAACGGCGTGGATCGCTGCCCCGACACGCCTGCGGGTGCCAGCGTGGACCAGCTGGGCTGTCCCGGCGACGAGGACGGCGATCGCGTGCTCGATGGACTGGATCGTTGCCCGCGCACACCTGCCGGCACGACCGTGAACGCCTTTGGGTGCCCGCCCGGTGTGCCGCCGGGGACCGAGGGCGGCGGCGACCTCTCGCCTGGCAGCAGCCGGGTGTTGGCCGGCGTGCAGTTCGCGCCGCGCAGCGCGCGGTTGCCGGCGACCGGCCGGCCGGTGCTCGATTCGCTGGCAACGCTCCTCGGTGCCCATCCCGATGTGACGGTGGAAATTGCCGCGTATGGCGATGGCACGTCGCGGGAGACGCAAACGCTCACCCAGCTCCGCGCCGAGGCGGTGCGCCGCTATCTCATCACCCGAGGGGTGACGCTGCAGCAACTTGTCGCCAAGGGCTACGGCAATTCCAATCCGCTGACGAGCGGGAGCGATGCGGCCGCGCAAGAGCGTAATCGGCGGATTGAAGTGCATGTACTGGATGAGCGGTGAGCCATGAGCTTTGAGCTGTGCGCTGCGAGCCGTGCGCCATGAGCTTTGGGAACTGCTCACAGCGCACAGCTCATAGCATCTCGCGCATCGCGTTTCTCACCGCCGTCCTCCTCGCCACCGCCTGCAACACCGAAGCCCGGCGAGCCCAGCAGCGCGCCGATTCACTGCGCGTGGCCGACTCGATCCGGGTGGACAGTCTCCGGCGAGACAGCATTGCCAAGGCAGTCCAGCGCGCCGACAGCATCCGGGCCGACAGCATCCGCACGGATTCACTCCGGCGGGCCGACTCCCTGGCCACGGCGCGGAAGCGCCGCAGTGCCTCGGCGGCACCAGCGTCGTTTGGATCCACCGACACGGTCCCCTGGCCCAAGCTGCCCACGCCGCTTCCCGGCTCGCTCCTTCCCTCGCATCGGATCATCGCGTATTACGGCAATCCGCTTTCGCGCCGCATGGGCATCCTGGGAGAGCTGCCGCCCGAGCAGATGATGGCGCGGCTCGATTCCACCGCCCAGACCTGGGCCGAGGCAGACAGCACCAGGACAGTGACTCCGGCACTGCACCTGATCGTCACGGTCGCGCAAGGCAGCGAGGGACGTGACGGCATGCATCGCCTCCGGATGACCGACAGTCTCGTCGAGCGGGTGGCGCGCTGGGCCGAGTCACGCCACTGGCTGCTGTTTCTCGACATCCAGGTGGGCCGCAGCACGGTGCAGGCGGAGCTGCCGCGGCTGATCCCCTACCTTGAGCGTCCATACGTCCACCTGGCGCTGGATCCCGAGTTTGCCATGAAGGGAGGGGCGCGGCCGGGGCGGAAGATCGGCACCATGGATGCGAGCGAGGTAAACTACGCCATCGGCATGCTCACCGATATCGTGCAACGGATGCACATCCCGCCCAAGGTGCTGGTGGTGCATCGCTTCACCGAGGGCATGCTCACCAACGCCGACAAGATCATCCACGACCCGCATGTGCAGGTCGTCATTGACATGGATGGCTTCGGGCCCCCGGCGCTCAAGCGCAGCACCTGGCGGCATGTGATCCAGCGCGACCCGGTGCAGTACACCGGCTTCAAGCTCTTCTACAAGAACGACAAGCCGATGCTTACGCCGGCGCAGGTGATCGCGCTGTACCCGTCGCCGTTGTATATCCAGTATCAGTAGCCGCACGTCGCCGGTCGCGGGCCTGTGGCTCCTGGCAGTGCTGCCACTGCTCTCGTCCCGTCGCTTGCACTGAGCGAAGCGACGGGTTCCTCGTCTCTCGTCTCTCGTCCCTCGTCCCTCGTCCCTCGTCCAATGACCAAACTCCTTCTCGCTCTCTCCCTCTTCACCGTTCCCCTCGCCGCGCAGCAGGCGAGCGACGCCACGCGCGCCGCCCGTGCGGTTGACGGGAAGGTGATGCAGGCCCATCTCGAGTTCCTGGCCCATGACCTCCTCGAAGGCCGGAAGCCGGGCACCCGAGGTGGTGAACTGGCTGCCCTTTACCTCAAGACCCAGTTCGAGCGGCTCCACCTTGAGCCGGCCGGCGACTCCGGCACCTACTACCACACTGTGCCGGTCATCTCGCTCACCCCGTCGCCGACACTCTCCGTGCAGCATGGCGGCACCAACGAGACACTGGAATACATGAAGGATTACATGCTCTGGTCCATGCACGACACCAGCAGCGTGTCGGCCAGCGGGGAGCTGGTCTTCGTGGGTTACGGGATCGTGGCACCCGAATATAACTGGAACGACTACGCCGGCGTGGACGTGAAGGGCCGGATCGTTGTGACGCTGGTGAATGACCCTGGCCTGCAGGATTCCACGATCTTCCGTGGCAGCACCCTCACCTATTATGGCCGCTGGACCTACAAGATCGAGGAGGCCGAGCGTCAGGGCGCTGCCGGCATCCTGATGATCCACACGGATGAAAGCGCCACGTATCCCTGGAGCACGGTCTCATCGTCGTGGTCGGGGCCGCAGATCCGCGTGGCGCGCGAGAGCGGCCCCCTGATCGTGGCGGGATGGCTCACCCACGAAGCCGCAGGCCGGCTCATGGGCGGAGCGGCTCGCCTCGACTCCCTCACGAGCGCCGCGGCGCGCCGCGGATTCAAGCCACTTTCCCTTGACGCGACGGCCAGCGCGTCGGTCAGGAGCGAAGTGCGGCGAACCGAGACCATGAACGTCGTGGCGCGCCTGGCTGGTCACGGACCGCACAAGGCGGAGGCGGTGCTCATCGGGGGGCACTACGATCACTTCGGGATCAGCACGCCGGTCGACGGGGACTCGATCTACAACGGCGCCGAGGACAACGCATCGGGCACGGGAGCGGTGCTGGCAGTGGCGGAGGCCATCACCCGCTCCGGCGTAAGGCCGGACCGATCGATCGTGTTCATCGGGTTTGCAGCGGAGGAGGCCGGCCTGCTCGGCTCGACCGCGTTTGCGACCCGACCCACCGTGCCGCTCAAGGACCTGGCCGCCGTGCTCAACATGGATGTGATGAATCTCCACGGTGCCTCGCGGGACGTCGGCGCACTGGGCCTCGATCAATCCTCCCTCGGCGCCACTTTCCGCGAGGCCGCTCGGGCCGAGGGGCTCAGTGTCGCGGTCAATCCGGAGGCGCTTCGAACCGGCGCCTTCTTCCGCTCCGACCACTTCCCCTTTGCCCGGGCCGGGGTTCCGGCGCTCTCGCTCGAAAGGCCCACACGCTTCATCGGAAAATCGGCGGCCTATGCCAAGCAGATCAGCGACGATTACACGGAGCATCGCTACCACCAGCCCGGCGACGAGGTACTGCCGAGCCTTGATTACGCCGGCGCCGTACAGCAGATGAAGGTGATTGCCCGGACGGCGCTGCTGGTGGCCGACGCCAGGACCATGCCCAGCTGGTCGGCGTCATCAGAGTTCAAGGAGGCGGGAGAGGCGAGATTGAAAAACTGACTGGTTGGTCAGTCAATTTTGATCTCAAGACTGAAGACTGAAGGCTGCGTATGGGTGGCCTGCAGCTTTCAGCTTTAAGCTCTTGTTCGACAACACCATAGCCAGCCCCCCATCGCCGCGAGTGGCGCTTCCCCCCGGCGAATGGTATCTTGCGCCCGGTTCACACCCACCCAACGCCGGGGGCACCGCTGGA
>DASTFH010000034.1:0-3606 GCA_035708725.1 Gemmatimonadales bacterium | reverse complement strand
GGTGATGCCATTCCGCCCCACGATGCTGCTGTCGGACGGATCCACCTTCACGTGAAGGTCGTAGAACGCTGCGTCCCACCACTCGCGCCCGGGACCATTCGATCCGCGAAGCGTGTCGGCGTGGGTGAAGACCTGCCGGTCCTGCGCCAGCGCGGGTGCCTGGATTACGAGGGCCAGTATGAGGGCAATGAGGGTGTTTCGCACGGATCGCTGCCGGGTGAGGGGTATGGGGTTGGGGAAAGATAGCTGTGGGCTGTGGGCTGTGAGTCGAGGGTCGAGCGAGGCTCACCTGCTCGTCATTCCCGCGAAAGCGGGAATCCGTGAGGGCTCACCCGAACCGATTCATTGCGGCGGGCGTGCCAGCCGGCGTGAATTGCCACGCGCAGTCCCCTCATGGACTCCCGCTTTCGCGGGAGTGACGGAAGGGAGAGACTCGTAGCTCATAGCGCACAGCTCATAGCTCATAGCTCATAGCTCCATCAGCCTTTAGCTTCCATCATGCTCCGCCTCACAGTCGCGCTTCTCCTCGTCGCCGCCCGGACCGCTTCGGCGCAGGATGCCCTGCCCTATCGGAACCCACACCTTTCACCCGAAGTACGCGCCGCCGACCTGCTCGGCCGAACGACGCTCGAGGAAAAGTTCTGGCAGCTGTACATGACACCCGGCGACCTCTCCGATACGACAGTGGATCATTCGCACGGCGTGTTCGGCCTGCAAGTGCCGGCCGCTGCGTCTGCCTCGGCGGACGCCCAACGCATCGATTCCATCCAGCGCTATTTCGTCACGCAGACCCGGCTGGGTATTCCGATCATCCCGTTCGAGGAAGCGGCACATGGGCTGGTGCGGCCGGGCGCCACGGTCTTTCCAGCTGCGATCGGGCTTGCCGCGACGTGGGACACGGGTCTCGTGTCACGAGTCTCGGCGGCCATCGCCCGGGAGACCCGCTCACGGGGCATCCGCCAGGCGCTCTCACCCGTCGTGAACCTGGCCGATGACGTGCGCTGGGGCCGAGTCGAGGAAACCTACGGCGAAGACCCGTGGCTCGCTTCGGCCATGACGCGCGCCTACGTGCACGCGTTCGAGGAGCAGGGCGTGATCGCGACCCCCAAGCATTTCGTTGCGAACGTCGGCGCGGGCGGGCGCGACAGCTACCCGATCGACGTGAGCCGGCGGCGGCTCGAGGAATATTTCTTCCCGCCGTTCCGCGCCGCCCTGGGTGCTGGCGCGCAGTCGGTCATGACGGCATACAACTCCGTCAACGGCGTGCCGGCAACCCAGAACCGCTTCCTGCTGACGGACGTGCTGCGCGAGCAATGGAGGTTCAAGGGTTTCGTGATCTCCGACGCTGCGGCGACAGGCGGCGCCGTGGTGCTGCACCACACCGAGCCGGATACCCCGACCGCTGCGGCTGACGCCTGGAAGGCCGGACTCGATGTCGTGTTCCAGTCGTCCTGGCCGCAGTATCGCCCCTACTGGGATGCGGTGCGACGCGAACTGGTGCCGGCCAGCATGATCGATTCGGCCGTGGCCCACGTGCTCGAGGCCAAGTTTCGCCTCGGGCTCTTCGACGCACCGTATGCGGATCCCGACAGCGCAGCGGCGAGCAATGGAAGCGTGGCACATCTCGCGCTCGCGCGTCGAGCTGCGGGAGAGTCGCTCGTGCTGCTCAAGAACAACGGCATCCTCCCGCTCAGCGATTCGCTGCGTTCGGTGGCAGTGATTGGCGTGGATGCACGCGATGTCCGGCTGGGTGGCTACAGCGGACCTGGCGTGCGACGACACTCGATTCTGGATGGTATTCGCGCCCTGCTTGGCGCTGCTCGGGTGAAGTTCGTGCCGGGGCCGGGACGGGATTCAACCCCGTTCACCGTGGTGCCCGCATCGCAGCTCGATGTTCGCGCCGAATACTTCGCCAACATCTATCTCGAGGGTGCACCGGCGCTGGTCCGCAGGGATAGCTCGATCGATTTCCACTGGACACTCAGTGCACCGGGCCGTGGCATTCCGCTCGACTGGTATTCCGCCCGCTGGACAGGAACACTCACGGCTGGGTCGCGCGCCGTGCGCCGCCTCGGGGTGAGTGGCGACGACGGTTACCGACTCTATCTGGACAACAAGCTGCTTATCGACAACTGGACCAAGCGCTCCGGCGGCAGCCGCCTCGCCCAGGTGAAGCTCGCTCCCGGCACGTCGCACGCGATCCGGCTGGAATATTTCGAGACCACTGGCAACGGCCGCGTCCAGCTGGTCTGGGATGAGGGCCAGGCCGAGGAGAAACAGGCCGCCATCGAGGAGGCCGTGAAGGTGGCGCGGCAGAGTGACGTCGCGGTCATCGTCGCAGGAATCGAGGAAGGCGAGTTTCGCGATCGCGCCAGGCTGGGATTGCCGGGACATCAGGAAGCACTCATTCGGGCGGTGGCAGCCACGGGGCGACCGGTGGTCGTCGTGCTCATCGGCGGGAGTGCCATCACCATGAGCCGATGGCTGGACGATGCCGACGCGGTGCTGGACGCATGGTATCCCGGCGACGAGGGCGGGGGCGCCGTGGCCGATGCGCTCTTCGGCAGGATCAACCCTGCAGGCCGGTTGCCCATCACGTTTCCCATCGAGGAAGGTCAGCTGCCCCTCAGCTACTATCACGCGCCGACTGGCCGGGGCGATGACTATGTGGACCTGACCGGCCGGCCACTCTTTCCGTTCGGGTATGGGCTGAGTTACACCACTTTCGACTATAGCGACCTGATCATCAATCCGGATCGTATCACGCCGGATGGGAGCGCTGACATTCGCTGCAGTGTACGAAACACTGGCACGGTGGCTGGCGATGAAGTGGTGCAACTCTACCTGCGTGACAAGCTCGGGTCGGTTGTTCAGCCGGTGATGCGACTGGCCGGGTTCAGGCGAGTCACGCTTGCGCCGGGCGAGGAGACGGAAGTGGTGTTCCGGATCACGCGCGAACAGCTCCAGCTGTTCGATGCCTCGTCCCAGTGGGTGGTGGAGCCCGGCACCTTTCAGGTCATGATTGGCGCGTCATCACGGGATATCCGGTTGCGGGGGAAGATCGAGGTGGAGTGAGATGGCTGGGCGGCTGGACGGCTGGACGGCTGGACAATTTAGGCGAGCCGGAGCCGTGCACGTCAAGCGAGTGGTGTAGTCGTACAAATGACACAGATGGCGTGCCGCTGACGTGCCTCACGACCCTTTCAGTACCGTGTCGAGTGCACCTGCGCTCGTTCCCGCCAGATATACCAGACACTGTCCAGCCCCGGGCCCATGAGCATTTCTTCGCCCAGTTCGACGCCGGGCGGGTCCTGACGGCGGCGGATCCGCACCCGCACGAAGTCGCCATCCTCCTCGTAGGCTACATCCAGGTAACGATTGGTCGCGCCGTTGCTGCGGGCCGCCTCGATGTCCTCGCGCGCGCCACGCTTCCATCTGGCGAGTGACACTCCCCCCAGCTCCATCGTGTCGCCGGCGCGGGTCACCAGGTACTTCTCCATGTGACCGCTGTCCGCATAGAGGTCGAAAAGCGCCGGATCATACTTCCGCTCCAGGTCCGCGTATCGCTCGAACAGCTCGCGGGCGTGGTCGGTTGGCGTGCTGGGT
>DASTFH010000033.1:0-6072 GCA_035708725.1 Gemmatimonadales bacterium | reverse complement strand
ACGAGCAGCGTCTGGCCTTTCTGGATGGTGCGATCAAGAAATGGCTGGCCGGGCCAGACACACTCCAGCACGCCAGATGCATCACGAATCACTGCGCTGAAGATCCGGAGTCCGCGGCGGGTCGGCGTGACCGCCTTGGTGATGACCGTCCCGACACAGGCCACGTCGTCTCCCACTCGCGCGTGCGCCACGGGCGTCACGCTGGAGGCGTCGATGTAGCGATGGGGAATGTGGTAGAGGAGGTCACCGGCGGTTTCGATGCCGAGGCGGGCCAGCGCATCGGCGCGCCGCTCGCCGATGCCCTTCAGGAACTTGACCGGCGTTTCCAGCTGAATGCCCTGCGCCGGTCGCTCGCGCGCAGTCAGGGCTGCCCGTCCGCGAGCAGCGATTCCGCGAACTGCCGGGCGTCGAACGGCTCGAGATCGTCGAGCCCCTCACCGGTCCCGAGGAATCGGATGGGGAGATTCAGCTCACGCCGAAGGGCGGCCACTGCCCCGCCGCGGGCGCTGCCATCGAGCTTGGTGACAATGATGCCGGTAGGTGTGACCGCCTGTGCGAAAAGCCGCCCTTGCTGGATCGCGTTCTGGCCCACCGTGCCGTCAAGTACCAGGAGTGCCTCGTGCGGCGCGCCATCCACTCGCCGCGCCGCAACGCGGGCCACCTTCCTGAGCTCGTCCATCAGTCCTTCCTGCGTGTGCAGCCTTCCCGCCGTGTCCACCAGCACCGTGTCGGCGCCGCGAGCTGCTGCGGCATCCACGGCATCGAACAGCACCGCGGCCGGATCGCCACCCGGGGCCCCGCTCACGCAGGGTACGCCGAGCCGGCCTGCCCAGATTTCGAGTTGCGCAATGGCGCCGGCGCGGTACGTGTCGGCGGCGGCGAGCAGAACCTTGCGTCCTTCGGCGCCGAGCCGGCGCGCCAGCTTGGCGACCGTCGTGGTCTTCCCTACGCCATTCACACCCATGATGAGCACGACCGTCGGCCCCGGCTCCGCACGCGCGATGGCGCCAGGATCACTGGGCGCTGCCAGCATGTCCGCGAGCCGCGCGACGAGCCGGTCATGCAGGTCGCGATCGGTCTTGACCTGACCGTCGCGGATCAGGCGCTCCAGTTCGTCAGTGAGCTCCAGAGTGGCGGGAACGCCGAAGTCCGACTCCAGCAACGCCCGCTCGATCTGTTCGAGATCGTCGGCCTTGAGCCCGCGCACCAGCGCGCCCACATCGGTCATGGCGAAGCGGCGAATGCGTTGCCAGACGGAAAGTTTCTTGTCGCCGATTCGGCCGTGAGTCATGGGAGTCGAGAGGTCGAGAGGTCGAGGGGTCGAGGGGTCGAGAGGTCGAGAGGTCGAGAGGTCGAGGGGTCGAGAAGGTCGAGGGGTCGAGGGGTCGAGGGGTCGAGGGGTCGAGGGGTCGAGAAGGTCGAGGGGGCGAGTCGAACCGTCAGTCCTCCGCCTCTCGACTCCTCGACTCCTTGACTCCTCGACTCCTCGACTCCTCGACTCCTTGACTCCTTGACTCCTTGACTCCTTGACTATCTCATGCCCAGCCGCCGGCGCCACCACCATTCCAGCGCGAACGCAATGATTGCAACGCCGAACAGCCAGCGCCAGTCCCGGACGCTTGTGCGACTGCCAGGGACACCAAGCCGCGCGGCATGCTCGGAGATGGTTGCCGGACGCGGCAGGAACTCATCAGAGAACCGCTCGACTGCCGCCTGCCCCGCGCCGCCACGCGCCAGGCGCCAGGCGTAGGTTCCGGGCGACAACCAGAGCAGCGCTCGTCCAGCCGCGTCGAAATGAAGCGTATCGGTCCCACTTGTGCTATCGCCCCGCCAACCCAGCGCTACGTCGCTCGGTGCACCCGCTCCTGCCCACTCGAATACCAGCGGCCTGCCTTGCGGGACCACGCTTCGGGTCAGCCTCACCAATCCCACCGCCGTATCGGGCGCAGCCAGCAGCCAGCTGGTCGTCGCCGCCACCCAGTTGCGGTAGGCCTGCTCGCTCGATCCACCCCGGAACGCCCATCGCCAGAGGCCATCCGCCGCCACGGTGACGATCCGCTTGCGGCCCTCGACGTGGCCAGTCACGACGGGTCGCTTGGGGCCGCGCCTGCGGTCCTGCGCTTCCAGCGCCACCCAGTCCTGCGGGCCTGGTTGGATGGTCGCGATGCGCGTGAGAGGAGCGAAAGAGTCCACTGGCAGGCCGAGAAATGCGCCGCTGACCGGGGTACCGGCGGGCGCCGAGACGTACCAGTCTCCCGCAACGGCGCTGGCGGAGGAGGGCCATAGCCAGAGGCCGCGTGCCCGGGCCTGGCGGGTGAAATCTTTCGAGTCGCCCTTTACCACCAGGACATCGGCGCCTGCGGCGGACCGCCGCACCACGTCTTCGCTGACAGGCTTGAGGTCATGCATCCCGCGATAACGTCCCTGTCCGAGCTCCACGTAGCCGCGCACCGGGAGCTCAGCCACATCCACCAGCGCACGGTACAGCGCACGCGAGTCCCAGTCGCCCGGGGTCGCCACCAGCACGATCCCTGGCGTGGCGGCGATGGTGACCATGAGGAGGCGCGTGTCGGTGCGTGGTTCGCTGTCGCCGCTCTCGATATGCGCCGCCAGCACGTGAGTACCCGGAGGAATCCCGCGAGTCGGAATGCTGAACCGCGCTTGCGCCGCACCTCCCGCAAGCAGGTGCACGGTCTGCCGCCCAAGGGGACGATCGCCCATGCTGATCGCAAGCGCGATGTCGCGCGCCGGGGCACCGGCGACCGCGCGGACTTCAGCCTCGAGCATGAGTGAATCGCCCGATGTTACGCGCGCCGGTCCGCTGAACCGGGTGACGGCATAATCCGGGACGGAATCTCTCCTGAAGAGCGTGACGGCGGCGCGGTCATCGAGATCGGCCGGCAGGTCCGCCCCGTCGTCGAGCTCGCCATCGGTGAGAACGGCAACGGCGCGGTCCGATGCGCCGGCCGCCATGAGCGAGGGGAGGAGGCGGGACGTGCCCCGATCGGGCGCACTGTCGGGGCCAGGCCGTTCGTCGCCGAAGAAACGGACGTCACCAAGCCGCTTCGCGGAGTCCAGGGCGACGGACCAGTCGGCGCCGGCAGCCTGCATGCTGAGGGATGCGTCCAGCAGGACGATTGGCCGCCGAATGGCGGGCGGCCGGGCAAAGCCGGCGTTGAGCAGGAGGAGCAGCAGCGCCGACCAGGCGACGCCGCGGGCCAGGAGGGGCGCCAGCAACCGCCGGCCGCCCCGTTCGAGGAGGAGATAGGTGACGGCGGCAAGGCCAAAGCCCAACGCCGCGGCAACAAGCACGAGAATCACGGATTACCCACCAGCAGCGCTACGACCGCCCCGCCCGGGCGGTTTCGGCCAGTCAGCTGGTGGCAGCCGCCATGATCTGGATGGGTGCGGCCGGCTTTTCGTAAAGAATGGCGGCGAGACGGTCCCGCTCCCTGTTGAAGTCCGCGCGCTCGGACTTGGCCACGGGGGCGCCGTTGCCAAGCTCGACACGGCGCGAGTCCTTGGCCACGCCGTTGACGCGGAATTCATAATGGAGATGGGGACCGGTGGCGAGCCCCGTCATGCCCACCTTGCCAATGACCTCGCCCTGATGCACATGGGCACCGCGCTGGGTGAGAATCCGGCTCAGGTGACCGTAGCGGGTCGTGATGCCATTGCGGTGGCGAATCTCGATGAGATTGCCATAACCACCGGCCTTGCCAGCGCGGATCACCGTGCCGTCGCCCGCCGCCATGACCGGCGTGCCGGTGGCGGCCGCGAAATCGGTACCCTCATGCTTCCGGGTATAGCCGAGGACGGGATGGAAGCGTGCGCGGGTGAAGCCGGAGGAAATGCGCCGGAATTCCACGGGGGCGCGCAGGAACGCGCGCTTGAGGGAGTTCCCATCCTCGTCGAAGAAGGTGGGGCCGTCGTTGCTGGCAAAGCGGAATGCGGTGTAGTGACGGCTGTCCACCGACAGGTCACTCGCCAGCACTCGGCCGAAACGGACTTCACCTTCATCTGAAACCAGGCGCTCGAGCACTACGGTAAAGTGGTCGCCCTGGCGGATGTCGCGGGAGAAGTCCACTTCCCACGCGAAGACATCAGCAAGTGCCCAGGCAAGGTTGACCCGCTGCGCCCCATCCAGCACCGAATCGGGAATCTGCCGGTCCAGCGCCTCGTACAGCGAGTTCTCGATGTTTCCGTCTGCACGGACGATCTCGGGATGCCACTCGATGGAGTCCACGCCGGCCGACCAGGTGTTCGCGACGCGCGTGAACTGGATCCGCTGCTCCGGACCGGTACGCACCGTCACGCGGTCAGGCACCGAATCGCTGACGGGGCGGCGGAAATTGAAGACGAGCCCGGCGCGAAGGCGACGGGGATCCAGCGCGTTGGTCAGGCTGGCGAAGTTGACGCCTGCCAGCTTGTGACGCTCCAGCAGTTCGGAGAGCGTCTCCCCCGAGTGCAGGGTGTCAGCCAGGTGCCGGTGTGTGGGCGCTGGCGCCGGGCTGGTGGCCTCGGCCAGCGGTGCGGAAGAGGAGGAGAGTCGCTGCCAGGGCCAATGCCCTGCTGCCGCGAAATACGCGGCCGCCGTGAAGACCGCCACGGCGGCCAGGTTTCGAAAACGCATGCTCAGTCCATCTGCCTGCGGATGAAAGTAGGAATTTCCATCTCCGGCATGTCGCCGCTGGAACCCGCACCACTGGTGGAGTTACCTGCCGCGGGCGCCTGCATCGGCGGCCTCGGCGTGGCGCGCGGCGCGGCAGCTGCCGGCGTTTGCACGCCAGGCTGCGAAGCACGCTTCGTGCCAGCAGCAGGAAACGGCAGCACGGTGGTTCCGCTCGTGCGCGCGTTCGCCACGCCCTGCTCGATCCCGGTGACGGCACGATCAAAGCCGGTCGCGATGACGGTGACCCTGACCTCGCCGTGCATGGCCGCATCGCGGCCCGCGCCGAAGATGATTTCGGCCTCGTCGCCCACCGCGTCGTGGATGATATCGTTGATCTGGGTGACTTCGCCCAGGGTGAGGTCGTCGCCGCCGATGATGTTGATGAGGACTCCGGTGGCGCCGGCAATGGAGACGTTGTCGAGCAGTGGACTGGAGATGGCCTGCTGGGCTGCTTCCAGCGCCCGGGTGTCGCCCCGGCCCATGCCGGTGCCCATCAGCGCCGCGCCACCGTTCTGCATCACGGTGCGCACGTCCGCAAAATCGACGTTGATGATCCCGGTGGCGGTGATGAGGCTGGCAATGCCCTGGGTGGCGTGCAGCAGGACTTCATCGGCCTTCTTGAGCGCGTCCTGGAACGGAATGCCCTTGCCCACGACCGCGAGCAGCCGCTCATTGGGCACCACGATCATGGTGTCCACGCTCTTCCGCATCTCCCCGATGCCGTTCTCGGCCTGCCGCATGCGCTTCCGCCCCTCGAACAGGAAGGGCTTGGTCACGATGCCGACGGTGAGCGCGCCAGCTTCCCGTGCGATCTGCGAGATGATCGGCGCCGCGCCGGTGCCGGTGCCACCACCCATGCCGCACGTAATGAAAACCATGTCCGCCCCCTGGAGCTGGGGCGCGATTTCGTCGCGATTCTCCTCCATGGCCTGGCGCCCGATCTCGGGCCGGGCACCGGCCCCGAGTCCGCGGGTCAGTTTCCGGCCGATCTGCAGCTTCACGTCGGAGCGCGAATTCTGCAGCGCCTGGGCGTCGGTGTTGACCGAGATGAACTCGACGCCCTGCAGCCCTTCTTCGATCATGCGGTTGACCGCATTCCCGCCGCCGCCACCCACGCCGACCACCTTCATCCGCGCGTTTTGCGCGCCGCTTTCTTCCAGCTCAAAGATCATGGCAACCCCTTCCGGCACGACTCAGAAGAAATCCTGCAACCAGCGCTTGACGGGAGCGAAATATCGGTCCACACCGAGCGGCCGCCGGCCGCCGGTGCCGAATCCACTTACGAGGGACTGCCGAGCGCCATAGAGCACGAGCCCCACCGGCACCGCAAAGGCCGGCGATTCCACGCTGTCAGCCAGTCCACGCAGGTGCTGACCCGGGACTCCGGTTCGCGCCGGCAT
>DASTFH010000032.1:0-42970 GCA_035708725.1 Gemmatimonadales bacterium | reverse complement strand
AGAACTGCGGCATCACGACGCGTTCCCAGAAAGTGACGCAGCGCTGGTGCGGCATGACCGTCACCAGTTCACCGCGTCCCGCCTGGAGCGCCGCCACCGCGTGCGGCAGCAGCATCGGCTCGTGTTTCGTGTCGGCGTCGGTAAAGAGCAGCAGCTCCCCGCGCGCGGCGCGGTATCCCTGCACACACGCCCATGGCTTGCCGTACCAGCCGGTGGGCAGTGGAGATCCGTGGATGAGGCGAGTGTCAACGGTCGACGGTCTACGGTCTACGGCGGATCGTTGACCGTTGACCGTTGACCAGAGCTGCTCGACCACATCCGCCGTGCCGTCGGTCGACCGGTCATCCACCACGATCACTTCAACGTTGCGATACGCTGAGGCGAGGAGCGAGCTGACCACGGTTGCGATGGTGCGGGATTCTTCGCGGGCGGGAATGATGACGCTGACCAACGGGCCGTCGAGCAGCGGCGGGATGTCCTCGAGCCGTGGGCGCACCCGGAGGACGCGCGTGAGGATGACCCACGCGACCGCCCACGGCAGGGCGTACAGCAGGGCCAGGCTCACGCGAACTGCGGGTCAGCGCGCGCCGCTGATGGACGCGAGTTCACCCTCCAGCGAACTGAGCCAGCGATCCCAGTCATCCGGCTCGCCGGCGCCGTTCTGCTCCGGCACACCATTGCGCCCCAGCATCGTGGCCACCAGCGCGTCGGTGTATCCCACCACCGCCGAGGCAATGCCATGGTCCAGCACCCGGTTGAGCCGGAGCAGGATGGCCATGCCCTGGCGGGCACGCATGGCGGCAACGACGGGAGCGAGCCGACGGGTGAGCAGGTCGCGCAGGTGGAGGAGTTCCTCCACCACTTCGCCCGCGGACAGTCCGCGGGTGGAAGCATTGCGCCCATATTGTTCGCAGGCCCGGCGCCACATGGGCCGTGCCTCACGGCGCAGCGGTCCAATCATCTGCGCCAGGATATCTACCAGAAGCCGCAACTCCCGTTCGACCGTGGAACGCGGTATCGTGGGGGCGGCGGTGATGCGATCGCCGAGCCGGCCTGCCCATTCTGCGACGAGATCGTCGCGGGAATCCGCGATCAGGCGGCCAGCAGCGAGCAACGCAGGTGGCGAAGCGCGCACAGCCGTACTCCTTCGGGCTGATTTGAACTGAAAAACCTTCGGAAACTATAAGGAAAGAGCCATGGGGTCAAAGACCACGATCCGGCCTCCACGACTCTCTCTCGGCTCGCGCATCGCGCTGGTGGCACCCGCCGGCCCACTGCTCGAACTCGACGACCAGCAGCGCGCCGCCGAGCTCTGTCGCGCCCTCGGCTGGGAGCCTGTGCTGGCGCCCAATGCGGGCGCACAACACGGTTATCTCGCCGGCACCGACCCCCAGCGTCTCGGTGACCTCAACGCTGCCCTCACCGATGACAGCATCAGCGCCGTCTGGTGCATCCGTGGCGGCTACGGCCTCACGCGCATCCTTGCCGGCGTAAACTACGCGGCGGCGCGCCGGCATCCCAAGGTGGTGCTTGGCTTCAGCGACGTCACGGCGCTATTGCTCGCGCTCCATCAGCAGACCGGCCTCATCACCTTTCACGGCCCGGTCGCCCGGCACGACATGACGGCATTCACCCGCGCGCATCTCGAGCCGCTGGTCACCAGCACGGCGCCGGCCGGACAGCTGCGCGTGCCGCCGCCACCCGCCGACGTACTGGTCCCGCTGCAACACCGTGTCATCACGATCGCTGGCGGGAACGCGGAAGGCCCACTCATCGGCGGGAACCTGTCGCTGGTGCAATGCCTGCTCGGGACGCCGTACCTCCCATCCCTCGATGGCGCCATCCTCTTCCTGGAGGACGTGGGCGAAGAGCTGTACCGGATCGACCGGATGCTGTCGCACCTGCGCCTCGCCGGACAGCTCGAGCGCCTCGCCGGTGTCGCCCTCGGGCGGTTTACCGAAATGATCCGGCGCGGCAGCGACGGCGCAACCGGCCTCGACCGCGTGTTCAGCGACTATCTCACCCCACTCGGTATCCCGGTCATTCTTGGGCTGCCGTTCGGCCACGTGGCCGATCAGTGGACCCTGCCCATTGGCACCCGCGCGCGCCTGGACGCCGATGCGGGGACGCTGGAGGTGCTGGAGGGGGCGGTCAGCTAAGGCTATGCGCAATGCGCAGCACCATCGCACAGCGCACAGCGCACAGCCTTCAGCCCCCTCCCGCCACCCGCTCCACCCACCGCGCCAGCATCGGCAGCGGCGCGAGCGGGCGAGGATGATACCGGATGGGAAGGCCCGCGAGGTCACGCGGGATTTTTACTTTCGTGATCGTCCCCGATGAAATCATCACCGGCATCACCACCACGCTGTCGCTGGCACGCCGGGAGAGCGCCATCACCGTGTCCCGCATGGCCGCGACCGCGGCTGCCCGCACGTCGGCCGGTGCATCGTCGCGGAGGAGCATCACGCGCGCGTCGGTCTGCGCGCTGACACCAAGCTGCCGACTCGCGGTGCCGAGGTCAGCGAGCCAGTGGCCCGCATCGACCGGATCGTTGGGCCCGTGGGCCACGAGCAGGATCGGGCGCTTTCTGTCGGCCGCGTCGAGTTCGCGCCAGCGCGCTTCGAGTGCTGCCCGCAGCTCGGGCGCATCGTCGAGCGCGCTGGTGACGGTGACTGGAACCTGCACGGGCTCGTGTGATCCGTGATCATGACCCATCAGCGACGCCGGCAACGAATCGCGAGCGCCAGCGTAATACTGGATCTGCCGTACGTGGCCGCCGTATGTGGACACCATGAGTGGCACGACCACCAGGCGCCGTGCCCCGTGCGCCAGGAGTGAATCCACTCCGGCGCTCCAGCCCTGCGTCGTTGCCTGGCTGCCCATCAGGAACGCCGTCGCCACCGGTCCCTTCCACTTTACCTGCGCCACGGTCTCGAGGACGCGCGCGTTCCAGCCGCTGTCGGCGCCATGCGCCACGACCAGGAGTCCGGTCTGGGCCTGCAGCAGCGCCGGCACGAAGAGCAGGAGCGCAAAAAGAGATCTCACCACGCACCTCGCCAATGGAGGGCGGTAAACCAGCGGCGCCCAAGGTTGGTGATGGCGCCCTCGGGGCGCGTGTCGGTCACATTGTCAACGCCGATCACAACGTCGGCGCCCTCCACCAGTGGCGCGGCGAGCGAGAGATTGACGCGCGCATAGGCCGCCTGCCATTCGGTGCCGCCCCGCGCCGTGATGGGGACGCTCGACGTGTGGATCACGCTGCTCGAAAGGCTGGCGTCATGCGGCAGTTCCACCGTGCCGGTGACCTTCGTCGTGTGCGCGGCTCGGCCGGAGAGCTGCTCGCCCGACTCATCATCCGTGGCGCCGAGCCACGCGTGCGCGGCCGAGAGGGAAACGGGTCCGGCCTGCGCGGTGCTGCCGGCCTCGAGGCCGTGCGTATGGGCTCGCTCGACATTCTCGTAACGGAAGGTCGTGGTTGCGGGGTCGATCAACACCGTCTCGATCAGGTCACGAAGCCAGTTGCGGTACGCACGCACGTACACCTTCGAACTGCCGCGCATGACGCCCGCTTCGGCGTTGAGGTTCCAGGACGACTCCGGGCGCAGGCTGGTGTTTCCCAGCACGGTATAGGACGGACCGGAGCCGGTGTTGGTGAAGTCGGTATACTGCTCCTTGAATGACGGCGCACGGAAGCCGCGGGCTCCAGCTGCGCGCACGTAGAAACCCTCCGGCAGGGCGGCTCGCACCGCCACGCGCGGCGACACGTTGGCACCCCAGACCTCCGCGTCGGTGTAGCGGGCGCCCGTGGTGACGTTGAGCCAGGACGCGGCTCGCCATTCAACATCGCCAAAGAGGGCGCCGCTCCAGGCGGCGCGCGCGCCCCCGTCGAGTCGCACGCTCTGGATGCTTTCACGCTCGAGCTTGCCACCCGCCAGCCAGCGATGCGACCCAAGGTGGCCACGCTGGAGCAGCTCGGCGTCGAGCACGCGCTGATGATCGGTGTCGGCGGTGGAATAGTCCGGCGTGGTCGAGGCCGCACGCGTGAAGCGATGGTTGTACTGGCTGCCGTGCAGCCGCAGCTCGGTATTGGGCGCACGGTCGAAGTGCAGGCTGACCAGCTCATCGAACTGCCAGTTGTCGTTGAAGCTGTGCGAGCCTGGCGCGGTCGCGGCGTGGTACATCTGCCGCTCCCGGATGCCCATGACCCTCGCGTCGGCCCTGATGCCGCCGGTCTCGGTGCCGACTCGGGCGAGCCCGTCCCAGCGGTCGGCGTTACCAGCCACGGTGGACGAGGTGCCGGGCACCAGGTCGCTCGTCCGCCGGCCCAGCACCAGCGCGGCATTGGTCGCACCTGCGCTGCCGCCCGCGCCCACGGAGACGTCGCGCTGGTTGAACGAACCCATCTGCGCGGTGGCATCCAGGTGCGGAGCCGTGTCCTGGCGTGAGATGAGATTGACGACGCCCCCGAGGGCGGCGGAGCCAAACAGGGTGGACTGGGGCCCCTCGACAATCTCGATGCGCTGGATCATCCCGGGCGGAATGCGCGAGAGGTCGAACTGTCCGCCCAGACGCCCCTGGACCGGTGCCCCGTCGAGCAATACCATCACCCGGTCGGACCCGAGACCCTGGAGAATGACGCCGGCACCGGAACCCACGACAGGATCCACCTGGACGCCGGTGACGTTCCGAAGGACCTGCGTCAGGTCCGTCGGCGCTTCGCCTCGGATCGCCGCGCTATCCACGACATGTGTGGGTGAATTGGCGCTTGACGCTGCGACCGGCATCCGCTCGCTGGTGACAACAATGTCCTCGAGCGCTACCGGGTTCGCGTCATTCGCAACGGGTTGCTGGGCCTGAAGCGGGAAAAGGGGAAGGGAGAGAAGCAGGAAAACGCAGGGCAACCATTGAACCGGCAAGAGATTGGGCATTGATTGCGGGCAGAGGGTAAATTAGTTGAGAGAGTGTATCATTCAATTGCCGAGCGAAAGTATCGGATTTGAGCGTGGTGTACAAGGGTTAGACTACGGAGGTGCCGGACGCCGGACATCAGGCGTCCGGCGATTGGCACAGAGCCATATGCCCTCGTCCCTCGTCCATCATGGCCACTCCCACACTCACTCATCACATCCTCCACGGCGCCCTCGGCGATCTCTTCGTGGACATGCGTGCCGGCGGCCGGCAGGCGCCGAGGCCGGCGGTCGTGTTGGTGCATGGATTCAAGGGATTCAAGGACTGGGGCTTCTGGCCGCCGTTCGCCGAGCGTCTGGCGCGGGCCGGCTTCAGTGCGGTGAGCTTCAACATGAGCGGCAGCGGTGTGGACGCCGAGGGCAATGCCATCCTGGGCGAGCGCTTCTCCCACAACACCTTTTCCGCCGATCTCGCCGACATCGCCACCGTGATGGATGCGCTGGCTGCAGGCGCGCTGGGCGTGGTGCCACCCACATCGGTGGGCCTGGTGGGACACTCCCGCGGTGGCGGCATGAGCATCCTGCAGGCGGCGCGCGACCCGCGCCTGAACGCGCTCGTGACCTGGGCCGCCACCGCAAGCACCAATCGCTGGGGTCCACAAACAAGAAAGCGCTGGCGCGCCGAGGGCTTTCTCAACGTGACCAACGCTCGCACCGGTCAGGTGCTGCCGATGTACACCGATCTCCTGGATGACGTGGAACAGCACGCTGACGCACTCGACATTCCACGCGCCGCTGGCTCCATTACCGTGCCCTGGCTCATCATCCATGGCCGGCAGGACGAAACGGTCTCGTTTGGCGACGCCGAAGCACTGCTGAAGGCCAGCGGCCGTGCGACCACGACACTGGTCGCCATGGACAACACCGGCCACACGTTCAGCGCAGGGCATCCGTGGCGCTCGGCGCCTGCTGCCGAAGCGGTGTTTGACCGGACGGTGGAGTTTCTGGCTGGGGCGCTGAGCGCTTGGCGCTGAGCGCCAAGGGCCATGCGTTGTGCGCTGTGCGCATGAAGGGGAAGCATTACGCCATACGATGATTTTGCTCGGCTGCGATACCGGTTGGCCAATCGCGCTCAGCGCACAGCGCCAAGCGCTCCGCTCCCCGCCGCCGCCGTCGCAGTCATCCTCGTTCCCGATCCGCTCTCGGTACTCCTGATCCGCCGCTCGGAGCGTGAGGGCGACCCATGGTCCGGACACGTGGCCCTGCCCGGTGGCCGCGAGGAGCCTGAAGACACCGACCTGATCGCAACGGCCATCCGGGAAACCGCCGAAGAGGTCGGCATCCTGCTCGACCGTTCCGTGCTGCTCGGCGCCCTCGACGACGTGGCCCCGCGCTCGCGCGTACCTCCCATCTTCACCGTCCGCCCCTTTGTCTTCGGCCTCGGCGGCCAGCCAAAGCTGCAGCTCAGCAGCGAGGTGGCGAGCGCCCATTGGGAGCCGCTCGAGACTCTCCGCCGCGCTGACGCCCGCGGCGAGCTTGCCCTCACCATCGCCGGTATGACCCGGCGCTTTCCCTCCTACCAGACAGCCGCCGGAACCCTGTGGGGAATGACGGAACGGGTGCTGTCGGAGGCAGTTAGACGATTGGACGGTTAGACGGTCAGATGGTTAGACGGTTGGTTCTTACCGTCGGGCGTCCAACCATCCAACCATCCAACCGTCCAACCGTCCAACCGTCTCCACTGGCCCCATTTTTGCTCTCCACACCTTGACTTCTGACCACGCTATTACACAGTTTAGGCGAGTCTAACTTTTCGGAGCCTTTTGTGACGGCTGATGGCGCCGTGGACGTCTTTACCCGCTCGGTCGAGGACTATCTCAAGGCCGTCTACCGGCTTTCGTCTGATGAGCGGGCAGCCTCGACCACGGAAATCGCCCAGCGACTGGCGCTTTCGCCGGCCTCGGTCAGCGCGATGATCAAGCGGCTTTCGGAGCAGGGGCTGGTGGATCACGAGCGCTACCGTGGCGTGCGCCTGACCGAGGATGGGCGCCGGGCGGCGCTTCGGATCGTGCGGCGGCACCGCCTGGTGGAGACCTATCTCGTGGAGTTCCTGGGCTACGACTGGGACAACGTCCACGCCGAGGCGGAGCAGCTCGAGCACGCCATGTCCGATGAGCTGGTGGAGCGGATGGCTGCGGCACTGGGTCATCCGTCCTGTGATCCGCACGGCGATCCCATTCCTGCCGCTGATGGCAGCATTTCGGATCTGGAGGGAATCCCGCTCCCCGCCATGACGGCGGGCGACGAGTGCGTCCTCTCGCGCGTCTCCGAAGCCGATCCCGCGCGCCTGCGCTACCTCGGCTCGCTCGGCATTCGTCCCGGACTGCGGTTCACGGTGGTGGAATGTGCGCCGTTCGATGGACCTGTCACCATCCAGACCTCATTTGGCACCCGAGTGATCGGCCATGCGCTGGCTACCGGCCTGCTCTGCACTCGTGAGAGTGTTCCATGAGCGCCGCGTCGCATCCCCCGGTCGAGCGCCACGTCGGCTGGCGCCGGCCACGGGTGGCACCCAGCCTGCCCGAGTCGTATCGCAGCATCAAGATTCCCAAGGGCGCGGGTTTCTGGCGGAAGGCACTGGCCTTTGCCGGCCCAGGCTACCTCGTAGCCGTGGGCTACATGGACCCGGGCAACTGGGCCAGCGACCTGGCCGGTGGCGCGCAATTCGGCTACGCCCTGCTGAGCGTCATCCTGCTCTCGAACATGATGGCGATGCTCCTGCAGGGCCTTGCCGTGCGGCTTGGCATTGCCACCGGCCGCGACCTGGCGCAGGCGTGCCGCGATCATTATTCCACGCCCGTGGCGATGGGACTGTGGGTGCTGTGCGAGATTGCGATCGCCGCATGTGACCTCGCCGAAGTCATCGGCAGCGCCATCGCGCTCAACCTGCTCTTCGGCATCCCGCTCATCTGGGGCGTGTGCCTCACCGCACTCGACGTGCTCATCATCCTCCTGCTGCACCAGCGCGGGTTCCGCTGGCTGGAAGCGGTGGTGATCACGCTCGTGGCCGTGGTGGGCGCGTGCTTCGCGGTGGAGCTTTTCCTCTCGCGGCCCGATGCGGGTGAGGTGGCGCGCGGTCTCATTCCCACCACGCAGATCCTCTCCAACCCGATGATGCTCTACATCGCCATTGCCATTCTGGGCGCGACGGTGATGCCGCATAACCTCTATCTGCACTCATCCATCGTGCAGACCAGGCACTTTGCTGACGATGTCGAGTCACGGCGGGAGGCCATTCGCTTCTCGACCTTTGACTCGACCATCGCCCTCCTGTTCGCCTTCTTCATCAACGGCGCCATCCTGGTGCTGAGCGCGGCTACCTTCCACTTTGCCGGCTACAGCGGTGTTGCCGACATCGCCGATGCGCACCGCCTGCTGGCGCCGCTGCTTGGCACCACCGCCGCCAGTGTACTCTTCGCGGTGGCACTGCTCGCCTCGGGCCAGAATTCCACCATCACCGGCACCCTCGCCGGGCAGATCGTGATGGAGGGCTTCCTCAACCTTCGCCTCGCGCCCTGGCTCCGCCGGCTGGTCACTCGCGGCATCGCCATCATCCCGGCGATCATCGTGACGGCGCTCTATGGCGCCAGGGGTACCGTCTCCCTCCTCATCCTGAGCCAGGTCATTCTCTCGCTGCAGCTGTCGTTCGCCGTGATCCCGCTGGTGCAGTTCACCGGCGACAAGGCCAAGATGGGTGAGCTGGTCATCCACCCGGTGACGAAAGCGGTGGCGTGGCTGGTGGCCACGGTGATCGTGGGGCTCAATGGGTGGCTGCTGGTAGGGACGTTCAGGGAGTGGATGGGGTAGGGGATGGCTGCTGGCTGCAGGCTGATGGCTTTCAGCAACTGGCAACTGGCTACTGGCTACTGGCGGGGCGTCGCTTCGAGGTCCCGCGTGAGGCACGGACCGATTTGAGCAGGCCTTGGAGCGGCTTGGCTGTCTGCACGACACCCTCGGCGATAGCTCCCAACGCAGTGGCGGTTCCGAATCCAAGCTCCTGAGCGAGCATGCACTGGCTTTCCAGCTCGTAGAGGGAGCCTCTGGCGATATGGAGAAACGTGCGGAACTCCGCATCGCTGCCCCGCCCCGCGCCCTCTGCAATGTTGGACATGACGGACACGGCGGCCCGGCGCATCTGCGACGTCAATCCGAAGCGTTCTTCAGGAGGAAATTCAGCCGTCGCCCGGTAGGTGCTCACCGCCAGCGCCCGGCTCGCCTTCCAGACATCGAGAGCGTGGTAGTTGCCCATGCCCTAACATGGCGAAGAGCAGCGGGGAATGCGGTATCAATGCTATGCCGGCAACACCGTTCTCACGCATCGGCAAGCAGCCAGCAGCCAGCAGCCAGCAGCCAGCAGCCAGTAGCCAGTAGCCAGCAGCCAGCAGCCAGCAGCCAGCAGCCAGTAGCCAGCAGCCAGCAGCCAGCAGCCAGCAGCCAGCAGCCAGCAGCCAGCAGCCAGCAGCCAGCAGCCAGCAGCCAGTAGCCCTCCCGCGCCTGCGGACGCATAATTAGCGGGTCTCCTGACAAGGATCCGCTGACCATGTTCTGCAAGACCCGCATTGCGTCCGGGCTGGCGCCCGTCTTGGGCGTGCTGGCCCTGGCGCCGCTCTCGGCTTCGGCGCAGAAGCCCGCAGGTCCCGCACCTGAACTCACCGCCGGCGCCTCGGTCGAGGGCATCCATGAGTACACCCTCCCCAACGGGCTCCGGGTGCTGCTCTTTCCCGACCAGTCCAAGCCCACCGTCACCGTCAACGTGACCTACATGGTCGGCTCGCGCCACGAGGGCTACGGCGAGACCGGCATGGCGCACCTGCTCGAGCACCTGATGTTCAAGGGGACGCCGTCGCATCCCGACATCCCCGCCGAACTCAGCACGCATGGCTCGAATGCCAACGGCACCACGTGGTACGACCGCACCAATTACTTCGAGACCGTGCCTTCCACGCCAGAAAACCTCACCTGGGCGCTGTCCATGGAAGCGGATCGCATGGTCAACAGCAACATCGCGAAGAAGGATCTCGAGAGCGAATTCACCGTGGTGCGGAATGAATTCGAGTCGGGCGAGAACTCGCCGTTCAACGTGCTGGAAGAGCGGGTGCTCTCCACCGCCTTCCTCTGGCAGAACTATGGCCACAGCACCATCGGCGCGCGCAGCGACATCGAGCAGGTGCCGATCGAGCGCTTGCAGCAGTTCTACTACAAGTACTACCAGCCTGACAACGCCATGCTGGTGGTGGCCGGCAAGTTTGACGAGGCCAGCGCCAAGCAGCAGATCCGCGAGAAGTTCGGCACCATCCCGCGTCCTGACCGCTCGGGCGTGCTCAAGATCTGGCCCACCTACACCGAAGAACCCACCCAGGACGGTGAGCGGAGCGTGACCCTCCGCCGAGTGGGCGATGTGCAGGTGGCCATGGCGGCGTATCACGTACCGGCCGGCTCGGACACCAGCTTTGCCGCGGTGGATGTCCTGCAGCATGTGCTGGGCGACGCTCCCTCGGGCCGGCTCTACACCGCATTGGTCAAGCCCGGCAAGGCGGCTGACGTCGGCGCCTCGGCGTATCAGCTCAAGCAGCCGGGCGTGCTGATTCTCTATGCGCAGGTCCGGAAGGAAGACTCGCTGGCGCCCGCGGAAGCCGCCTTCCGTGACGCGATCGCGGGCGTGGTGAGCAATCCGCCATCGGCGGAAGAAGTGGATCGCGCCAAGGCGGCCATCCTCAAGCAGTGGGACCTGGTGTACAACAACTCCGAGTGGGCCGCGCTCAGTCTTTCCGAGTGGGCCTCGATGGGTGACTGGCGCCTGATGTTCTTGTATCGCGACCGGGTGAAGGCCGTCACACCAGACCAGGTGAAGCGGGCAGCCGCGGCGTACCTCCGCCCGTCGAACGTGACCTTCGGGCGGTTCATTCCCGAGCCTGCGCCCGAGCGTGCTGTCATTCCGCCGACGCCCGATGTCGCCGCCATGGTCAAGGATTACAAGGGCGACTCGACCGTGGCGATGGGTGAGGCATTCGACCCCTCACCCGCCAACATCGACAAGCGCACCACGCGCAGCGTGCTGCCGGGTGGTGCCGAGCTGGCGCTCCTGCCCAAGCAGACGCGAGCACAGACGGTAAACGTCGCCATGACGCTGCGCTTCGGTTCACTCGATGCGGTGCGCGGCAAGAGTACCGCGGCCAGTCTCGCAGGCTCCATGCTCATGCGCGGCACGAAGTCCAAGACACGCCAGCAGATCAAGGATGAGTTCGACCGCCTGAAGGCGCAGGTCAGCGTGTTTGGCGGGGCGACGAGTGCCGGGGTGCGGATCCAGGCCCAGCGGGCGAACCTCCCCGCGGTGCTCCGGCTCGTGGGTGAGGTGCTGCGCGAGCCAGGCTTCGACGCCCAGGAGTTCAAGGAGTTGAAGGAAGAGCAGCTGGCCGCCATCGAGCAGCAGCGTTCGGAGCCGTCCACCCAGGGCTTCAACGCCTTCGGCCGCTTCCTCAACCCTTATCCCGCAGGCGATCCGCGCGCCACCCTCACGGTGGATGAAGAGGTGGCCGCCATCAACGCCGCGACGCTGGAGCAAGTCCAGTCGTTCTACCAGAGCTTCTACGGCGCCGACCACGCCCAGGTGGCGGTCGTCGGCGACTTCGATCCCAGGGAAGTCACCACGGCCCTCGGCTCGTTCCTTGGCAACTGGAAGAGCCCGGCCAGGTATGAGCGGATTCCCCAGGAGTTCCGCCAGAACGATTCGACGACGATCGTCCTCAACACGCCCGACAAGGCCAACGCCTTCTTCATTGCCGGGCTCAACATCAAGCTGCGTGATGATGAGCCCGGCTACGCCGCGCTGACCCTGGGCGACTATATGCTGGGTGGCGGCTTCCTCCATTCCCGGCTGGCCACACGCATCCGGCAGAAGGACGGATTGAGCTACGGCATCGGCTCCTTCATGAACGCTTCGTCACAGGACGAGAGTGGTCAGTGGATCACCTATGCCATTTCGGCACCGGAGAACTCTCCCAAGGTGAGCACTGCATTCCGTGAGGAGATGGCCCGGGCCATCAAGGATGGCTTCACGGCGGATGAGCTGAACGAGGCCCGCACCGGCTGGCTGCAGGAGCAGAGCGTGCAGCGGGCACAGGATGCCGCCCTGGCCAGCATGCTGGCTACGGACCTCTATCTGGATCGCACCATGGCCTTTGATGCCGCCATGGATGCGCAGGTCCAGAAGCTTTCCGTTACCGACGTGAACGCCGCGGTGCGGAAATTCCTGGATCCGAGCCGGTTCGCGATTGTTCGTGCGGGAGATTTCAGCAAGCAGGCGCCGTTGCAGCCCTGACTATTCGGCTGGACGGTTAGACGGTTGGACGGCTAGTTCCTACCTTCGGGTCCTGGCCGTCTGGCCGTCTGGCCGTCTGGTCGGTGCGATTGCCGCCGCTCGGGGCGTCCTTATCTTTTATCGGGTGCCGCCGCGCCCCACCCGCGGCTCCAGGGCCGTCCAATCACGTGTAATGCAGAGGACCTGCTGATATGAAGAATTTGCGTTCGCTCGCATTGCTGCCACTGGCGCTGGCGGTGGCCTCCTGTGGCGACTCCACTTCCCAGAATGGAGGCGGATGCGACAGCCCCATCTCGAGCGTTACCATCAGTTCGGGCACGACACCCACCTTTGAGTGGTCGCCGGCCTGCACGGTGGCCCAGCTTGTCGTTACCGATATTACCGAGACGGATCCCGACAAGAAGCTGAAGTGGAGCGTGACGGCCGATCAAAACATCATTCGGCCGGTCGTGACATACGGTGTCGCTCCGGCCAACACGATCCAGACCCATGGTCCTGATCCACTGGTTGGACCGATCAACACATTGCCCGGCCACAATTACGTGCTGACCTTGTCGGCGATCCAGGGGGACGGAACTTATTTCGTCGTGGTTAACTGGAATTTCACCCCGTAGTCCCTTTCAAAGCCCCAGGGTGATCCGGAGACCGGCGCTTCGATAGCGGTAGGCGCCGGTCACCGTCCGCTCCAGACTGTTGGACACCCCGCCAAACAGCTCGATCATGTTTCCTGTGCCCCACGTCCGGCCCAGCGACGCATCGGCATGCCATTCCGCCTGCGTCTCCGCACCGCGGAATGCCTGCTGCGCGCCGAGCCCGCCGGCAAGGCGCGCGGTCCATTCCAGGTCGTCATGCACCCAGCCACCGCGCACTTCTCCGGTCCGGAACCGATCGGGTGAGAAGTAGCCGGTGCCCTTGAAGTCGTAGCCCATCTGCCGGCCGTAGAGGCCGGCAAAGAAGTGCTGGGGCAGCTGCTGCATGAGCGCGGCGAGCACATGATAGCGCTGGTTGTCATCGCTGAACCAGGCGCCGCCGCCGCCGAGCGTGAGCGTGGTGGAACGAGTGAGCCCCAGGTCCACGTTTGCTTCCGCCTCATCCATGTCCAGGCCGCTCTCGATCAGCTGCGCCGTTTCGTCGAACGCGTGATGCGAAAATCCGGCGCCAAACGCGGCGCGTGGCGTCGCCTTGTACGTCAGCGCGCCGCGATACGACGCCGAGGTCCGGCTGGCGCCGCCCTCGGGCTGGAGCCGCCGCGCGCCCGCGGCGGCAGTGACGCCCAGCTTGCCCAGGCCCAGCCGGAAACCGGCTTCCGCCATCTGTCGGTCCGCGCTCCGGACAGGGTCATGGCTCTCCTGCAGTCCCACACTGCCGAACACGGCCAGGTTGTCGGTCATCGGCACGGTCACCAAGGCCGACTGCCACCAGCTGGTGTTGTGGTCGGAATCGTTGTTCCATCCGGCCGCCAGCTCGACGAACGAGTGCCGTGCAAGCCGGATGGCGCGGTCGAGCGTCTGCGCATCGCGGTTGTTGGGTTCAGCCGCCAGAAGTGGATCGAGTTCGCGGCGGGCCAGCGCCGAGTGGCCCTGCCAGAAATGCACGGTTGCGAGCCCAAGCCGCGCGGCCGCATTGCTGCTGTCGGTGGTGAGCACGGAGCGGTACATCGCTTCGGCACCCTTCAGGTCGCCGCGCCAGGCACGCGCCTCGGCGCGACCCGCCAGCGCCTGCGGGTTGCCGGGATCGCGCTGCAGGATGCTGGCGTAGGCGCTGTCGGCCTCGTCGAACCGGCTGGCCCACGCCAGCACCCGGGCCCGTGCCACCTGGGCGTCGAGCCGGTCGGGATTGTCAGCGATGATCGAGTCGTAGTGGGCGAGGGCGGCGGGGAGCTTTCCCTGCCATGAGAGCACTTGCGCCTGCAGCAGGCGCACGTCGGGGTCATTCGGCTCAATGGAGCGCGCGGTGGCCGCGAGCGCCAGCGCGGAGTCGAGGTCACCCCGCCAGGAGGCGAGCACACCGAGGCGATAGAGCGAAGGCACGCTGCGGGGATTGGTGGCCAGCTCGCGCTCGTAGGCCTGTCTCGCCGGCTCAAAGCTCCCCGCTTCCCAGAGCCGGTCGCCCTCCGGCGCTTGCGCCGAGAGTGACGCAACGGACGCGAGCATGAGCGTCGTCAGGGCCAGCATGCGTGGCATCATCGAATGGCTCCCCACGTTGCAGTGAGCGAATCATACGCCGGCTTGATCCGGGCAAACCAATCAGGATCGGCCCAGCCATCCCAGCGCCAGCCGCGTGATGGACCGAGCTGCTCCACGGCGCCCGTCGCCTTGTTCTGTGCCACGACAAGAAACCGGAAATCGCCGGCGGTCACCGTGCCAAAATCGCCTGTGGTACCTCGCTCATAGAGCAGTGTCCGCGACGACGGGTCGCTGACGTTCAGCAGGTCCCAGGGGATCCGGATTTCCACCAGCCCCGCCTCGCGATCAAGATACCAGTCGGCCAGCGTGGATGCGCTGGCTCGCCCGAAGCGCAGCCGGCCGCGATCCACCCCCTGCGCCGGAAAGAAGGTCCCGTCGCGCCCAAAGCGCGCCCGGTTGGTGATCACGAACATGGAGTCGAAGCGCCCATCGCTGCGGTTGAGGATGGTGACGGGGCGATGATAAAAGCGGCCCAGGTCGTCCCCGGTCTTCGGGTCGGCGATGGGCGCGTAGCGATTGTAGTCCGGCAGCACCCGGATGGAGCCGCTGTCGGGGGACGGCAGGTCTACCAGGAATTCAAAGCCCAAGGGCGACGTGACCCCGGTGCGCGGCAGGCGATGCTGGCCCACGGAATCGCGGTAGGTGGAGATGGCGATTTGGAAGGTCGAGGGTCGAGAGTCAAGCGTCGAGGGCTCGACCCTCGACCCTCGACCGTCGACCTCCACGGCCAGATACACATACGCGGCATCCGAGCCCACATGCAGCCCCCGCAATATCCCGCCACCACTCGCCACCACCGGCAACTTTCGCCAGCGCTCGGCGTCGCCACCTGGCTCGGGACGCGTCGCCGAGTCGCCGGCGTACATGCCGATGAGACCGTAGTTCTGTTCCGCATCCATCACGTTGTGCCAGCGGCGGTTGTTCTCGACCGGCAGCTCGAAATCGGTCACCACCCAGTTGCGCTTGAACCACTCGTCGATCCAGGCAAAGACCAGCCCGCCTGCCGTGCCTGCCGCATGCATGTCGCGCGTGAGCCGGGCATCGATCCGTGCCATCGACTGCTCGTCGTGCCCGCCGTGGTCCCAGCCCTGCGGCTGGATGTGCGCATCGCCCCGGCTCGACGGCACGCCATACTCGGCAATCAGCACCGGCATGTTCTGGTGATGACGCACGAGGTCGCTGAGATAGCCGAAATAATTGGAGTGTCCTTCGGGCGAACGGGCCCGGTTGTATTCCGGATCGTAGAGCATGAAATCGGGATAGTAGGGATACGCGTGAAAGCTGGCGAACCAGCCGGCCGGGTTGGCGGCGGTGGGACGAATGAGTTCCGCGTCCAGCCCGATCGCGTCGTTGTCATACTCCAGCCGGATGCCTTCAGCCTGCCTCCCAGCGCGCCGGCGCCAGGCGCGCTCTTCTTCGCCGTTCGACTCGGTGGGATGGGTCAGTGGATCGAGCGTGGGCCAGTTGGTGTAGGCAATGGGCCGCAAGGCATGCCAGCGGTCAAACTCATATGCCAGCATCGTGTCACACTGCTCAGCCAGCCACCGGTCCATCGCTGGCGCGCCGGCCGACGACAGGAACCGGCCGTGGTACGGCGCGGCGCCGGGATGCTGCTGGTCGAATGCCTTGACCGCAAAGGGTTCCCACTCCCGCCCGATGATGAACGCCATGGTCCATGGAGAGACGTCGGCGTCGTAGCGGCCGCTGGCATGACCGGGCCGTACCGGGAGATCGGCGTGTCCATGAATGACAGCCACCACCCGGTGCATCTCCGCCCGGAACTGACGCTCGAAGTCCGGTGCGTCGAACGCGCCTTCCTCGGGCAGTTCCGTCCAGACGCCATGCACCAGCCACAGGAGTGAATCGGGATGCTGCACGTTCCAGCCGCGTAGCGCGCGATAGAACTCGGGCGGGAGGATGGTGTAGAGCCGTATGGTGTTGGCATGCGTCGCGGCAATCAGCCGGAACCAGTTGCCGTACAGGGAGGAATCAGTCGGGAATTCCGAGGGAAATTTCCCAGGCAGCGCTACGCCCATGTTGACGCCCTTGAGCCATAGGGGCCGCCACTGGCCGTTCTGGCGCACCTGGAATCGGGCTCCCTGGACACGGGACACGAGCTGCAGGCGTTCGGGGCGCTGTGCGTCGGCGAGCGCGGGACGCCGCCAGCCGGGACTGAGGCGGTCGAGGATCGCGCTCGCGCTCGGATCCCTGGGCGCGAAGGCCAGCGCGCGCCGGGCTGCTGCCACCGCGCCCGCCGAGTCGCCCAGCCGCTCGCGTCCGAGCGCCAGCCCGATCCAGGCATCGCCGTTGGCGCTGTCGGCCGTCACTACCCGGGAAAACAAGGAATCGGCGCGGCCGGGATTGCCGCGCCTCAGCGCGAGGTATCCATTCCCGGTGATGGCGTCGAGGTTGGTGTTGCAGAGGAACAGCGCCCGGCCAAAGTGCCGTTCGGCTGCCTCAAGCGAATCCTGGCGCAGGCTGGTCCAGCCCGCAGTCGACGCCACGCCTGATGGCGGCGGGCAGGGCGCCTGGGCAACGAGAGGCCGGGCGACGCCGAGCAGGAGTCCAAGCCCAACCCACCGTGCGGTCTGGCCGTATATGTTCATGCGCATGGACGAGCCAATTCCGGATGTGACGCAGCCCGATACCCGGGCCCTTGGTCGAATGTTGGTGGACACCTTTGGCAAGGGGTGGGCCAAGGGCAATGTGGAGCTGCTGCTCAGCGTCTTCACCACCGAGGCCGTCTTCATTCCGACGCCTCACGCCGAGGCGCTCCGGGGCATCGCGGCCATCCGGGAATATTGGGTCGAGACGCCCTACCACCAATCGGAGATCACCTTCTCGTCAGGTGAAATCTTCGCGGCCGGGCCCTGGTTTTCCACCGAGTACCGATGCGTGTTCCGTCGTCGCCGCACGGGCCAGTGGATGGACGTGCGCGGGAGCATGTTCTGCGAGACCGAAGGCGAGAAGATCAGCGAGATGCGGCTGTACTGGCATCGGGAGCCTTAGGGTCGAGGGGTCGAGGGGTCGAGGGGTCGAGAATGACCGACTTGACCCCTCGACCTCGTTGACCTCTCGACCGCGTCCGCGCCAAGGGACGTCCGGGAACCCATCTCCGACCGCAACTGTTTGCCCCATAAGGAGTTGTTGTCTTGGCACGGGGCTCGCAGTTTCAATCTGGTTGTCGCGGTCCCATTCGTCAGGTTTTCAGCAATCCGGAGGCGAGACATGTTCGCCACAGTCCTCCTTTCCCTTCTGGTTCCGGCCCCGGCGCCCGCGCTGGCGGTTGCGTCGCAGGATCCGCCGGTCCGGATCGAATTGAACAACGATCGCCAATTCGTCCGCGGCGAGCATGGCAAGGTCAAGATCCGCACCGACGACGACGGCTTCCTGGTGGTGCTGCACGCCGACCCGGATGGCCGCGTCCGCGTGCTTTTCCCCCTCGATCCTGATGACGACAACTACGTCCGGGGCCGCCATACCTATGAGCTACGTGACCGGGGCGACCGCGAGACCTTCACGGTGGACGCGGGCTCGGGGCAGGGCGCCATTTATGCCGCGGTTTCCCGTGATCCATTCCGCTTCGATGCCTTCGCCGTCAACCAGCACTGGGACTACGACGCGCTGAATGCCCAGGATCCGGGTTCCGATCCGGAGCCGGTCCTGGATGACATTATTCAGCGTATGGCGAGCGGCCGCTACGACTACGACTACGTCACCTATGACGTCTACGAGAGCGAGTACTCGAGCGTGAGCTACGCCGCGCCGGCGGTGGTATACACGCCGTCGTACTACTACTCATCGTACTACTGCGATTCGTTCTATGACTACTACTGCGATCCATACTACTACTCACCGTACCGCTTCAGCGTCTCGGTGCATTATGGCTCGCCGTACTATTACAGGCCGTACTACTATGGCTACTACCAGCCCTATTACTACCGGCCTGCCAGGTATTACGGGTATCCCACGTACTCGTACCCGTACTACAGTACGCCTGGTGTGATCGGCTATCGCCAGCGCTACACCACACCGTCGGAATTCAAGCAGTCGGACCGGTTGTGGAATGGTGTACCGTATCGGGATCGCATGGCGGGTTCTCCGGCCCGTGCCGTGAACACGGTCTACGACCCGGCGCCGGTGCGCCGTGGTACCACCTCGGGTGACATGGGGCGCTCGCCAGTCGAGAACTCCGCTGCGCCGCAAGGCGCCGAACCCCGCCGCCGGACGCCGAGCGCCGAACGTCCAGCGCCGAGCGTGGAGCGTCGGGAGTCGAGCGAACCGAGTCGACGGTCAACCGCCGACCGTCCCTCGTCGAGCAGCGTTGAGCGTCGGCCCTCATCGGGGGAGCGGAGCGGCAGCGGTGAGCCGCGCCGTGCGCCGACCCCGACCGTGGAACGCCGGCCATCGTCCTCGCGAAGCCAGGGTGAGCCGCAGCTCCAGCGCCGCAGCGAACCCCGCTCCGCGCCCACCATCGAGCGCGCCGAGCCGCCGAGCCGCCGAGCCGCTCAGCCCCATATGAGCAGGCCGGTGGAGCGCTCCGAGCCGCCACGCAGGGTGGAGCGCCCGGCACCAGAGGTCCGTTCCGCTCCGCGGTCAGAGCCCTCGGTCCGCTCCGCGCCTCCTCCGCGCAGCAGCGCTGCCCCGGTACGCTCCAGCGCGCCACGCCCTGAGCCGTCGCGTAGCGGGGGCGGTGGTGGAGGTGGAGGTGGGCGGAGGGGGCCGCGGTAACTGGTCAACGGTCAACGGTCTATTGTAGACCGTTGACCGTCGCACCTTTCACCATATCCTCGCTCGCGTCTCCGGCGGCGCCACCATCGGATCTCCCGCCTGACATTTGAACGCCGCCTGGAATTCCGGCATGTTGGCGAGTGGGCCGTTCACCCGCCACTGCGCCGGCGAGTGCGGGTCCACGTTTACGAGCAGCCTGGCCGATTCCGGCCGCGTCATTCCCCGCCAGATTTGCGCCCACGCCATGAAGAAGCGCTGGTCAGCCGTGAGGCCGTCGATGGGCGCGGGCTCCGGCTTTCCTTCCAGCGATTTGCGGAAGGCGTGATAGGCGATGGTCAGGCCGGCAAAATCGGCGATGTTCTCGCCCAGGGTCAGCTTCCCATTCACGTGAAATGTGTCGACCGAAACGAAGCCGTCGAACTGCCGCACCACTTGGTTCGCCCGCGCCTCGAAGGCTGCTGCATCCGCGTCGGACCACCATCCTGACAGGTTTCCCTTCGCATCATACTTCCGGCCCTGGTCGTCAAAGCCATGTGAAATCTCATGGCCAATCGCGGCACCCATTCCCCCGTAGTTGACCGCATCATCAGCATGAGGATCGAAGAACGGTGGCTGCATGATGCCGGCGGGGAAGGCCACCTCATTCATCCTCGGGTTGTAGTAGGCATTGACCGTGGGCGGCGTCATGCCCCATTCGGTGCGATCCACCGGCTTGCCGATCTTGTTGATGCTGCGCTGGACGTCGAAGGCGCGCGCATGCATGACATTCACGCCATACGGCTGTGCGACGAGCTCCAGCCCTTCATACGATCGCCACTTGTCGGGATAGCCGATCTTCTGCACGATCGCATCGAGCTTGGCATAAGCCTTTTGCCTGGTTGCTGGCGTCATCCAGTCGAGCTGCCCGATACGGTCCCGGAGCGAGGCGCGGATGTTCTTCACCATGGTTTCCGCCCGGGCCTTGGCCTCGGGCGTGAAATGGGTGCGGACGAACGCCTTGCCCAGGACTTCGCCGAGGGAACGGTCGGTGGATTCAATGCAGCGCTTCCATCGCGGCTGCATTTCGGTGACGCCCTGCATGACGGTGCTGTTGAAGCGGAAGCTTTCGTCCTCGAGATCGCTGCCGAGCGATGGAGCGTAGCTGCGCACCGTCTGCCAGGCGAGGTAGTCGCGCCAGGTCGCGATGGGGACGGAGGTCAGCAGGGAATCGAGCGCCCGGTAGAAGCGGGGCTGCGCAACATTGACCTCGCCCACGGCCGGCGCCTTGCGTTCGGCCAGGAACGCCTTCCAGCCGAAGCCAGGAGTGAGCGACTGGAGCCGTGCCATCGTGAGCAGGTGATAGGTGCTGTCCGGGTTGCGCCGCTCGACCCGTGTCATCGAGGCCCGGGCAAGCGCGGTCTCGAGCGCCAGCACACGATCGGCCGCAGCCGCTGCCTGTGCGGTGCCGACGCCCACCAGCGCCATCATGTGGGCCACGTGCTCGCGGTACTGGTCGCGCAGGGCAGCCGAGGCGGTGTCCTGCCTGGTGTAATAGTCCCGGTCGGGAAGGCCGAGGCCACCTTGCGAGAGCTGGCCGATGATGCGACTGCTGTTCTTGTCGTCCTGGCCGGACCGGAAGGAGAAGCCGGCACCGACGCCCGCGCTCTGCAGCGTGGCGATCTCCCGTTCCACGTCAGCCCGGGTCTTGAGCGCGGCAATGTCATCGAGCATCGGCCGGATGGGCTCGGCGCCGATCCGATTGATGGCCGTCGTGTCCATGCAGCTGGCGTAGAAAAGACCGAGCCGGCGGGTGTCCGCGTCGGGGCCGGGATTGGCGGCCGCGGCCTCGAGTGTCTCGCGCAACGCAGCGTAATTCGACTCCTGCAGCTCGTTGAAGCTTCCCCACGATGCCTTGTCGGCGGGAATCGTGTTGCGCTTGAGCCATCCGCCATTGGCATAGCTGAAGAAGTCCTCGCACGCACTGCATGTGGTGTCCATGTTGGCCGGGTCGAGCGGCCTGACCTGCTGGGCGGCGAGCGGCGCCGCACCCGCCAGCACCAGCGCGACGAGCATCTGTCGTGTCATTCCCTTGCTCCGACGTATCAGGACTTGTTGGCGTGGCGGTGGGCGTAGTCGAGGCCCCACTGCAGGTATTCCGGGCTGCGCAGGCCGATGGCCATGGCGCGCTCGACGGCATCGTCCTCGGCCATCTGCCGGTCGAGCATCAGGTAGGCCAGCACGGCGCCGCCCACCCGGTTGCCGCTGCCGCAATGAAAGAAAATGGTTTCATCCTTGTGGGTCCGAAGCGTGTCGAGAATCCGCTCCATCTTCTCGTCGCTGGTGGCGCCGGGAGAAATCGGTACGTTCACATATTCCAGCCCAAGCTCGGCGGCGCGCTTCGGTTCGTCGAATGACCGCGGCTCCATCGGGTCACGGATGTCGAGCACCAGCGCGCCGCCGGCCGCCTTGAACTGCTCGAGCTGCTCCGCACTCGGCTGGCCGCCGGTGAGGAGATTGGGAACGGCTTCGCAGGCGTTGGTGACGCCGGAGAGGGCGGTGAGGGGTGCCGATGACATATGGGACTCCGTGCTTGGACTCGGGATACATGCTGAAGGCTGAAGGCTGCCGGCGTGGTGTCACTCGGAAGCCGCGAAGCGGCTGAAGAGGCTGAGCGTGCCTGAGCGTCGGCCCCTTCGCTTCGCTCGGGGTGACCTACCCTCGCCGAGCCGCCGAGCCGCCGAGCCGCCGAGGCGTCCATTAGATTACTCGCCAATGCTCCGCATCGCCATTGCCCAGTTCCGCCCCACCAAGGGCGCCTACCGCCAGAACCTGGCCCGGCTGGGCGAGATTTTCAGCCAGCTGGCGGCGGCCGATCACGCTCCCGACCTGGTGATCACCGCTGAGGCGGCGCTGACCGGATATTTCCTGGAAGGTGGCGTCCGGGAGCTGGCGAAGAGCGCGCCGGAGCTGTTTGCCGACCTGTCGCAGGCCCACGCGGAGAGCGGCGCGCCGCCGTTCGACATCTGCATCGGCTTCTACGAAGTCCACGACAACACCCTGCACAATTCCGCGATGTACGCGTCGCTCGGCGGCGACGACGCCGGGATCCGCCACGTGCATCGCAAGGTGTTCCTGCCGACCTATGGCGTGTTTGACGAGGAGCGATTCGTCGAGCCGGGCCGCTCGGTCGAGGCGTTCGACACCCGCTGGGGCCGGGCGGCGGCCATCATCTGCGAGGATGCCTGGCACAGCGTGATGCCGATGCTCGCGGCGCTCGACGGCGCGCAGCTCCTCATCGTGCCGAGCGCAAGTCCGGCGCGCGGCATCACGCCGGATGGCGACGACCAGCGGCCGTCGAGTCTCTCACGCTGGGAGCGGATTGCGCAGGACATGGCGAGCGAGCACGGGATGTACGTGGCCGTGGCCCAGCTGGTGGGCTTCGAGGGCGGTAAGGCCTTTCCGGGCGGCTCGATCGTGGCGGGCCCGCGTGGCGACCTGCTGGCGCGCGGTCCGGTGTTCGAGGATGCGCTGATCCGTGCCGACCTCCCGCTCGAGGAGATCACCCGCGCGCGCGCCGACATGCCGCTGCTGTCGGACCTGGCGATGCGGTTGCCTCATTTGCTGGAGGGTCGAGGGTCGAGGGTCGAGAGTCACGGGTCACGGGTCACGCGTCGAGGCCTTGGCGGTCCACGCCCATCTCTCGACCCTCGACCCTCGACCCTCGACTCTCCCCTCGCCATCGAACCCGAGCTCACCCGCAGGTGGCTGGTCGAGTTCATTCGCGACGAGCTTTCGCGCCGGCGCGGCTTCACGCGTGCGGTGCTGGGGCTCTCCGGTGGCGTGGACAGCTCGGTGGTGGCATACCTCGCGGCCGAAGCACTGGGCCCGGAGAACGTGATCGGCGTGCGGATGCCATACAGTCGGTCGAGTGTCGAGAGTCGGGAGCACGCGGCGCTGGTGGCGAAGGCCACCGGGATCGAGATGCGCACGGTGGACATCAGCGACGCGGTGGATGGACTCACCCGTGCCATCGGCGGGAGCACCACGCCGGCCCGCCAGGGAAACATCATGGCGCGGACCCGGATGATTACGCTCTTCGATCTCTCGGAGGCGTGCCGGGCGCTCCCGCTGGGCACCGGGAACAAGTCCGAGCGCCTGCTGGGCTACTTCACGTGGCACGCGGACGATTCTCCGCCCATCAACCCGCTGGGCGATCTCCTCAAGACGCAGGTCTGGGCGCTCGCGCGACACCTCGGCGTGCCCGAGGAGATCGTCGCCAAGCCGGCCAGCGCCGATCTCATCACCGGCCAGACAGATGAAGGTGATTTCGGCATTTCCTACGCCCGCGCCGATCTCATCCTGCACTGGATCCTGCTCGGCTACCGCAACGAGGAGATCGTCGCGCGCGGCTTCACCGATGATGAAGTGGCGCTGGTCCGGAAGCGCCTCGACTCAACCCACTGGAAGCGGAAACTTCCCACAGTCGCCATGGTGAGCCAGACGGCGATCGGGGAGTATTATCTGCGGCCGGTGGACTACTGATGGTCGACGGTCAACGGTCTATGGTCGACCGTTGACCGTCGACGCTCCCACGCCCTACGCCCTACGGCCTATGACCGACTCCCGACCCATGTCGTACTCCCGCGGCGAGATCACCACGTTCGTCATGCCGCACATGCAGAACGTGCTTGGTGACCTGTTCGGCGGGAACCTGATGGCATTGGTGGACCAGGCCGCGGCGGTGGCGGCGATGCGGCACGCCGGAGGCCCGGCGGTGACCGCGGCGATTGACCGGGTGGATTTCCGTGAGCGGATTCCGCTGGGCAATCTGGTGACCTGCTCGGCCACCGTCGATTTCGTCGGCAATTCCTCGATGGATATTACGGTCACCGTGCACGCCGAGACCATCACGACGGGTGAACGGCGGTTCACGCATGTGGCGCACTGCGTGTTCGTGGCCATCGATGAGAAGGGGAAGCCCAAGCGCGTGCCGAGACTGATTGCCGAGACCGAAGAGGAGCGGGAGCGCTACGAGGCGGCGCGCCGTTACCGTGAGCGGATGAAGCAGCAATGAAGGTGGTGGCCGCGCTCTCCGGTGGCGGGGCCAAGGCGGCGGCGCACGTGGGCGCCATCCGTGCACTCAACGAAGTTGGTCTCCAGCCCGAACGCTATGCCGGCACCTCGATGGGTGCGGTGATCGCGGCCGGCTTCTGCGCCGGGCTCGAGACCGATGAGGTACTGGCGCGGCTGGTCGAAGCGGGGAGCCGAGGCGTCGTGAAGCGGCTCCTCGCGCCGCTGGGCGGCATCTATGTGAGCGCACTGATGCGGCCGGACCCGCTGCGGCGCGCCATCGAGTCATACCTGCCGGCCGAGACCTTCGACGCGCTCAACCTGCCGCTCACCGTGACGGCGGTGGACCTCACCACCGGCGAGCTGGTGCTCTTCGGGCATGGTGGTGAGAATGTCCCACTGGTGGATGCGCTGATGGCGTCCTGCGCGCTGCCAGTGTTCTTTCCCCCGGTAGTGATCGGCGGGCGCCGGCTGGCCGATGGCGGCCTGCGCGGCGTGGTGCCGCTGGAGCCGGCGCGGGCGGGGAATCCTGACCTGGTGCTTGCGGTGGATATCGGGCCCGGATTCGACGAACTTGCGTCGGCGGGTTCGCCCTATCCGTCGCTGGTACGGGCCCACAACGATGCCACCGGCATCCTGATGGCCGCCAACAGCGCGCTGGAGCTGGAAGTGTGGCGTCGTGATGCCACCCGACCCCGGCTGGTGTACGTTCGCCCGAACGTGCAGAAGAACGTGACGTTCCGCATGGACCTCGCGCGGCAGTACGCGGAAGAAGGGTATCGTGCCACGCGCGCAGCGTTGCGGGACGCAGGATGGAAATGACATGACCCAGGCAACACGGTTATTCACGCTGGAAGAAGCGGAGCGTACGCTCCCACTGGTGAAGCGCATCGTGGCCGACCTCGTCGCCGAGCATCCGGGGTGGCGCGCGGGCGTCTCACGCTACGAGGCCCTCTCACTGGTCGCGGACCCCACGGCGGGCGAGACGGCGGAGATGCTCGAGGTGCGCACCGACGTGGCGCGGCGTGCCGAGCTGATCGACGGCTACCTGCACGAGCTGGAGGAAATCGGCTGCATTTTCAAGGGGTTCGAGTCGGGGCTGGTGGACTTTCCCTCACTCCGGAATGACGAGCCGGTATATCTCTGCTGGCAGCTGGGCGAAGATCGCATCATCGCGTGGCACGAGATGGAAACCGGCTTCGGCGGCCGCCAGCCGATTGACGACGCGATCCTCTCGGAGGCCGGTACGTGAGCCATCTCTGGCTGCTGCTTCACTTTCTCGGCTTCACCCTGTGGCTGGGCGGCGGGCTGGCGGCGATGGTCGCCGGGGTCGCCGCACGGAACGAGTCGCGCGGCGGCCTGGGCGCGGTGACTCGCGCGCAGGCATTCATTTACAAGGTTGTGATCGCGCCGGGTGCACTGCTGGTGGTGTTCTCGGGGCTGATCCTTACGGTGCGCTTGATGAACGCGATGACGACGTCACTCAGCTCCTGGCTCATGGTGATGCAAGGCGCGGGGATTCTGGGCGCGGTGATCATCCTGCTCGGCGGCCTGCCGATCGCGTCGCGCCTGTCCCGGCTTGACCCCGAAGGCCCCCACGCCGCGCACTTCGATGAGCTTCGCCGCCGGCAGAAGGTAGTGGCGTCTGTCGCAGGGGTGCTGGCGCTGGTTGCGCTGGTGGGGGGAGCGATGATGTGAGTTGGACAGATGGACAGTTGGGCCGTTGGACAGGTGGGCATCCCGATCCGGACTACCCGATTGCTTCGCCCCTTCGGGGCTCGCGATGACGCGTCGGTCGACCATTGTCCATCTGTCCATCTAGTCCACCAGCACCGGCTCCGTCCTGCTCTCCCCGCCATTCAGCAGCTGGCCTTCATCGCCACGGCCCCAGCAGGCCGTGGCGCCATTGGTGGTGATTCCGCAGTACGTGGTGTAACCGGCCGTGATGGACTCAAAGTGAAAGTCGCCCGAGACGCGCACGGGATCGTCGAACCGGGTGCCGCTCACGACCGGCTCGTTGCCGGTGGCGCCGTCGGTATTGTCGCCCCAGCACCATGCAGTCCCATCCTCGTCAACGCCGCAACTGCTATAGCGCCCTGACGCGATCGCCCGGAAGCGGTGCCCGCCGGTGACGGCGACCGGCGTGGCGCTCTCGAGTATGGCACCGCCCGCGCCGAGCGCGTCGATGCCCCAGCACCACGCGGCCTTGTCGAGGTCGAGTGCGCAAGCATGAAGACCGCCGGCAGCGACGAGGGCAACGGCGTGAGTGTCGTCCAGGATTTCGGGTGTCTCGGTCACATGACGTGTGTTGGGGTTGAGTCCCCAGCACGAGACCGCGCCATGCTGATCGAGTGCGCAGGTGCGGTCCAGCCCGGAACCGATCGTGACGAAGGTCTTGCCGCTGGCGGCCACGACGGGGGCGTGGCTGCAGGGCAGCCCCTCGCAGGTATCGCGGACGCTCCCTGTTCCGAGCTGGCGGGCGTCGTTGGCGCCCCAGCAGCGCACCGCGCCGGCCGTGGTCAGGCCGCAGGTGAAGTCGCGCCCGGCGGCGAGCTGCTTGAAGTGCTCGTCGGTGGCAACGGGGGCGGGCTCTGTCTGGCAGGCGAACGCCCCGCACGTTTCATCGGCCAGGGCGCCGGTGCCGAGCTGTCCTTGTGCATTGGACCCCCAGCACCACGCGTTGCCGTCGCCATCCAGTGCGCAGGTATGACTGGATCCGGCAACAATCGTGGTGAAGTCGTGGTCACCGTTCACGGCGGCCCGTGCATCGGTGGCCGAGCCGCCGCCGTTGCCCAGCTGGCCAAGGGTTCCGCTGCCCCAGCAAGTGGTCGTGCCACCGCTGATCTGGCAGACGTGTCCCGCGCCGAGGGCAAGGGTCGGCGTCGGCGGGTCGGGGATTTCGATGGGATCGGAGGGTCCGGCGGGGCCGGGCGAGTCGGAGCAGGCTGCGATGGCGCAGGCGGCACACGACAGAACGAAGGCACGGAATGGTCGCATGCGGGGGTGGACGCAGCAGGGACGAGCGGATGCACAGGGGGCGCTGAGCGCTCAGCGCTGAGCGCTCGACCGGCACACTTTCGCGACCGGACACTCCCCGCACTTCGCCACCCGCGCCGTGCAGACGAGGGCGCCCAGTTCCATGATGGCCTGATTGAAAGTCCAGGCATCCCGGCCGCGCCGGGGCAGCAGTGCTTCAGCGGTTTCCCAGATTCGCTTCCCGGTCCTGGTGCGCGGATGGAACGCGCGCCGGATCACGCGCGCGACGTTGGTGTCCACCGCAGCAGCGCGGCGTTCGAAGGCGAAACTGGCCACCGCGCCCGCGGTGTATCGTCCCACGCCGGGCAAGCGCCGCAGTTCACCGGGATCCGACGGCATGACGCCCTCCCGCTCGGCGACTACCTGCTGTGCCAGTCGTTGCAGGTTGGCGGCGCGCCGGTAGTAGCCCAGCCCGTCCCAGCTCTCGCGGACTGCGCCCGGTGACGCGGCGGCCAGGTGATGCAGAGTGGGGTAGGCGTCGAGGAAACGACGGTAGTAGCCCTCGACCCGCGAGACCTGGGTCTGCTGCAGCATGACCTCGGAAACGAGGACATGATACGGGTCGCGGGTCCGTCGCCAGGGCAGGTCGCGCCCGTGCCGCCGGAACCAGCGCATCAGCCGACGGCGAAACGTGGCCGCGTCTAGCGGCGCATGGAGACTGGACTTACGTGCCATGGTGCGGCAAGATACAACGCCATGGCGCCTTCCACTCAACGATTCGACCTCCGCCGCGTGACCGGGCGCGCCGTCCTGACCGGCATGGCGCACGTCGGGCGGGTCAGCATCCTGATCGGGGAGTTCTTCCGCGGGCTCCGGGAAGTGAAGATCTGGCTGCCGCGGGCCATGGATGAAGCGTGGAACATCGGGGTGGGCAGTCTCTTCATCGTGCTCCTGGTCTCGTCCTTCGCGGGTGCGGTGACGGCGCTGCAGGCCGGGTACCAGTTCCAGGGCAACCTGCCCTGGTTCGTGGTGGGAACGCTGGTGACCCAGTCCATCATCCTCGAGCTGGGCCCGGTGCTCACCGGCCTGATTCTCGCCGGCCGCATCGGGGCGCGGTATGCCGCGGAGATCGGCACCATGCGCGTCACCGAGCAGATCGACGCACTGGAAAGCCTCGGTCGCTCGCCGGCCTCGCACCTGCTGGTGCCGAAGGTGGTGGCGGGGCTGGTGATGATCCCGGTGCTGGTCGTCTTTGCCAACGTGATCGGGGTAGCCACCGGGTGGCTGGCGGCGAGCCAGGTGATGCCGGTGACGAACGCCGACTTTGCCTATGGCGCGCAGGCGTTCTACCGGCCGTTCGACGCGTACTATTCGCTGATCAAGGCGTTCTTCTTTGCCGCATCGATCACGATCATCCCCTGCTACATGGGATTCAACACGGGACAAGGTGCGGAAGGCGTGGGCCGGGCCACGACCGGCGCGGTGGTGAGCAGCTCGGTGCTCATCCTGCTGCTGGATACCCTGCTCGCCAAGCTGCTGCTGCACCAATGATCGAGCTCCGGAACGTCTCCAAGCGCTTCGGCGACCTGGTCGTGCTCGACGGGGTCAACTTTACCGTGGGCGACGGCGAGACAGTGGCCCTGCTGGGGCCATCGGGCACGGGCAAGAGCGTCCTGCTCAAGCACATCATCGGGCTGATCAAGCCCGACCGCGGCCAGGTGATCGTGGATGGGCTGGAGGTGCCCAAGCTGCGCCGGGAGCAGCTGCGGCAGCTGCGATACAAGATTGGCTACGTGTTCCAGAACGGCGCGCTGTTCGATTCCGACAATGTGTACGAGAATGTGCGCCTCGGCATCTCGGACACCGCCAAGTATGGCGACGAGGAGTATGCGCGGAAGGCGGTGGCGCGCTGCATCGAGCTGGTGAACTTGCCGGCGGACGTGATGGAGAAGTTCCCGGCGGAGTTGTCAGGCGGGATGCGGAAGCGGGTGGGGATCGCGCGTGCCATCGTGGGCGAGCCCAAGTACCTGTTGTACGACGAGCCGACGTCGGGACTCGATCCGGTCAACTCCGATATCATCGACGGGCTGGTGAAGCGGCTCGACCGCGAGCTGGGGGTCACCAGCGTGATGGTGACGCACGACGTGCGCGGGGCATTCCGGGTGGCCGACCGGCTGGCGCTGCTGAGCAATGGCCGGATCGTGATGGAAGGAACCCAGGACGAGTTCCTGGCCTCGAAGGACCCCAAGGTACGCGAATTTCTGGAGCGGGATTTCCAGGCCTCGACCTTTGCCGAGCAGGCGGAATGAATGGATCTCCACTACAAGCGTGAAGTCACCGTCGGGACCATCGTACTGCTGGCGATCGTCATCTTCGTGGCCGGCACGATGTGGCTCCGGGGCAAGTCGTTCAACGCCGGCGACCTGATTCATATCCAGTTCGCCAACATCGGCAACCTGAAGGAAGCCTCGGCGGTCAAGATTTCCGGCTACGAGCTGGGCAAGGTGCAGAGCATCGCGTTCATGCAGCCCGGCAAGGTGATCGTCAATGTGGCCGTGGATCCCAAGGTCCAGATGAAGAAGGACGCGAGCGCCAAGATCATCACGCTCAGCCTGGCGGCCGGCGACGCGGCGGTGGACCTGACGCCGGGCACGGCCGGTGCACTGCTGGGCAAGGGCGACACCATCATCGGCTCGAGCGAGGCGGGCTTCACCGACATCGCCAGCAAGCTCGCCGCCCGCGCCGACAGCGTGATGGCGGGCGTGCAGGCGCTGGTGGACCCGGAGATGACGAAGCAGATCCGCACCACCATGGCGAGCCTGCAGAAGACGCTCGACGCGGCGCAGCAGACGATGGCGCTCTACGGCGACCCGAACAAGGGGCCGTCGGCGGAGCTCACCCGCACCATGACCGAGTTCCGCCAGCTCGGCGCCCGACTCGACTCGACGCTGGCCAATCCAGGCTTGCAGCGTGCGCTCGCGGGGAGCGACAGCCTGGTCCGGAACCTGTCGGCCATGTCGGTGAAGCTGACCGAGACGGGCGACAAGCTGAACGCGATCCTGGCCGACGTCCAGGCAGGGAAGGGGACCTTCGGCAAGCTGGCGAAGGACAGCACGCTCTACAACAACCTGACCAGGATGACTGCGCAACTCGACTCGGTGATGCAGGTCATCAAAGAGAATCCGGGCAAGATTCCGATTACGGTGAAGATCTTCTGATGGTCGACGGTCAACGGTCAACAGACGACGCGTCATTGCTTCGTCGGGGCCGATGGCCCCTCCTCGCAATGACATCACTTGTTGACGGTTGACCGTTGACCGTCGACTAATCCGCCATGTCCCTTAGCCTCACCTTCCTCGGCACCGGCGCCGCCTGCCCGTCCATCGAGCGCAACGTCTCCGCCATCGCGCTGCAGCGCGAGGGAGAGACGCTGCTGTTCGACTGCGGCGAGGGGACCCAGCGGCAGATGATGCGCTACGGGGCGAGTTTTGCCTTTCGCGAAATCTTCTTCACGCACTTCCATGCCGATCATGTGCTGGGCATCACCGGCCTCCTGCGCACCATGGGACTGATGGATCGCACCGAGCCGGTGACGCTCTATGGGCCAAAGGGCGCGGAGCGGATCCTTGGCGGGATCATCTCGATGGGGATCGAGCGCAACAAGTTCCCGGTCGAGATCGTCGAGGTGCGCCCCGGCGATACGCTCTCCCGGAAGGATTACGACCTCGTCACCTTCGAAACGATTCATCGCGCCGACACGATCGGCTGGGCGCTGGTGGAGCATGAGCGGCTCGGGCGCTTCGATCCCGACAAGGCGCGCGACCTGGGCATTCCAGAGGGCCCACTCTGGGGCCGGATCCACAAGGGGCAGTCGGTGACGCTGGAGGACAGCCGAGTCATTCATCCAGAAGAACTGGTTGGCCCTACGCGCCCGGGCCGGACAGTGGTGTACAGTGGCGATACCCGTCCCTGCGATGGTGTGCGCGCGGTATCGCACGGGGCCGACCTGCTCGTTCACGAGGCAACGTTCTCGAGCGAAGAGGCGGCTCGTGCCGTGGAAACGGGACATTCCACGGCGCGTGAAGCGGCCGAGGTTGCCCGGGCGGCAGGAGTGAGGCAGCTGATCCTCACCCACATCAGCCCTCGGTACAGTCGCGAGGCGCCGGAACTCCTGGCGGAGGCGAGAGCGGTCTTTCCCGAGACGACGATCGCGCGCGACGGGATGACGGTCGAGGTGCGCTTCCCGAGCGAGGAGAGCGCTGTGTAACGGGCGATCCGATGAAGCGTCCCCTTGGGACACTTCGTCGCTGAGGACCCTATGGGTCGCCTTTCATCCTTCGTGGCACTCGCTGCACTTGGCGCATCATCCATCATTGCCGCATGCGGCGACAGCACTGGTCCGTCCAACATTCCCGGCCCCGGCCCGGCCACACTCGCGGTAGGCGGACATCATGCCTGCCGCCTGCTCGATGGCGGCATCCGCTGCTGGGGCCGGGCCGATGCAGGCCAGCTCGGCATCGATTCGACGCCATTCAGCGCCACGGCGTCGCCGATTTCGCTGGACGGCGTGACGTTCACGAGCGTGGCGGCGGGTGGATTGCACACCTGTGCGCTCGCGGATGATGGCGTGCCGTGGTGCTGGGGACAGAATGGCAGCGGCCAGGCGGGGATTCCCATTTCCGAGAACCAGGATTGCGGCGAACCGGTGCACGGCTGGCGCTGCGTGCCGGGCCCTCGGCCGGTCGCGACGGACCAGCGGTTCACCGCGCTCGTGGCCGGTGGCGGCAACACCTGCGGTTTTAATCAGAGTGGCCTCATCTACTGCTGGGGCGCCAGCGGCAGCGGCCAGCTCGGTGCGGCTGCGACTGACGATTGCGGCGGATCCGCCTGCAGCTGGACGCCGATCGCGCTGGCCGGGCCGGCGTTCCGCGTGCTGGCGCTGGGCGCGAGCGCGCACTTCTGCGGCCTGACCGCCGATGGCACGGCGTATTGCTGGGGCTCGAACGATGGGGGCGAGCTCGGTCTTGGCATGGTGGGCGGTGCGCATTCGCAGCCCGCGCAGGTGGCTGGCAACCATCGATTCCGCGCCATTGCCGTGGGCGGCGAGCACACCTGTGCGCTCGATACCGAGGGGAAGCCGTGGTGCTGGGGCCGGGATATCCTGCCGCCAGGTGAGGGCGGGGTGAGCCAGTCGGCGACGCCGGTGGCGATCGCGGGCACGCCCGCACTGGTTGACCTGATCACCGGCACCTGGGCGGCGTGCGGGCGCACTTCGGCGGGCGCGGTCTGGTGCTGGGGCATCAACGCGTACGGCGAGATGGGGATCACGCCTGCCGGGCTCAATGTCCGGGTGGACACGCCGACAGAAATGGCGGGGCACCCGGCGTGGCAGGTGCTGGGCGGCCAGGGTGCCACCTTCTGCGGGCTGGACCGCGATGCAGCCACCTGGTGCTGGGGCTACGGGGTGTTCGGGGAGCTGGGGCCGGTGCACGAGTCGAGCGCGGAGCCGGTCATGGTCGGGATGGGCTAGACGGGCAGAATATGAGATGGGCAGGATGGGCGAGATGGGCGGGTAATGCCGGACAGGGATGCCATGGGGCGGCCGCAGGCCGCGATGGATGTTGGGCGAGATCGGGATGTCAGGGGGCGGCCGCAGGCCGCCCTTACAGGGGCCTGGTGAGATTGTGGTGTCAGGCGTCCATCGTTACTTTTCCCGTCCCGATTCCGGGGGCTGTAGCTCAGCTGGGAGAGCGCTGCAATCGCACTGCAGAGGTCAGGGGTTCGATCCCCCTCAGCTCCATTGAAAATTCAAGCTTTCTGCCCCTTGGTGTAACTGGCAACACGCCTGACTCTGGATCAGGAGAGTCCTGGTTCGAGCCCAGGAGGGGCAATACGGCCGCAGAAAGCGCGGCCGTTTCCATGTGGGCTCGGCCTTCGGCCCGAGCCCAGGCTTGTTCCGAGTGCAGCGAGAGAAGGGGCAGTGCCCAGAGTGAAGAACTCTGGGCATTTCTTCTCCCCCCACTTGACCCGCGCTTGAGCGCGGGCTGGAAGCTTTCCGGGAGTCACCTTCTCCTGGAGGGCGCCATGCGCCGCATCATCTCGCTGTTCACGCTCGTCACGGTCATGCTCAACCTGCCGCTCGCCGCGCAGGGCGTCGCCTCCGATTCGGCGGCGACCCGCGTGCGCATTCGCCAGGCGGGCGCCCGCCAGCCGACCGTCGGCATCATTACTCGCCTGGATGCTGACACGGTATACATTCGCGCCGTCGAGGGCGACCTGGCCATCGCCCGATCCGAGATGAGCCGGCTGGAAGTGAGCCGGGGCGTGCACTCCAACGCCGGTCCCGGTTTTCGGAAGGGGATGTGGATCGGCGCCATCGTCGGTGCCGTGGCGGGCATCGCGGTGCTGTCGGATCCCGACGAGTACTGGTACGATGGCGGTGCGGAGATCCTGCCGCTGGCCATCGCGTCGGTGGGACTGGAAGGCGCCCTCATCGGCGCCGGCGTTGGTGCCCTGTCGCACTCGGAGCACTGGCAGAAGTCAGGCACCGACGACCAGACGCTGTCACTCTACGTGGCGCCTCGCGAGGGGCGGACGGTGGTGGGGCTGGGGGTGAGGTTTTGATGAGCTGTGAGCTGTGAGCTGTGAGCATGATGCTCCTGGCTCGCAGCTCACAGCGCGCAGCTCACAACACACAGCTCCTAGCCAATCCTCACAATCTTCGCCACTGACGGCACGCCGTTCGCATCAATCAGGAAGAGCATGTAGTGCCCCGGCGGCGCCATGGTCGGGCCGGAGGGTGCCGTGATCAGCACGCTGCCAGAGCCGTTCGGCGTGACGGTCAGCCGGTTCATGCGCTGGTTCTGATTGAAGGCGTGCGTCACCGACGAGAGCCGGATCCAGGTGGCGCGGACGATCGTGGACGCCTGCGGCGTCTGGACCTGGAATGCGGCGCCATACGCCACACTGGTCGGTGCACTGGTAATCTGCGGCCGAGGTGCCAGCGTGCCATCCAGCCGGTAGAGATACGGCGGCGTGAAAATCTCCGCCGTGTAGTCATCAGTCAGCCCCACTGCCGCGGGCTGGCCGCTGCCCACCGAGAGGAGCCGACCGTCGGGCAGCAGCATGGCGGTCGAATGGTACAGCCGATTGTGCGACATGGCGGCGAGCGTGGTGAACTGCTCGGTCGCCGGGTCCCAGCGCTCGGCTGACAGCACCCGGCTGTCGGTGGGCGCCGTGTTGAAGCCGCTCGCGTTGGAGCCGCCCGTCACGAGGACGGTGCCATCCGCCAGCAAGGTGGCATTCAGCTGCCGCCTCGGCACCCTCATCGATCCGACATAACGCCAGGGGCTGCCGTCATTCAGGTCGATCACTTCGGCGGTCGCCGTCGGAGCACCGCCGCCCACCAGCAGGATCTTCCCGGCATCGTACATCACCGCGGAGCCGTAGTCCCGCTCGCCGAAGTTGCTGTACAGGCCCTGGGTCCAGCTCCCAGTCCCCGCCGTATTCAGGAAGGCCGTGCCCCTGCCGGACCCTGCCATGTAGACCGTGCCGTCGGGAGCGACAAACATCATGGGGTAGTAGTTGACGTAGCGCGATGCGCTGGTCAGCGAGCGCCAGCTCCCGCCGCTCCAGACCTCAGGGATCAGGTTGCGGACACCAGCCGTGTCGCCGCCCGAGATGGTGAGCATCTCGCCGGTCGAGAGCGTGGTGTTGGTAGGGTACCAGCGACCGTTGGCCATGTCCTGGCTGCGGGTCCAGCTGTTGGTGGACGCGTCGAACAGATAGGTGGCGCGGATACCGAAGTTGTCGCGACCGCTGTGCCCGCCTGCCACCAGCAGCCGTCCGTCCGGCAGCAGTGCGCTGCCGCTGCAGAAGAAGTCGGCCGGCTCGGCCGTGGTGATGAAGGCGCCCGTCGTGGGGTCCCAGACCGCCGGCGGGGCGTTCGGCCTGCCGTACGTCAACACCCTGCCGTCGGGCAGCACCGAGGCGTGGATGGCGACATTCGGCCAGCTGATCGGTATATCCCACTTGCCAACCTTGGCCAGGTCGGAACCGGTCTCAAAGGAAATGACGACTGACTGTGCCTGGCTCATCGCGACGGCGCAGCTGCCACTCGCACCACCAACGCCGGTACCGTTCGTCTCGCAGCCGCCGCCCGACCACGCCTTGATATAGCTGCCGGCGGCTGCCGAGGCGGAGAGTGTCACCGAGGAACCATTGGGGAAAGTGCCGCTGCAGTTGGCGCCGGTCGTCCCGGCGGTGATGGTGCAGGCAATGCCGGACGGGCTCGACTGCACTGTACCAGTGCCGTTGGAACCACCCAGCACGGTGAGGGCAAAGCTGTTGGCCGGTGGGGCGAATGCCGCGGTGACCACCTTGTTGGCGGTCATGGTAACCTGGCAGGAAAGTGGGCTGTCGGTGACCGGCGCATCGCAGCCGGTCCAGGTCACCGTTCCGCCGACCGGCGGTGTGGCCGTGATGTCCAGCACCCAGCCGTCATTGAACTGCTTGGAGCACTTGCCGGAGGTCGAGACCCTGCCGGAAGCGTAGGTCACGCTGCAGGAGAGGCCGCCGCGGTCGGACACGAGCGTGCCGCTGGCGGTGCTGCCGGTGCCGTTGATGGTGAGCGTGCGCTTGGCGCCGCTGCCTCTTGCCGAGGCGCCAGTCTTGGAGGCCAGATCGTCGGGGCTGGTGGACTGGTCACCGCAGGCATGCAGGAACAGGGCGGCGGTGAGCACAGCAACGACTACACCGCGCAAGAGTCGGTGCGAACGACGGGTTGTCATGAGCCGTCACCTCTGCGGGCGCCGCAATGCCGACGGCGCCTCGCTCCAGGGGTAGAACGAGATGCATCGAGAGGGACGGCAATAAGCTGTGGGCCGGTACGGGGAAGCGCAAGATAGACGCTGAGCGCTGAGCGCTGAGCGCTAAGCGCCAAGCGCCCACACCCCTCGCGCCACCAGGATCCCGGTGGAACCCTTGATCGCGGCCACGTAATCCGGCAACGCGTAGCGGCTCACTTCCACTTCGCCGCCGGAGAGGGGAGCGTGGAGCACGCCGAGGCGGCCGTCCGGATGCCGATAGGCAAGGGCGGTGTGGGTGACGTCGAGACCGGGGATGCTGGTGGCAAAGGCGAGGATGTCGCCACTCTGGATCTGGTCGGCGATGACGGGGATGTGGTCGGTGGGGACCACGTGGCGCGCCTGGCCATCGAGCGATCGCTCCATTCCGCCGATCTGAGTGAATACGGCGTCGTTCAGCAGTGCAGGGTAGCTCTTGCGATGCTCGGTCATGAAGCGGAGGGGCCGGGTGTCGTCAATCCCGCCCAGCAGTGGTCCCATGTCCCGCACCAGCCCTCGGCGCTGGCCGTCGCTGATCCATTCGCTGAAGTAGTGCAGGCGAGAGCTGTAGCTCTTCCGCACTCCGTCGCGATAGCGCATCCGTTCGATCTCCTGCCCGAATCGCTCCCATGTCGGCGTTCCATCGCCCGCGGCGACGCGCGCAACAGCGAGACTCGATTCCACCAGCGTCACGCAATCGAAATGACTGAGCGAGAGGGTGAGCGGCTCGGTGTCGATCGGACTGCCACCTGCCTTGAGGTAGGACTCGAGGGTGTACGCCTCGTAGGGAGATCCTTCCGCGTACTCCCCCACCTGGATCACCGCGGCACCGAGTGCCTGGGCGCAATCGGCGAGCCCGGCGGTGCGGAGCATGGTGGTCCAGTGGATGAGGCGTGCTTCGTCGGGTGGCGCTGCGCGCCAGGCGCTCAGCGCCAAGCGCTGCGTGCGGAATATTGGTGGCGGCAGCATCAGGGCCAGCGCGCCGAGGGCCCCATGGCGGAGGAGGTCGCGGCGGGTGTGGGATCGGGGCATGGGGGAAGATAGATGGACAGTTGGACGGATGGACAGTTGGACAGATGGTCGACGCGTCATGGCGAGCCCCGAAGGGGCGAAGCAATCAAGTTGTCGGGATCGGGATGACGGCCGCCCGATTGCTTCGTCGGCTACGCCTCCTCGCAATGACGCGCGCAACAACACGCCGCTCGAGGCTCGTGCCCCGCGTCCATCACTGTCCGTCTGTCCACCTGTTCTTCTTTTCGGCTACCCAGTCACCGCCGCCCTGATCCGTGCGATCTGCTTCCGGTGCACGAGGTCGTGCCCGGCGTAGAGCTTGATCAGGTGCCCGAGCGGCTCGTCACCCCGCTCGGCGTGATGGATCACGCGCAGGCGCTCTTCCGGCGTGGTGCGGGTGAGCAGCCGCAGATTGGACTGCCGCAGTCGCGCGAAATCTGCCAGCGCATCCTCGATGGCCGCGTTCTCGTAGCGCAGCGCCCGGGCCCAGGCGTCCTGGTCATATCCGGGCAGTTCTGGCGCATCGTGCGCGAGCGCCATGCGGAACCGGAACGCTCCGACCAGCTCGGAGTCGGCCAGGTGCTGCACCACCTGCCGCACCGACCACTTGCCGGGGGCTTCGGGCGTTGACAGTTCGGCTTCGGTCATGCCCCGGACACCTTGCCGCAGGGCATCAGGCGTTTCCCGCAGGACCTCGAATGGGTCGCGCTTGCCCAGGATGTCGAGGAGCGCCGCCACGTAGGAGCTGATTTCGTCAGGAGTACTGGAGGCGGAGTTGGAATATTGAGTCATCGGTAGTCAAGCAGTCGAGGGGTCGAGGGGTCGAGGGGTCTAGCGCACAGCGCACAGCGCACAGCGCACAGCTCACAGCTCACAGCTCATAGCCGATCCAGCAACGCCTTGAACCGCGGGCGGTCGTGGAGGGCGTTGAGGTCGGGGTCATGTTCGATCCACTCGCGGTGGCCGAACCCGTTCTCAACTGCCCGTTCGAGCAGTTCGATGGCGCGGTCGGCATTGCCCTGCACCCCGAAGGCGCAGGCCACGTTGTAGAGCACGCCGGCATCGTTCGGGTCCACGGCCAGCGCACGCTCGGCCCACGCCTGGGCGCGGGCGACGTCCCCCAGCTTGTAGAGCGAATTGGAGCCAAGATACAGCGCGCGGGCGTCCTCGGGATTAAGCTCGAGATGGCGTTCCATGATGGCGAGCGCCGAGCGGTAGGCATCCATTTCACCGGGATCGCCGAGCGCAGCGAGGGAGAGTGCGCCGAGCGCTGCCGCCTGGAAATCCTCGGGCCGCACCGCCGACGCCTGCAGGAAGAGCCGGTGGGCTTCGCGATAGTTGCCTTCGCCGAACCGGGCCAGGGCGTAGTAGTAATATCCCTCGTACAGCTTCGGGTCGAGCTGCACGGCTTTCTCGAACTCCGCGGCTGCCGCGACATACTGCTTGCTCAGGCTCAGTGACAGCCCGCGTGACGCATGCGCCTCGGCCAGGCCCGGTGACAGCTCGAGCGCCTTCTGGCTCGCGCTGTTGGCCTGCTCCAGGTTGGCGTCGCTCGCGTCCCAGTAGTGGTAGAGCATCGAGCTGCAGTCGGCGATGCCGGCGTACGCGCGGGCGTAGCCAGGATCGATCTCGATGGCGCGGGTGAACATGCGCCGGGCAAACTGGAGTGCCTTCTCGCGGAACTGGTGGAAGTACTGGCGGCCGCGGAGGTAGAACTCGTAGGCCTCGATGTTCTCGCTGCGAGGGCGCTCGATCTTCTTCTTCTCGTCCTCGTTCAGCACCACGCTCAGCGCCTTGGTGATGCTGGCCGCGATTTCATCCTGGATGGCAAAGACGTCCTCGAGTTCGCGATCGAAGCGGCCGGACCAGAGCTGGTAGCCGTTGGTCACGTCCACCAGCTGCGAGGTGACACGGAGGCGGTTGCCGGCCTTCCGCACGCTGCCTTCCAGCACGGTGCCCACCTTGAGCTTCTTCCCGATCTCGCCGATGTCCTCGCTCTTCCCCTTGAAGGCGAACGACGACGTGCGCGAGGCCACCCGCAGCGCCTCGAGCTTGCTGAGGGCGTTGATAATCTCCTCAGCCACGCCGTCGGTGAAATATTCCTGGTCCCGGTCGGGGCTCATGTCCACGAACGGCAGTACGGCAATGGACTTGGTGGGCGCGACCGCATTCACGGCCGTGCTCACGTTACTCACCGGCGTCACCACCCGAATGGAATCCACCAGCGCCTGGGCCAGCTCGGTGGCCGTGGAATACCGATCCGCGGGATTCCGGGCGAGGGTCCGCATCACCGCGGTCTCGGCGGCATCGGGCACTTCCACCCGCGCGCTCCGGAGCGATGGCGGCGCCTCGGTGAAGCGCTTGACGATCACTGCCTGGGCGTTGGCGCCGGTGAAGGGCGGCGTGCCGGCCAGCATTTCGTAGAGGACGCAGCCGAGGGAGTAGAGATCGCTGCGGCCGTCGAGGTTCATGTCGCCCGAGGCCTGCTCGGGGCTCATGTAGGCGGGCGTGCCGACGGAGGTGCCGGTCTGGGTGAGGTTGTCGTTGGCGCCGCTCACCGCCTTGGCGATGCCGAAATCGGTGACGATCGCCTCGCCGCCCGAGAGCATGACGTTCTCCGGCTTGATGTCGCGATGCACGACGCCCCGGCTGTGGGCGTAGGCCAGGGCACTCGCCACCTGCCGGGCGATGGCAACCGCCTCTTCCAGCGGGATGCGCTTGTCCCGATTGAGGCGCTGGCGGAGCGATTCGCCCTCGACGAAGGGCATGACGTAGTAGAGGAGGGTCGCGCCGCTACGGTCATCGGTCATCAGTCGTCGGTCATCGGTAGTAGCGATGACTGATGACTGACGACTGACGACCACGCTTCCCGAGTCGATCAACGTCAAGATGTGCGGATGACTCAGCCGCGCCGCGATCTCGATTTCGCGCAGGAACCGGTCGCTGCCGACGTTGGCCGCGAGCTCGGCGTGCAGGATCTTGACTGCCACTGGCCGATGGTGCTTCAGGTCCTGCGCCAGATAGACGGTCGCCATCCCGCCCCGGCCGATTTCACGTTCCAGGCGGTATCGATCGGCCAGCGTGGTGAACTCGGGCGGTGCAGAAGACAACGGCGATTTCCCGGGTGAGAGTAGGGGGAAGTCTAGCCCTGTTGTGAGGGTGAGACCAGCTGCTGGCTGCTGGCTGCTGGTGGCGCACCACGCGCTGTCATTGCGAGGAAGCGCCGCAGGCGCTGCCGAAGCAATCGGGTCGCCTGGGAACCGATGTGTGAGCGACCCGATTGCTTCGGGTGCTTCGCACCCTCGCAACGACGCGTTGACCCTCGACCTTCTATCGTCGACCGTCGACCGTCGACCGTCGAGCCCCCTACTTCCCCCCTGCCTCCAGGTGCGTCAGCAGGTAGCGCGTGAGCGTCGAGTAGATGTGCAGCGTGGTGCCCCGGCCCTCGCAGATGCAGTGGGTGCGGTTGGGGTACTCCAGGAAATCCACCTGCTTGTCCAGGGCGATGAGGCGGTTGAGCAGCCGCTGGCTTCCCTGGAAGTGGACGTTGTCGTCACCAGTGCCGTGGATCAGGAGCAGCTCGCCCTTGAGTCCCTCGGCCCAGTTGATGGCGGAGCCCTTCTTGTAGCCCTCAGGATTGCCCTGGGGCGTCCCCATGTAGCGCTCCTGGTAAATGGTGTCGTAGAGCCGCTGGTCGGGGACCGGCGCCACCGACATCCCCACGTCATACACATCGGGATAGCGGAACATGGCGTTGAGGGTATTGGTGCCGCCGCCGCTCCAGCCCCAGATGGCGACACGGGTGGAGTCCACGTAGCTACGGGTGCGCGCGAGCACGCGCACGGCGTCGGCCTGCTCCTCGGAACTCAGCACACCGACGGCGCCGTACACCACCTTGCGCCAGGCGCGTCCCTTGAGCGATGGTGTGCCGCGGTTGTCCACCGTGGCGACGAGGTAACCCTTGTTGGCGATCATCTGGTACCAGATGCGGCTCGATCCCATCCACGAATCCTGCGCCGTCTGGCCGGCCGGCTCGCCGTAGACGTACATGAGGATCGGGTAGGTCTTCGTGGAATCGAAATCAGCCGGCCTGATCATCCAGCCGTCGAGGGTCGCGCTGTCCGACACCGTCACCTGGAAGAATTCTCCCGGCTGAGCGACCCACGGCTTCACGTGCATCTTGAGCGTATCGTTGGCCACCAGCATGCGCGCCGTCTGGTGGGACGGCAGCCTGATCAGGTCAGTGGTCGGCGGGACGTCGAAGCTCGACGCCACATGCAGGGCCCACTTGCCGTCCGGCGAGATGTCGTAGCGATGGTTCCCGATCGCGCCCTTGGGTGTCACCCGCTCGGCGCTGCCCTTGCCATCGAGTCTTGTCCGGTAGAGAAAGCGCTGCGTGGCGTTCTCCGGCGACGCGATGAAGTAGAGCCAGCCGCCCTTCTGGTCCACGCCGGCCACTGATGCGTCGTAGTTCCCGCGAGTCACCAGCGTGGCCTTGCCGTCGGCACGGGCGATCCGCCAGATGTGCCGCCACCCGTCGCGCTCGCTGCTCCAGAGAAATTCCTTGCCGCCGTCGAGCCAGGGCACCTCATCCACCAGGTCCACCCATGCGTCGTCATGCTCCGGCACCACCGTCCGCGCCTTGCCCGTCGCCGCATTTACCAGCATGACGTTGTCGGTGTCCTGCCGCCGATTGATGCGCTGGACCATGAGCTCGTCATTGCCGGCCCATTCCATCCAGGGCAGGTAGTTGTCGCGCGGCTCGCCGGGAATGTCGAGCCAGGTCACCTTGCCGCCCGACGCGCTCACCACGCCCGCCGTCACCGCGGAGTTGGTGGTGCCGGACTTGGGATACTGGATCGGAATGACGAAGGGGTAGAGCGAGTCGGTGTCGTTGATGAGCAGGAACGTGCCGACACCGCTCATGTCAAAATGGAAGAACGCGATGCGAGTCCCGTCGGGTGACCAGCGGAACCCATCACGCAGGCCGAACTCTTCCTCATAGACCCAGTCGCTCATGCCGTTCACGTGCAGGGAATCGGCGCCGGTGGTGAGCCGGGTGATCTTCTGGTCGGCCAGGTTCTCGACGTAGATATCGCCTTTCATCACGTATGCCACCCGGTCACCCTGGGGCGAGAACTTGGCATACATGAGCGTGGAGGGCTCGGCGCTGCCGCCCAGCTTCGTGAGCGTGCCACCCTTTCGATCCAGCACCCAGTAGTCGCCGCGAGTGTTGCTGCGCCAGACCTTCTCGGTGTTGGTGAAGAGCATGAGCTTCGAGTTGTCGGGCGACCAGCTGTAGTCGTCGAAATCGAGCGCGGCGGTGTCGCCCCTGGGCACCAGCGACCTGGCGGAGACGAGGATGCTCCGCTTGCCGCTCGCCGTCTCGTAGCGCACGATGTCGCTGCCACCCTGGACCTCGCTCGACCGCTCGACCGTGGTGTACGCCTTGCCATTCTCGATCCAGCGCGCGGGACCGAAGCGCTGGCCGGCGAACTCGCGCGAGGCGTAGATGAGGTGCAGGGTCGAGTCCACGTCGGCGGGGAGCTGCTGGGCCGACAGGACGGGCAGGACGGGCAGGACTGGCAAGACGGGCAGGAGCGTGAGGGCAAGCAGGGCGGTCCGGACGGACAGGTGACGCATGTGCGGGGCTCCGGGGCACGTGGGGGACTGGAAAAGGATGGGCGGGATGGGCAGGATGGGCAAGATGGGCGCGGGACTCGGGACGCGGGACGCGAGCCTGTCACCCTGAGCGCAGCGAAGGGGCCGAAGTCCCTTCGGGCTCCGCCGCTTCGGCTGCTTCGCAGCCTCAGCGTGACATTGACGACCGACGACTGACGACCGACGACCACCCGCCCGTCTTGCCCATACCCCCCCCACCCCCCCAAC
>DASTFH010000031.1:0-26090 GCA_035708725.1 Gemmatimonadales bacterium | reverse complement strand
CGGCTTCTTCTTGGCGGCCATGATGCCCTTCAGTCCAGGCAGCCGGGGACGCGCGATGCCTTCGTCAATGGTCAGCACCGCCGGCAGCGGGAACTCGACGATCTCGGCTGCGCCTTCGAGCTCGCGCCGCGCCGTGCCGGTGGCTCCGTCAATCTGCAGCTCGGAAATCGCGGTAACGCAGGGAAGGCCCATCAGTTCAGCGGTCATGGTGCCGACCACCCCGTTGGCGGAGTCGGTCGAGTTGCGGCCGAAAAGAATCAGGTCGTAGTTGCCCTCTTTCAGTTCCGAAGCGAGCGCCTGCGCGATCGCGAACCCATCGAACGGAACATCGGCGGCCTTGAGCTGGATGCCCCGCGTGGCGCCCATGCTCAGCGCCTTGCGGAGGGTCTCCTGCACTGCATCGGGTCCGACCGAGATCACAGTGACCTCACTGCCCTCGTGCTTCTCGGCCAGCTGCAGCGCCACCTCGACGGCGTAGCCGTCGAAATCACTCATGTCGTACTTGAGACCGGTGGTGTCGACCGACTTCCCGTCGGCGGCGATGGTAAACCGGGTTTCGGTGTCGGGGACGCGTTTGATGGGGACGGCGATGTGCATGGAGTTGAGGGTTGAGAGTTGAGAGTTGAGAAATCAGCGAGAAAATGCTCCGGACTGCACAGAAACGGTGAGAGAAACGGCGAACCAGAGCCCCAGATTAACACATCTGGAGGCGATCCATGTCCGATTTCAAGTCGCTCCTCGTCACATCGCGCGTCAGAACGCTGGTCGTGTCTGTCTACCAGCTCACCCGTGCTTTTCCGGCCGCGGAGCGATATGGACTGGTGAGCCAGATGCAGCGGGCCGCGATTTCGATCGGGGCCAATATCGCGGAGGGCTCAGGCCGAGGCGGTAATCGAGAGCTGGTACGCTTCCTCCAGATCGCCCGCGGCTCCGCCCACGAACTGGAATTCCATATCCTTGCCGCCACCGACCTCGGCTTCCTTGGCGTTGGCAAGGGCACCGAACTGATAGACGAAGTCGGCCAGATCAGCCGGATGCTACAAGGCTTGATTCGAAAGTTGAGAGTTGAGAGTTGAAAGACAGCCATGTATTGGCTGCATCCCTCCACTCTTGACTCTTAACTCTTAACTCTTAACTCTTAACTCTCAACTCAAATCGCCGACAACCCCGTCACGCTCTGCCCCACGATCAGCGAATGCATGTCGTGCGTACCCTCGTAGGTGTACACCGACTCGAGGTTGGCCATGTGACGCATCGAGTGATACTCGGCGAGGATGCCGTTGGCGCCGAGGAGGCGGCGCGCCTCGCGCGCCACGTCGCAGGCCATGCTCACGTTGTTGCGCTTGCAGATGGAGACCTGGTCAAAGGTCATGGTGCCGGCATCCTTGAGCCGGCCCAGCTGCAGCGTCATGAACTGCGCCTTGGTGATCTCGGTCAGCATGTCGACCAGCCGCACCTGCTGGATCTGGGTCTGCGCGATCGGCTTGTCGAACATGATCCGGTTCTTGGCGTAGCGCAGCGCCTCATCGTAGCACGCCATCGCGGCGCCGATCCCCCCCCACGCAATGCCGTAGCGCGCCTGGGTGAGGCACATGAGCGGGCTCTTGAGCCCGCCGCTCTTCGGCAACAGCGCAGAGTCGGGCACATGGACGTCCTGGAGGTGGATCTCGCTGGTGTCCGAGGCGCGGAGCGAGAGCTTCCCCTTCTGGTCCTTGCCGGTGTAGCCCGCCGTGTTGGTCGGGACAATGAACCCGCGAATGGACGAGGCATCATCCACGCTGCCGGTCTTGGCCCAGATGATGGAGACGGTGGCCTGCGAGCCATTGGTGATCCACATCTTGGTGCCGTTGAGCACCCAGCCGTCGGCGGTCTTCTTCGCGGTGGTGATCATGCCGCCGGGATTGGAACCGTAGTCGGGCTCGGTGAGCCCGAAGCAGCCGATCTCCCGGCCGGCAGCGAGCTTCGGGAGCCATTCCTTCTTCTGCTCGTCACTGCCGAATGCAAAGATCGGATACATCACCAGCGCGCCCTGCACCGACGCAAACGAACGGATGCCGGAGTCGCCCCGCTCCAGCTCCTGCATGATCAGCCCGTAGGCCACGTTGTTGAGCCCGGCGCACCCGTATTCTTCCGGCAGGTTGGCGCCAAAGAAGCCCAGCTCCGCCATCCCCGCCACCAGCTGCTTCGGGAACTTCCCCTCGATGTACGCGTCGCCAATGACCGGAATCAGGTGCTCGTCCACCCACGCGCGAACGGTGTCCCGCACCGCGCGCTCTTCTTCGGAAAGGAGCGAGTCAAGATTGAGGAAATCCACGCCGGTGAACTGCGATGCGGGTGCTGCCGTGGCCATGCGGGGTCCCGGGTTAGTGGTCAGGCGGGAAATATAGAGGGGCGAGGGACGAGGGACGAGGGACGAGCCCGGGCGTGGAACTGGCGACTTACCGCACGAGCGCCCCGAAGTTTCGGATCACATGCACGTCGGAGCTGCGATCGGCGGTGCGAATGACGCCACGGCGGCCGTCAGCCGAGAACCGGTAGCGTCCCTCTGTGAGCGGCAGCGCGCCCAGCCGCATGGCGGGCCCGCCCGCCGCGGGCAGCTGGTAGAGCCCCACGGTCGAACCGGTCTCGTCCACGGGCACGAGGATCCGGCCGTTCACCAGCCACCGCGGCGCGTCGGGCCGCTCGGCGGCGATCGCCGCCAGCCGCACTGTCGCGCCATTCTCCATCGAGATCCGCCGGATCACCACCGAATCGAGCGTGGCGTTCCAGTTCGCCAGCACCACCGATCGCCCGTCGGGCGACACATCCATGTGCGACCCGGGTCCGGCCTCGTCGCTGAGTCGGAGGACCGTGTCCGGCGCGCCAGGCACTCCCCGGCGAACGATCCGGTTTCCCCCCGCATTCAGCATGACGAAGCCCCCTCCCGGCATCGCCTTGAGGGTGCCGTACGCCGCCTGCGCATAGGTGGCAAGCGACCGCGCGCGCCCCGTCACGGTGTCCATCGTGACCACGGAGACCGAGTCGCCGGCCCGGATCGCGGCCAGTACCTCGCCGGACGCCAGGTCCCAGTCTATCAAGTCAGCGGGATGGCCCAGCAGGCGTTCTCCGCCGCTGTCGGCCGGCATGAGGGAGAGCTGCCTGAGCGTGGCGCCATTCGCCGCCACGTCGCGAACCAGCAGGATGGTCTTGCCGTCTGGACTCGCGTCCGCGCCGAGCGCGATCGACGTGGAATTGGCCAGTCGGTGCACCAGCATCCGTGAGCCGTCCCCCGTGCGCTGGAACGCCCACACCCCGAACGCAGGAGTGCCCGAGGCGTACGCCAGCGTCTGGGCCGAGCTGGCGGAAAATGCGTCTCCCGCCACCAGCGAGCGTATCAGCGTGTCGCCCGGCTGCGAGACCCGCCCATGGCCATCGATCGTGTGCTCCACCACGCTGACGACGTCGCTGCCGCGTCCGGTCTCGGCGAAGATCACGATGCGGCTGGAGCCGGGCACGGCGAGGATTCCACGGGCCGGCCGCTCCACGGGGAAGGCGATGGTATCGCGTGGCAGGCCGTCCCGCTCGGCAATGACCACGGAGACGAACTCGCGGTTTTCGCCGTTGAGGAGCACCAGCCAGCGGCTGTCGCCGCTCAGTTTCGCCGTCACGCCGTGGGCCCGCAGCTTGGGAATGGAGATGCTGTCGAATGGCGCCCCATCGGCGGTGCGCACCCGGCGCAGCGAGGCGACGGTATCGTTCAGGCGGAAGTCCGAGACGAGGGTGGTATCGCCGTTGCCGGCCAGGCTGCCACGGCAGCAGCCAAGGAAGCGGGGCGCGCCGCCCAGCGTGGACGCGCTGTAGAGACCCCAGTTGACCGCGTTGAGGGAGCCGCCGACCAGCAGGTACCGGCCATCGCGAGTCCATTCCGTGGACCACACGTTGGTAAGGCCGGTCGCGACAGTCGCGAGACCGGTGCCGCCCACGTCCTGGATGACGACATCATAGAGGCAGGTCCCGGCGCTGTCGCAGCGGCGAGCGGCGTAGGCCATGCGCGTGCCGCTCGCCGATAGCGATGGCGCCGTCGCGTTCCCGGTGAACGTGACCTGCACGTCATCGGGGACGACGGCGACGCCGGGACGGTGCGACGCATGCGCCTCCCACACGAGCGCGAGCGCGACCGCAAGGGCCATCGCGCCCCCGAACCAGACGGCCTTCCGCCTGCCACCCGTCCCCTGCCCGGGCAACGCCGCGGGGGGAGGCGCGGCCGGCGGGACCGTTCCGCCCGGCATGGCCATCGGCTCCAGCTGGGCGAGCAACTCGTCGGCGGTCTGGAAGCGATCCGCTGCGCGCTTCTCGAGACAGCGCAGCACCACCTGTTCGAGCGACGCCGGTAGACCCGGACGCTGGCGAGTGAGCGGTGCCGGCGGCTGGGTTACGTGGGCCACCAGCACCTGCTGCGCCGTCACTCCCGTGAACGGCGGCCGGCCAGTGAGGATCTCGTACGCCAGGATGCCGAGGGCGTAAATGTCGGCGCGCTGGTCGACCTGGGAATCGGCCGCGGCCTGTTCCGGCGCCATGTAGCTGGGAGTCCCGAGGGCCATGCCCGCGGTCGTCGCATCGCTGGTGCCCGTGGCGTCGCTCAGCGCCTTGGCGATGCCGAAGTCGGTCACCAGCGCGTGGCGGCCCGACAGCATGACGTTGCCCGGCTTGATGTCACGGTGCACCACGCCATGGGCATGGGCGCAGGCCAGTGCGTCCGCCACCTCGATGAGGAGCCGCACCGCCTCCGGCACCGGCAATTCACCGCTTCGGCTGAGGCGATCACGGAGCGAGGGCCCGTCCACATAGGGCATCACGTAGTAGAGAATGCCGTCGGCCTCGCCGGAGTCGAGCAGGGGCACGATGTTGGGATGCTGGAGCGAGGCGATGATGCGGATTTCGCGCAGGAAGCGGTCGGCGCCGACCGAGGCCATCAGTTCGGGCCGGAACACCTTGATGGCAACCCGCCGTCCATGCCGCAGGTCTTCGGCCAGATAGACCCACGCCATGCCGCCAGCACCGAGCTCACGCTCGAAGGCGTACCTCTCGGCCAGGGCCTCAGCGAAGCCGGCGGGAATCGGCATGGGGATAATATAGGACGTGGGTCGTGAGTCGTGCGTCGTGCGTCGTGAGTCACGGGTCACGGATCGACCGTCGACCGTTGACCGTCGACCGTCGACCTGTGACCTGCGACATCTTCCCCCGGAACTCCACTCCGTGATCCACCCGCCGCCCCGTCTCGGCCTGCCATTGGTGCACCATTTCGTGGAGCAGCGTATCCTCGACCTGCGGCCAGGGGTCGCGCTGGACGTGCCGGCGATTCATGGCGATCTCGACGGCGCGCCCCGTATCGCGACTCAGCATAACGTGGCCCAGCCGCCGCCGCATGCGGCCACTCAGACGAATCGGGAGCTCTCCCAGTTCACCGCCGAAGTGCTCGGCGTTGAACTGCGCGTGCGACTCCTGCAAGCGCTCGATCCACTGACGGTCGGCTGGGGGAACTCTGGGCGGACGCCGCGGAACCGGCGGTGCCTGGGCAAGGGGATAGGCCAGGAACACCCGCCGCGCCGCCAGCCGGTCGCGCCGGCGCGTCGAGGGCGAGAGAAACCGAACGATGGCCCGGAGCACGGCATCGGGCGCCGAGACGTAGCCCTCGTGCAGGCGCAGCACACCGTGGGCGAAGGTGAGGAGAACCACGCGGTTGCGGTGGAGAGCCACGCGCTTCAGCGAGTGGAGACCGAGCGTACGCAGTCTGTCCTGCAGGAAGGTCCCGGCCGCTTCGCTGCGCTCAGCGTGACAAGTCACTTGCCCATCCCGCCCATCCTGCCACTCCCGTCACAACGCTCCCCCGCCTCCCGCCACCGACACCGCCGCCTCCCCCTTGCGCCGGGCAAAGCTGTGACGGTCGGAGGGGACGAATCCGCGCCGGTCCGCCTCCCAGCGATAATGCTGGATCTCGACGCTGGTGGGCTTGATGGTCACGACATTGAAGACGCTGGGGCGACCGCCGCGCGTGCGCGACGTGTGCGTGCCTGCCGTGCTGATGGCCACGACGTTCCCCACCTGCCCCGCGCCTTCCTGGTGGTCGTGGCCGCACAAGACCACGTCCGCACCGGTCTCGGCGATCCGCCGCTGGGCGTCGCTGTAGTGGGCAAGCCCCATCCGCTCCGAAATGCCGCCGCGCAGCACGTTGTGGTGCATCACCAGCACGCGCGCCGCGTCCGCGGGCGCCTGCGCAAAGATGGCCTTCACCCGCGTCGTTTCCGATCTCGGCAGATGGCCCTTGACCGCGAGGTCCCGCAGGTTCCACGTCATGGAACCGGGAGCCACTCCCCAGGCCGTGAGCGCCCCGGCGATCAGCGCGCCTGGAATCTCCAGCGTCGGAGTGAGATTCTGGCCAAACCAGCGCCGGTACTTGGTGAAGAGACGCTCGGTGCCCAGGAGGTGCAGCGGGCTCTTCCACCACTGCACGTCGTGGTTGCCGGGCACCACGAGCGTCGGGGCCGTTTCGCTCATGCGCTTGAGCAGCGCATGGGCCGCCTGGAATTCCCCGTGGCGTGCGCGCTGGGAGAGGTCTCCCGAGAGCACTACCGCACCGGGCTTGAGCTCCGCTGTCACCCCCTCGATCGCTTCCAGCTGATCGAGCTGGGCGTCCACCCCATAGTGGACGTCGGAGAGATGGAGCAGCGTAATCGTCACCAGACGGCCCGCACCCGGTAGGTGAGCGCCGCCTCTCCCCTGGCGGGTACCTTCACGCTGAAGCGTGTGGCAGTAGAGGAAATTTTCTCGGCCGGAACGCTGCTCGACACGATGGCCCACTCGCCCGCGCGCCGCTCCTCCACCACCACGGTGACCGCGGAATCGGTCGCATTGCTGATCGTGACGCGATAGTCGGCGGTGGCAGTGGTGCGCCACGTCCCCCGGGTACTGTCGCGACGGGTGGTGTACGACGTCTGCACCCGCTTGGCCGTGAGGTCAAAGGCCGTGCCGGCATCGAGACGAAGGTCTTCCCCCGCGGGCGTATGATCCACGGCGGCCTCGCCCACCAGCTGCAGCTGGCCCGCATCGTCCGCCTGATAGACCCGTGCGACACCCGCCGGCAGCGGCGTCTCGCCGAAGGACGTCTTCCGCTCGCGCTTGAGGGTGTAGGCGATGCTCACCGGCACATCGCCCTCGTCACCCGTCTGCGGCAGGTAGCCCCAGTACGGAATGGACCCGCGCACCAGGAACAGCTTCTCATAGGGCGTGACCGCGGGCGCGAACAGCGACGCCAGCGTGGTCTGGCCCGGCTTGAGCGTCTGCTTGCCCGCGAGCGTGTAGAGGTGGAATTCGCCCACCCGCTGCTCCGCGGCCCCGACAGCATCTGCCGCCTTTGCGGCCTCTGCCCGTGCATAAAGCGGCCGCGGCGGCTGGGGAGCCGATACCGCCGTGCCGACGTCACCGGCCAGGAGCTGGACATCGGCGTCCTGCACGGCGAGCGCGTCGGAGCTGAGTGCCGCCGTGCCACTTACGCGCGCGCTGCCCCTGTCCAGGATCACGGCGTAGCCCGCGCTCCACCGGGCGCCGCCAGTGAAGTAGCCGAGCCGGAGCCGGTCGAGCGCCGACTTGCTCGAAAGCTCCAGCGCCAGCGTGGGCTCGCCACCCGCGAGTTCCGCGGGATACAGTGCCTGACCGGGCATGCTGAACGTGATCGAGCCGTCGGGCAGCTTGAGCCGCAGGGGGTCCGCGCTGAGTACCGTCGCGCGGATGGTGTCGGGCACTGCGCCGGCCGCGGACGGACGCGTGGTCACGAAGCGGATCTCCTTCCCCACCGCCCGGCGCATCACGTCGCCCTCCGAGAGCACTCCCTCGAAGACGGCGTGGGTGATGCGCACACCCGGCTCGAGCGCAACCACCGAGGCGGGATCAGCCACCCCGATGTTCACGGATGCGCGCGAGTCGCCGCTCGGCACCTTCACGTCGAATGCCTGCCGCATGAGCACGCGGCCGTCGTTATAGATGGTGAGGCTCTGCTGGGCGGAGAGCGGCGCGGCGCTCGCGAGCGCGAGGGCGGCGAGCAGGAGTTGCGTTCGGGGCATGAGGACCTCTGGCAGTCAGCCGGGCAGGTGCCGCATCAGCGCACCGTACGCGACCTTGCGGGTAACGAAGTAGATGATGATGGCGCCGGCAGCGAGCCACAGGCGGCCAGTGCGTGAAAGTGGGGTGCGAGTCACGACATAAAGCGCGAAACTCGCGGTCACCGCGAGGGAGATGATCCGGGCGTACCGGCTTGCACGCAGGACGCGCTGGCGCCGGCAATCGGGACAGAGCTCACCGATCTGGATGCCCTTGACGAACGTCCCGCAGCGGGCGCAGGGAACCTCAGCGAAGCCGCTGGGTAACTGCACGGCCGAACTCCTTCGTCGTGGCGGTGCCGCCAAGATCGCGGGTGCGGATATTATCGGCGACGATCGTCTGTTCGACGGCGGCGCGGAGGCGACCTGCGCGTTCCGTCTCGCCCAGATGGTCCAGCATCATGGCGCCGGCCAGCATGAGCGCCGAGGGGTTGGCCACGCCCTTCCCCGCAATGTCGGGCGCGCTGCCATGCACCGCCTCGAAGATGGCCGCATTCTTCCCGATGTTGGCGCCGGGCGCCAGCCCCAGCCCGCCGGCGAGTCCCGAGATAAGGTCGCTCAGGATGTCCCCGAACATGTTGGTGGTCACGATGACATCGAACTGCTCGGGACGCATGACCAGCTGCATCGCCGCATTGTCAATAATGAGATCGTTCGACTCGACCCGGCCCTCGTAGTCCCTGGCGATCTTCCGGGCCGAGTCCAGAAAGAGTCCGCTCGCCGCCTTGAGGATATTGGCCTTGTGGACGAACGTGACCTTCCGTCGTCCGTGCGCCAGCGCGTACTCGAAGGCGTGCCGCACGATCCGCTCGCACCCCACCCGCGTGACGATCGCGAGGGACTCGGCGACCGCCCTGGGGTCGTCACCCACAGGCACATAATGCTCGATGCCGACGTAGAGCCCTTCGAGGTTCTCGCGTACCAGTACAATGTCCACATTCTCGAAGCGCCCGCCCGGCACAATGGTGTACGTGGGCCGGATATTGGCGTAGAGCTGGAATTCCTTCCGGAGCCCCACGTTGACCGAGCGATAGCCCTCGCCTACCGGCGTGGTGAGCGGGCCCTTGAGCGCCACACCTGTGCGACGGATGCTGGCGATCGTGGCGTCCGGGAGCGGCGTTCCAGTCGCCTCGACTGCCGCCATGCCGCCAACCTGGCCGTCCCACGCGAAGGCGGCCCCGGTCGCCTCCAGCGCCGCGACAGTCGCCTCGGTGATCTCGGGTCCGATGCCATCGCCGGGAATGAGGGTAACGTCAAATGCCATGTCGGGAAGTCTCAGGGAAAGACGGCAGCCGCGGCGCGCTGGGCCGCGATGTCAGGCGTGGTCCCGCGTCCCACGGCAAGCGAGCGCCAGACGACCGATGCCCTCCGGGAATCCACGAGGACCAGCGAAAGATCGGCACGCCAGTTCCCATCGGGCTCGCGGGAAAATCCCAGTGCCGCGGGGACCAGGACCATGCGCCCACCGGCCAGCGCAACAAATTTCCGGAGCGGCGCGGCGAGATTGTCGGGCACTTCCTTGAGCCGTTCGTTCCGGAGCATCGCCTGGCCCATTTCGTCCGGACTGGCGAGCATGCCGCCGGCACGGCGGGAAATCTTCCGGAGTTCAGGCGGCAGCACCCAGTTGATTTCAGGCGACCGCGCCACCAGCTCGGCGTCCACCAGCGAATCGGCTCGGCGGAGCGCCGGCACCCGGTCACTCCACGGCAGCCAGGCGCTGTCGGCCGTGACGGCCGGATCGGCCACCACGTAGGTGATGGGCAGGATGGCGATCTTCTGCCCAGCCAGCGGCATCACGCTGAGCTGGTGGTTCTCGTACTTGCTCTCCTGGGCATGGAGCGGCGCGGCCGCCGCGAGCACGAGTGTGGCCAGGAGCAGGTGGTGAGGACGGTGCATGGGGGAAAAGTAATCAGGAGAGAAGGTTAGACGGTTAGACGGTTAGACGGTTAGACGGTTAGACGGCTGGAACGCGAAGGTAAGACCTAGCCGTCTAGCCGTCCAACCGTCCGGCCGGCTATTCCAGCGAAATCCCCCCATCCACTACCAGCGTCTGGCCGGTGATGTGGCGGGCGGAGTCGGAACAGAGAAAGCTGACGACGCGGGCGACGTCTTCAGGCTCGGCCAGCCGGCCGAGGACGCTGTGCTTCCGCGCCTTGTCCACCACCTCGGTGGGCAGCATGCTCATCCGCTCGGTGCGAATGAAGCCGGGAGCGACCGCGTTGACGTTCACGTTGGCGGGACCAAGTTCGACCGCGGCGGCGCGGGTGAGGCCCTCAACCGCGGCCTTGCTCGCGGCGTAGTTGGCCACGCCAAAGCCTGGCCGCAGCGTCTGGTGCGCGCTGATGTTGACCACCTTGCCCCAGCGCTGCTCGCGGAAGGTGGGTGCCACGGCGCGAATGCAGTGAAATGTGCCGGTGAGATTGGTATCCACCACTTCGCGCCAGGCGTGCTCGGAGAGCCGCCAGAGGGCGCCGTCATTGGCAATGCCGGCGTTGTTCACCAGGTAATGAACGGCGCCGTGCTTCTTCTTCACGGCTGCAACGAAGGCCTCGACCGCGTCGCGATCACGCACATCGCACTTGGCGGCGAAGATCCCGACCCCGAAGCTGCTGAGCGACGTCTCGGTCAGGAGGGCCTGCTCCGTCACGTCGCGCCCGGGCAGGTTCACATAGCAGAAGGCGACGTTGCAGCCGAGCCGGGCAAACTCGTGGGCCACGGCCCGGCCCAGGCCGGTGGCACCGCCCGTCACAATGGCAGTCTTTCCCCGGAATCCCTTGGGGATAATGGGTTGGGGCTGCGGTTCGGCGAGTGCCGTGCCCCGGGACTCGGGGGCATCCCCTTCCCAGTCGGGCTGCTGGCCGAAGCCGAATTGAGGTGGCAGCATGGGGGTGAACGTACGGCAGCGCGGCAAGGCGAGCAAGGCGGCTTTCAGGATGGGCGAGATGGGCTGGAGGGGCAGGATGGGCTGGCAGAAGTCTTCTCCACATCACTTGCCCATCCAGCCCATCTCGCCCATCCAGTCATTCCACCGCTCTCAGCGCCGCCTCCTCGATCAGGTGCAGCCGCTCGCCAGAGGCACGGTCGTCCGCGCTGTTGTCGGAATTGAGTACCGCGATCACGGCTCGTCCCGTCGCGGGATTGAGGAAGAGCAGCGAGCGGAAGCCCGCCTGATAACCTGTGTGCCCCACGATGGTGCTCTTGCCACGATGGTAGACGAAGAAGCCCATCCCCATCCAGTTGTCGCTGCCGGCGTTGTACTCGTTGCCGGAGATGCGGTACCTGGGTTCCCACATGGCACGGAGCGCCGAGGTGGGAAGAAGCTTGTGCGACCATACCGTGTCGCCCTCCGCGATCGCGGAGAGCACGCCGATGTAGGTGGCAAGATCCCGAAGCGGCGCGTTCCAGCCGCTGTTGGGGACGGTGATGCCTGGATCAAACTCGCGGGCATTGGCGAGCGCCGAGTCCCGCCCGGAGGCGCTGTCGCGCTGGACGGTGTAATTGCCGGAGCGGCGCGCTGCCAGATACCAGGGCGAATGCCGGAAGAAACTCTCCGTCAGTCCCAGCGGCTGGAAGATGTTCTTGTGGACGTAACCTTCCCAGGGGTCGCCGGTGACGCGTTCGACAACCTGGGCAAGAAAGACATAGCCGGGATTGGAATATCCGTAGCGCGAGCCGGGCGGGAATCGCAGGGCCATGTACGGCATCATGCCCACCAGCTGGGACCATTCGGTGGGCTCGAACGGCTCCCAGCTCTCGTAGCGTCGCCAGGGGAATGTGGGATTCTGGAAGCCGCTGCCGTGCGAGAGCAGCATGCGGATGGTGACGCTGTCGATGGAACCGTAGGGATCATGCACCCGCCGAAGCTCCGGCACGTACTGCACGATCGGATCATCCAGCCCGATCAGCTTCTGCTCGGCGAGCTGCATGATCGCGATCGCGGTGAGCGTTTTGGTTATGGAGCCGTAGTGGAAGACGACGCCCGGGCCCACCCGCAGCTTCGATTCGCGATCCGCCCAGCCCTGGTCATCGCGCGCCGTGATCTTGCCATTCTCCACCATCACTGCGCTCCAGCCGACCACGCCATCGGTGCGGGCGAGGGAGTCGAGTTGCCGGGTGAATGCTTGCCAGGGCTGTTGGGCAGGAAGTGCTGCTGGTACGCAGAGCAGCAGCACGCTGATGATCTGACGCATCTGGAATCCTTGAGTGAGTCTGCTTGCTCAAAGTTTCTCGGAATCCACTTTACCTTCACCAGCATCGGGGCGGCCTCGACGAAGGCACGACCGATACCACCCCGCTCCACCCCGATGCTGGTACGCCTGACGCCACGCGTATCACTCTCTTGGCGAGCACCAGAATTGCTTCGCTCGCGGGCGCCGTGCCTCCGGGCGCTGCAGTTCGCTTCAACGGCAAGCTGGTAACTCGGGCCGCCGCTCACTGACGCGCCCTCCGGCGCCGTGGCCCGCTCGCTTCAGAGCACAGCGCATTGCGCAACGCGCTCAGCGCTCCGCGCTCACCCCAATCCACACCCCCACCGCCACCACCAGCGCCCCCGCGGATACCCCAAAAGCCAGCGCATTCCCCTCACGCTGCATCAGGAATCCGAAGATCAGTGCCGCCGGCAGCGCCGCACCGCCCACGACCGCGTGATAGGCACCAAAGCCTCGGCCCAGCGTGTTGGGTGACAGACGAGAGACCAGCGCTCGCTCGGCGGGCTCGGAAAAACCGGCGACCAATCCGAACGCCAGCATCACGATGATAGCCGCCGCTTCACTCAGCTCCAGTGCGAACCCAGCCATGACCATGGCCGCGAGGACGCCGGCAATCGCCACGCTCCATTTGGCACCCACACGGTCGGCCAAGACGCCGCCGGGGTAGCTCGCGGCCGTCCTGACCACGTGTAACCCTGCCCAGACCAGTGGAATCACGGCAACTGCGACACCGGCGTTCTGAAGCCGGAGCAGCAGCAGCGCCTCCGGCATCCGTGCCAGCACCACGAACGCCAGGACGAGCACGGGCGTCCAGAAGACCCGGCCCGTCGCCTCCGACTTTCCCGCGGGCTGCGTCTCCTGCGTCCGCACGCTTCGAAGCACCACGGCGAGAACCAGAAACGCCACCAGGCCCGGCAGCAGGCTGAGTTCGATGACCCGGTGCACATCGATACCGCGCTCGAGCAGGGCCCAGGCGGCAAGCGAACCGAGTACCGCGCCAAAGTGGTCGGCCGCACGATGGAAGCCAAACGCCCGGCCCCGCGACGCTGCTGGCGTAAGGTCGGCAATCAGCGCGTCTCTCGGCGGTGTCCGGAGTCCCTTCCCGATCCGGTCCACCACCCGGAAGCCGATCACCTGCCAGGCGGCACTCGCTACGGCAATGAGCGGCCGGATGAGCACGGCACTCAGGTAGCCGCCCAGGATCAGCGGCTTGCGCCAGCCCGGTCGGTCGGAGAGCCGCCCGCTCACCCACTTGAGAGCCGCGGAGGTGAGGTCTGCCGCCCCATCCAGCGCCCCCAAGGCTACCGCCCCGCCACCAAGCGTGAGCACGAACGCGGGGAGGACCGGGTAGACCATCTCGCTGGCAAAGTCGTTAAATAATGAAACGAACCCGAGCCCGCGCACCGGCCTGGGGACCACAACCTGCCCGTCCCGCCCGCCTTGCCCATCCCGACTATTTTTCGCCATGGATCAGACCCAGTTGACCTTCCAGGAAACCAACCTCTGGGACACTCCCATCCGGGACCTCGGCCTCACCATCGGGGGGACCCGGCTCGAGCCGATTGTCGCGGATTTCCTGCGCGAACTCGATGCGCGCGGCATCCGGCTGCGCCCGCGCTTCTATCTCTCATCCGAATGGGGCGTGCCGTTCGAGACCATCTCCATCGCCATCCCGTTTTATCTCGCCGACCCGGAGCTGATGAAGCTCCATCGCGAGCGGGTGGGCGTGATCGAAGGGCTCGACCGCGAGGACGTGCTCCGCTATCTCCGGCACGAGATGGGACACGTCATGAACTACGCCTACCGGCTCTATGATATGGAAGAATGGGTCAAGCTGTTCGGCTCCATCAGCCAGCCGTACGAGGACGACTACACGCCGCAGCCCTTCAGTCGGCGTCACGTGCGCCATCTCCCCGGCTGGTATGCCCAGAAGCATCCCGACGAAGACTGGTCGGAGACCTTTGCCGTGTGGATGACGCCGGGCCTCGACTGGCACGCCGATTATCGCGCCTGGCCGGTGGCGCTCGCCAAGCTCAATTACTGCGACCGGATCATCGCGCAGGTGCGCGACACGGCACCGATCGTGACGGACGACGCGCTCGATGAAGATGTGGCCGAAATCGCCTACACGCTGGAAGATTTCTACGACGACGCCGAAGATCTTCGTGATGAGCTGCCGCCGGGCATCGACGGCGCGTTGCGCGCCATCTTTCGCGACTTCAGCCGTCGCCAGGCCGACGCGGAGCATCCGCTGATGCCGGCGGCGACGCTGCTGCGACGGCTGGAACGCGACCTCATGAGCAGTGTCTTCCGCTGGACGGGACACTTTCCGGAGCGCACCAGTCTCCTGGTCCGGCACCTCGCCGAGCGCGCCACCACGCTGGGGCTGGGTTACGATGCGTCACGCGAGGAGCAGGCGCGGGTGGCCATCACCACGTTCGTCACGGCGCTCGCGATGAACTTCATCCACCGCGGGGCCTACTTGCCGTAACGCTCGAGCGCCGCGTCCACGATCTTCCCGATCATCTCCTCGAAGCTCATTCCCGCCGCGCGCGCCGCCATCGCGAACTCCGCGGTTTCCTCCAGGTAACAGCTCGCGTTCACCTCCAGCACGTAGATCTCGCCGGTGCCGGTGAGCCGGAGGTCCACGCGGCCGTAGTCGCGCACGCGAAGCGCCCGATACGCATCCAGCGAGACCTTGATGAGCTTGGCCCGCAGCTCATCGGGCAGTTCCGCGATGACACTGTTGGTGCCCTTGTATTCCCGGCTCCGGATGTTCCACTTGGCCCGGCTGTCGAGGATCTTGGGCTGGTCCTCGGGGAAACCGGTGAAGTCCACTTCCACCGGCGGCATGGCAAGCGGCTTGTTGTTGCCGAGGATGCCGACGTAGAACTCGCGCCCCTCGATGTACTCCTCGGCGAGGGCGGCATCGTTGAGGTCGCGGTGGATGGCGGCGACCCGCTTCATCAGCGCGCCCGTGTCATGCACCAGCGAGTTGGCGGCGATGCCGATGGATGCGTCGGCGCGGAGCGGCTTGACGAAGAGCGGCATGCGGAGGTTGCCGCCGGTCTCGAATCCCTCTGATTGCGAGAACACGGCGAACCGCGGGTACAGGATCCCTTCGTAGTCCAGCAGCTTCTTGCTCAGCCCCTTGTCCTGGCTCAGGTACAGGTCGCCCGGGCCACCGCCGGTGTAGCGCACCTCCTGCGTCTCCAGCAGTGCCGCCACCAGCATGTCGCCCATCACGCTGTCGCCGAACATCTCGGCCATGTTGAAGACCAGCTCCGGCTTCCGGCGCGACAGCCCCTTGATGAACTCGGGCACATCGCTGAAGAGGGGCAGCACCGAGACGCTGTGTCCCAGCTTCCGGAGGGCCCGCACCACCTGGGAGACGACCACGTCCAGGTCGTCCTGCGTGGGTCGCACCGTTTCGACCGAGGTGAGCACGGTGATCTTCATCCGTCGAGCCCCATGCCCCAGCGCGCCAGCGCAAAGGGCAGTCCGCCGTAGCTGAACAGCTCGCGGTGAAAATCGGCGAGCGGCGCGGACGCGCCGGCGCGCCCACGCCACGCGTCGCGAAGCGCGAGCAGGTCACGCCGGCCGATGGCATACGACAGCTGATACGTGGGCATGGCGCAGTACCGCCGGACTTCGGCCTCGGCCTTCCGGCGCTCCATCGGGAGCGTGTCGGTCATCCGGTTCACCGCGTCGCCCGGCGTCATGTCCCGCGTGTGCAGGCCCACGTCCACGATGATCCGCACCGCCCGCCAGAGCAGGTCGTTGAGGTGGAAGAGCTGCGCTTCCGGCGTGGCGAAGTAGCCGCCCTCGAACATGAGATGTTCCGCATAGAGCGCCCAGCCCTCCACGTTCACCGGCGTGCGCACGTGACGGCGCACCTCCGAGCGGAGCGCCTGGGCCGCGGTGACCTGCACATGGTGGCCCGGGTAGGCCTCGTGCACCACGATGGACGGAATTTCATGCACGCACTGCACCGCGACGGTGCCGTCCGATGGTGGCGTCACGAAGAACAGGCCGGGGCCGCCCAGTTCGACCGGCGGCGGCTGGTAGGCCGCGAACGGCACGAGGGACTGGAGAAATGCCGGCGTCGGGATGATCTCGAGCGGTACGGTGGTGGCGGGAACGAGGGCGCACTCCTCCATGAACCGGCGGGCCCGCTCTCCCTCCTCGCGGTAGGCGCTCAGTACGTCGCTCGCGGGCGCCGACTGCCGAAGCCGTTCGAGCTGGCTGCGCCAGTCGGTGGAACCGTCGAGCCGCCGAGCCGTCGCCTTCAGGCGCTCCTCGGTTTCCTCGATCAGGTGCATCCCGTAGCGCCAGAGCTCCGGCGCGCCGCCCCGGATGGCATGCTCGTGATGCAGGCGGCGCTCGAACTGCTCCTCGCCCACCGCATACGCGCGCGGATCGTCCGAAGGCAGGATCTCGGTCCCCAATGCCCGGCCGAAGCCGGTGAGCGCCTGGAGTGCCTCGCGGCCGGCAGCCTCGAACTCGCCGGCCATGCCGGGCGCGGCGTCGCCGAGCGCGCTCACGGCGCGCGCGATCAGCTCCCCGCCCCCGCCGAGCGCCGCGAGTGCGGAGTCCACGAACACGAGGGGTGGCTCCTTCAGCGTCGCAGCCGCCTGCGCCAGGAACGCTGGCGCGGCCTTGAGCCGATCGAGCGCCGCCGGCGCGCGCTCGACCAGGGGGCCCTGCCGTACGAGCAGGGTGAAGATGCCCTCGAAGAGATGGGTGAGCCAGAAATTGGGGTTCCGCACATGCGGCCGCTCATGCTCAAACCGGAACACGAGCGTGCGGAGGTCATCGAGCAGGGCGGTGCGGTCAATCTCGCTGGCAAGATCCGGCGGCTCGAGTTCTTCGATGGCGCCCTCGAGCGACCGGAACGCCGCCAGGTGCGCTCGCATGGATTCGAGGTCGAAGCTGCCGAGCCGGCCGTCCTGGGCCGCCACGCCATCGCTGCTCGCGTCGGATGGATCCAGGTGCCACTTGAGGTCCAGATAGGAGCGGCAGAGATCATCCACGGAGCTCATCGGTCAGCGGGTCCGGACTTCCGAATGGTCGCCAAGCGACGCGGACCCGTTGAGCCCCTCGATCGCGACGCCGTTGCCCAGCATCGAATGGCTGAGCCGGGAATTGACGATGGCACAGTCACGGCCGGTGATGATGTGACTCAACTGGCTGCCGCGAATGCGCGAGCCGGACTCGATGGTCACGTTCGGGCCGATGGTGCTCGACTCGATCTGCACGTCGTCCTCGATCAGCACGGGATCGTGGATGGTGACGCCGGGATACTCGCGATGATGGGCCCGGCCTTTCCGGAGCAGGATTTCGTTGGTTTCGAGCAGCGTGTCGAGCTTGCCACAGTCATACCAGCCGCCCACCTCCGCGGTGAGGATGCGGCGACCCTGCTCGATCATGTGCTGGAACGCGTCGGTGAGGTAATACTCGCCCTTGTTGGCCGGCGACTCCAGCACATGATCCACCCCGGCCCAGAGCGCCGCGGTATCGCGAATGAAATAAAGTCCGATGTTGGCGAGCCGGGAGATCGGTTCCGACGGCTTCTCGACGATCTTCGTCATGTAGCCCTTGTCGTCGGTGACCACCACGCCGAAGCGCTGGTAGTCCTCGACTTCCTTGGCCCAGATGATGCCGTCGGCGTCGGTCCGGTTCACCAGCGTGAGGTCTGCCTCGAAGACCGTGTCCACGAAGACGATGAGCACGGGGCCGTGCACGTGCGGACGCGCAAGGTTGACGGCGCCGGCGGTCCCGTCCTGCACCGTCTGCTCGATGAAGCGCGAGGGCCAGCGGTAGCGGCTCCGCGCGTACTGCTCCACCTGCTCCTTGAGGTGGCCGGTGATGAAGATCAGCTCCTCGACCTCGAGCCCGTCGAGCCGGTCCATGACCCAGTCCATGACCGGCCGCCCCGCCACACGCAGCATCGGCTTGGGCGTCAGGTGCGTGTGAGGACGGAGCCGAGTGCCCTTGCCCGCCAGGGGGATGATGACCTGCATGACGCGTCAGCTCCTTCCGTACCGGTCTTCGAGGCGGACGAGGTCATCGAGCTCGGGCGTCGAGGCCTCGAGCACGTCGCTGTCCACCACCGCCTCGATCTGGTGCACCAGCCTGGCCGGAATGTGTACGCTCTCGCCCGTGCGGAAGGGACGAGCCGTGAGCGTGTCGCCGTCCATGGTGCGGAGAATGAGCTCGCCGCTGAGCACGTGCATGGTTTCGTCCTTCTTGTTGTGATATTGCAGCGAGAGGACGTGTCCCGCCTTCACGTGCAGCAGCTTGCCCACGTAGCTCCCGGCCCGGGCCCAGATCAGTTCATGGCCCCACGGCTTCTCCACCCGGTACGGCACCTCCGGCATCACCCCTCCGCCAGCGTGAGTTCAAAGGACGACGGCGTGGTGACACACGCCTGGACGCAGACACCGCACCCCACACACCCTTCCCGGTGGATACTTGGGTGCCCCTGCGCATCGATGACCAGCGCCGCCTCGCCCACGGGACAGGCATCGGCGCACACTCGGCACGCGCTGCCCTGGAAGGTTATGCACCGATCGGGCCGGAAGGAGAGCTCCGCCAGCCGGTACCCCGACCAGCCCTGCTCCGGCGCCGTCAGCGCGCCGGTTGGGCAGGCCGTGACGCACGGCATGTCCGGACAGGCGATGCACGGCTGCACCTTGGGATCAATGTAAGGGGTCCCGGCTGCGAGCCCGCCCTTGGAACGCACCGTCACGATGGCGTGCGGAGGGCAGACATCGGTGCAGGCGCCACAGCGGGTGCACGCGGCCAGGAAACCGATCTCCGGCAGGGCACCCGGCGGCCGCATGTAGCGCGTGGCCACCACCCGATCTTCGGTGTGGTCCAGCACGTTGCCCAGCCATTTCTCGATGGCGGAGCGGAAGAGGGTGCGGCGGTCGTTGTCGATCATCGTTGCGCAGGTGAGCGTCAGGGCGCGGGTCTACGGTCTACGGTCAACAGTCGACCGTTGACCGTTGACCGTTGACCGTTGACCATCACCACGCCGGCTCAAAACTGAATGTCCAGCGAAATGCCACGGGTTCGAGCGTATCGCGATCATCGGCCAGTTCTTCCCGGTCCACCCAGAGCGGGAAATCCACCCGGGTCTGGAAGCTGGTCTGCCCGATCCGGTGGCTGGCGCGAATGCCGACGCCCGCGTCGCCAGTGAGCCGCATGTGTCCGGTGACCGGATCGGCGAGGTCGCCATCGGCCAGCGCGCCATCGCCGAAGAGCGCCAGCGACACGTTGCGGAAAAGCCCGCCGCCTCGACGGCCATAGAGCTGGGCAGCGAGCTCCAGGTTGAGCGCGATGACATCAGGCGCGGCGAGATTGTGGTCGAGCCCGCGCACGTTGCCATCACCCGGCACGTGATAGTGGATATCCTCCTGCCGGAAGAGCGAGCCGCGCGAGCGCGTGAACGGATTCCAGAGTTGCGCATACGGGCCGGCGCCCGCGAGGAAGAACTGCCGCTGGCGGATTTCGGGACCCTTGGTCGCGAAGGTGCCTGCAAAGAGTCGAGCGTCGAGGGTCAGGAGTCGAGCGAGTGGCCGGCGCGCAGTGGCTTGAATGGAACCGCGGAAGTATGCACCGAGCTGGCTGCCGGTTCCCGCGGGCGCGCCGAGCGCGGGATGCTGGTAGGCTCCGCCGCCGGCAACACTGGTGTGGAGGCCCAGCGACCATTGTCCCGCCTGCGTCGTGACGCCAGCGTGCGCTTCGAGTTCGCCGGACCCGCCGTCGCTGTACGCGCCAGGTTCGAGATAGGCGGGGTCAGTCACCCCCACCCACTGGGCCTGCAGGCCGACCGTATGGATGGTGCGGCTCTGCAGCGACCGGTTGAGGTTCCAGTCGGCGCCGATGCGCGCTGCACCGCGGCCTTCCACGTGCATCCCTTCCGCGAGAATCGAGAGGCCGGGCGCCCGCAAGAACGTGGGATTCCGGATCCGCATCGCGATGTCGGGATCGATCTGGTCCGCGTTTTCCTCATTGGCCCAGCCGGTGCCCATCGAGTACTGCGTCTCGTTCTGCATGAAGCGGCCGAGATAATTGCTGCGCTCGCGCAGGCCAAGCGTGATACCGCCCGTCGAGTTGTACCACACGGTGGGTGCAAAGCTCATGGCGAGCTGGTCGCGATAGACCGGTTGCGAGAAGAACTGGTCCACGCCCAGCTTCACCGGCCCCGGTCCCGCGATGAGCGACTTGAGCGTCACGCCGTAATGCCGCTCGTTGTTGAGCATGTTCCAGTCGTGGGTGCGGACTCGCGGGTCCAGGCGGATGGCCGACGGCTTCGCCGCCGTGGTCACTTCCACCCACTCCTTCGCGGCGAGCCCGTCCACCCGCTTTACCACCGTATCGCTGCCGGCGATCACGGCGACTTCCACCGGCAGCCGGCCTTCCTCATGCCGGACGACTTCCACCCGCGTGCGCCAGGACCCATCCATTTGGCGATCACGCTTCACCCGCCCGATGCCGTAATCGTAGAGCGGCGTCCCGTGCAGCCACTGGCCAAAGAAGGTGGAGAGATCCATCCCTGACACCTCTTCGGCCACATCACGGAAGGCGGCCTCGTCCACGTGCTTCAGCTGCCAGCGCTGGTAGAAGGTGCGGAGGATCTCCCGCATCGTGTCGTCACCCACGATGTAGCGCAGGAATTCATAGAACATCTGCCCGCGCGTGTAGATGGCGATGTTATAGCTGGTGAAGTCCCGGTACTTGTCGCTCACCAGGCTGGCCGGCTCGCTCATCCCGTCCAGATCAAGGTTGAGGATGAACTGCTCCGTCCCCGGCCACTGCGACTGCCCCGACTGCACTTCCGCGAACCACGCCGACTGGAAGCTGGTGAAGCCCTCGTCCAGGAATCCCTCGCGCCACTCGTTGTTGGCGAGGATGCCCATGGTGTAGTTGTGCCCCAGCTCGTGGACGATGAGCCCCTGGCCCGCCGACCCATTGTGGATCATCATGGGGAACTCGGTCCCCCCGCCCTCGATCCGGTGCACGTTGGTGATCTGGGGCCAGGCGAACTTGCCATAGAGCGAATCGAGCCAGCCAAGGGCAGTCTCGGTGCGCTTCACCGCCACCCCATTGCCCCAGCTCTTTTCGTCGCCCGGCTGGTAAAGCACATGCACCGCCACGTCATTGTAGCGCCCGCCCTCATAGCGATAGTCGGGCGCCATCGACATGGCAAAGTGGTGCACATCGTCGGCATACCAGATGAGGTGCTTGCGCCCATTCGAGGTCGGTGCGCACTGGTCGCGCAGGGCCGTCGTCGCCGAACCGTAGAAGTCTCGCTGGTACTCGACCGGCGAGTCCTTGAGCTGGTTGGCGCGTTCCCAGCCGGGATCGCCGCAGACCGGCACGCCGGTGGCGCCCACCACCTGGTCCTCCGGCACATCGAGCCGCACCGTGAACGAGCCAAACTCGCCGTAGAACTCGCCCGCCGGATAGAGCGGGTGCTCTTCCCAGCCGTAGCGGTCATAGACCACCACCTTGGGATACCACTGCGCAAAATCGAAATGCCGCCCTCGGCGCCCCTGCCGTCGCGGCACGGTCGAGGGACGGGCGTCCCAGTCCATGCTGATGTCCATGGAAGCGCCTGGCGCGAGCGGCTCGGGCAGCATGAAACGCACGATGGTGCTGTCGGGCGCGAACGGATAAATGGCCTCGACCGGCTGGCCCATGAGGCGCACGTTGCGCACGTGATTGAAGCCGTAGTCCGGATCCTTCAGGTCGTTGAATCGCCGCCGGCCTTCCACCGAATCGGCATCCGACCAGCGTGAGCCCGGCCGGAAGGCATTCAGGTGCAGGTGGAGCGCAAACGACGTCAGCGTGTCAGGCGAGTTGTTGGTGTAGCGGATCTGCTCCGTGCCGCCAAGGACGCCGATGCGTTCGTCGAGCCGGGCCGTGATGTCGTAGGCCACGTGCTGCTGCCAGTAGGGAGTCCGGGGGCCGGCCTGGACTGGCTGCTGGATGATGGCGGCGAGGAGCAGAAGAGGGAGCATGGCTGGGAGCTGAGAGTTAAGAGTTGAGAGTTGAGGGAAAGAAAGATAACCCCAAATAGGCGAGGGGCCGCGACGTCCGCGAGCCCCTCGGTTTCAGCCTCTCAACTCTTAACTCTCAACTCTTAACTCCCAATCAGCTGCCTCCGCAACCGCGTCATCCGACGCCGCACCGAACCGTCGTACACTCGCTCGCCCACGCGGACGATGGTGCCGCCCAGGATGTCGGGATCAACCGAGAACTCGGGTACCACATCCTTGCCGAGGGCCTGGGCCAGCGCGGCCCGGATGTGGTCCCGCATCTGCTCATTGGGCTCCCGCGCCACCACGACCGCCGCCCGCACCCGGTTGAGCTTCACGTCGAGCTCGGCCTGATAGGCATCGGCGATTTCGCCGAAGAGTCCCTGGCGCCCCCGGCGCACCACCGCCTGCAGGAACAGGACAAAGTCGCGTGGGGCATCGGGCAGCGCCCGCGCCAGCAGTGCCGCCTTGGCGGTCTTGGTAATCCGCGGTGACACCAGCACCGCTTCGGCCTCTGGGGACCCGCCCACCGCGTCAGCCACCGCGCGAATCAGCTCGGCGTATTCCGCCGTGCGGCCGCTGTGCTCACCCAGCGTGAACAGCGCCTCGGCGTAGTTACGGGCGACAGCCGGCGCCCTCAATGCTGGGGCTCCAGCGTGGCCAGGTAATCGCTGACCAGCTTGCGGTCGGCGTCGCTGTCGAGCCGCTGGCGGATGAGACGGCCCGCGGCAGCCAGGGAGAGATCCACCGCCTCGCGGCGAAGCTCGGCCACGGCACGCTGCCGCTCGTCCTCGAGCTCGCGGCGCGCACGGGCCAGCAGTTCTTCCTGCTCCTCGCGGGCCTTCTCGAGCATCAGCGCGCGCTCCTTGTCGGCCGCGCCCTGGGCCTCGTTGATCAGCTGGTGCGCCTGGGCGCGCGCATCGGCGAGGAGCTTCTTCTGCTCCTCCAGCACCCTGGCCGATTCCTCGCGGTTTCGCGCGGCCTCGGCGATCTGGGTCTCGAGCGCCTTCTCGCGCGCCTCGACGGCGCCAAGAATCTGGGGCCACGCGAACTTCCAGAGCACGGCCACCAGCAGCGCGAAGATCACGATGGTCCAGAACATCAGCCCGCCCTCGACCGTGAGCGGACCGGCCACGGGGGCCTCCTGGAGCGCGAGCGCTGCGAGCAAGAACGAAGTCATGCGAGTCTCCGAAGATGGACAGCTGGACGGATGGACAGTAGGACAGTGCTCAAGACTGTCCATCTGTCCATCTGTCCGTCTGTCCGTCTTAGAACGTCACCTTACCCTGGATCAGGAACGCAATAACTGCCACGAACAGCGCCACGCCTTCGACCAGCGCGGCGGCGATCAGCATTGCCGTCTGGATACGCGCGCTGTTCTCGGGCTGGCGCGCCATGCCGTCCACCGCCTTGCCGCCCGCGAACCCGATGCCGATGCCGGCACCGACCACCGCGAGGCCGCCGGCCAGGCCGGCACCGATCAGGCCGTAGCCCTTGCCACCCGCCGCCGACGCGACCTGCGCCACGTCCTGCAGCATCGCAAGCATGTGTACCATGTTCTGACTCCACTCACCTTGGAGATCGCTGGTTGTCTGCACCCGCCGCTCGGCGCGCCGACTCTCCGGATCGGCAGCTCCGCGGTGACCCGCCAGCGCCCCGAGGGGCAGCGGGTATCGGCCACCGGACGGTGGCGTACGTAGCCGGAGTTCCGCGAGTGCACGGGCTCCGGTGATGGACTCAGTTGTCGGGCGCACTGGTAGGGGCGGCCCGCGGGCCGCCCCCTACTAGTGCGCCTCCTGCATCAGCCCGATGAACACCGCCGTCAGCAGCGCAAAGACATAGGCCTGCAGGAACGCCACAAACACTTCGAGGAGCATGATCCCCGTCGCCATCAGCGAGGAGGCGATGCCCACCGAGAAACTCTTGAAGATGAACGTGAGCCCGATCAGCGCGAGCACCAGCACGTGGCCCGCCGTCATGTTGGCGAAGAGCCGCACCGCGAGCGCAAAGGGCTTGGCCAGCTTTCCGATGATCTCGATCACGGTGAAGATGACCAGCATGATGGGCTTGAGCAGCATCCCACCCACCCCGCCGGGCAGCCCGTGCGGGAGGAAGAAGATGGTGCCCATGTATCCCTTGAAGCCCAGCGCCTTCATGCCGGAAATCTCGATCACCAGGAACGCCACCAGCGCGAGCCCCGCCGTCACCGAGATGTTGCCGGTCGGCGTGGCGCCCCACGGGAGGATGCCCAGCAGGTTCATCACCAGGATGAAGAAGAAGAGCGTCAGGATGTAGGGCGCGAAGGCCGCGGAATGGGGCCCGGCATTCGGGAGCACCACATCCTGCCGCACCCAGAGTGCCGTCGCCTCCATGGCGCTGGCAAAGCCCCTGGGCGGCTTGCCCGACCGCTGGGCCTTCTGCACCGCGCGCCCGCTCATGATGAACGTGAGCGCCACGATGATCGCGGCGAACAGCATGAAGACGGTGTGCTTGGTCGGGCTCAGGTCGATGGCATACTTGCCGACGCGGATCGGCTGCCAGTGCGGAAGGTGCCACACGACCCCGAACGGCAGCTCGATCTCGTCCGAGTTGCCGATGTGGTGCAGGATGTCGATCTCGGTTTCCTTGCCCCGCTCCGCCTCATGCTGGCCGGCGGTCTGGTGCTCCTGGGCAGCAAGCGGGGCGGCCTGCGAAATGCTGGCGAGGCCGAGCACAAGAATGAGGGACAACCAGCGCGCGAATCGCATCATAGCCGTCAGGTGCGAGGAAGTGCCGCCAGCGCCACGACGCCCTCCACCAGGAGCAGCGCCGTGAGCAGGCCGGCCAGTGTCACCAGCAGCGGCGTGGCCGAGAGCCCGAAGGCCGGCCCGACCAGCACCGCCATGAGTCCAATCAGGATGAGCCGGGCCAGGAGCCCGAGCCCCCAGACCACCAGGAAGCGCTGGGTGCCCACCGAGCGGACCACCCACCATCCGAGGGGACCCTGCACCACGATGGACGCCAGCACCGCCACCCAGACCGCCGGATGTTCCGGCTCCGGCACCAGCCGCAGGGCCAGCACGGCCCCCAGCAGCGCCACCACCAGCACGAGCAGGGGATACAGGAACCTGGTCCTCATCAATCCCGTCCGCCCCGCCCGTCTTGCCCGTCTTGCCCGTCTTGCCCGACCTGTCGAATCATCGACCACATTGCGGCCCCGAACCCCAGGAATGCGCCCAGGATGGTCAGCAACTCGCCGGTGCCGAACTTCCGGTCGGCCCACTGGCCGGCAAAAAGCCCCAGCAGTGTCATGACGACCAGCTGGATGCCGAGGCCCGCAAAGCGCATCGGCGAGGGGTCGCCACCACCCGAGGGGGCCTCTGTCACGGCGGCAAAATTAGGTGCTTGTGAAATTTTTCGCAAGGATTTTACATGGCGAGCAAGGCGAGCAGGGCGAGCGGGGCGAGCAGGTCTGGAGGCAGGTGCGATTTCCGTTCTCCCGGAACTTCGGCCATCTTCCGGCGTGCGCGCGAAACCCCCGGTGCGCGCCGAGCGTCGGGCCTCAAGCGCCGAGCCGCCGAGCCGCCCCCTCGCTGCGCTCGGGACAAGCTACGCCGCCGAGCCGTCTAACCGTCGAACCGTCTAACCGTCTAACCGTCTCCCAAATGACCTCTGCCCCTCCCTCCGCGCCCGACGACGTCCAGCAGCTCCAGCGCCTGACC
>DASTFH010000030.1:0-5924 GCA_035708725.1 Gemmatimonadales bacterium | reverse complement strand
GGCCGAGCCTTCGCGCTGCGGCTTCCAGCCATCGAGCCCGCCGCCGAGGATGTAGTAGCGCATGTCGTCCTTGAAGCCCAGCTCCCGCCGCACATAGTCGTTCAGCACGGGCGTGTATGACAGGCGGATGTTCGACATGCTGGGGTCGAACGCGGGCCGCTGGGCGCCGTTGTTCATGGTGAACGCCGTGAAGCGGCCATCCAGCCGCCCCACTGTGCGGCGCTGGTCGCGCAGCAGCTCGGTATCGAACAGGCCCAGCGAAATGCGCAGGTTGTTCTGGTCCACCACGGCTTCCGGCAGTCCCGTGAAGCGCGCCAGCGTGTCCACCACGGCTTGTCGCTCAGCCGAGGTAAGCTGGCTGCCCTTGGCCAGCGCCAGCCGGTAGCCCGTCCCCGCCCATGCCTCGGCGGCGGCAGTCACCTGCTGCACGGTCTGCGACTGCAAGTCCGCCGGCAGGCGCTTGTGATACCACGCGATCGCGGCGTATGACGGCAGGTAGTAGATGGCGGCGTTGTCACCATCATCCAGGTTGAAGTCCAGGATGGTCGAGATCAGCGTGATGCCGTTGAAGGCGATGCCTTCGTCGGCGAGATACCCCGAGAGACCTGCGGCCCGCGTCGTACCATAGCTCTCACCGGCGAGATACTTGGGCGAGGCCCAGCGTTCATACCGGCTCAGGTAGAGGCGGATGAATTCGCCCATCGCCGCAATGTCCTCGTTCACCCCCCAGAACTTGTCACCCAGATTGGGCGTCGCCGCCCGGCTGTAGCCGGTGCCCACCGGATCGATGAACACAAGATCGCTGGCGTCGAGCAGGGTGTAGGGATTGTCCTCATAGCCGTAAGGCGGAGCCGGCAGCCCGCCATCGGACAGCAGCTTCACTCGCTTGGGGCCGAACGCGCCCATGTGCAGCCAGACAGTGGACGACCCGGGGCCGCCATTGAAAACGAAGGTGATGGGACGGGTGGCCGGATTCCCGCTTCCGTCCCGCGTGTACGCCACGTAGAACATGTACCCTTCGGAAGCGCCGCTCTTCTCATCCCGGATGGCGAGCATGCCGGTGGTCGCGGTGTAATCGAGGCGCTTGCCGTTGAGTTGCATGCTGTGCCGAGTTACGACCGCCGGCCGGTTGGCGATCTCGGCGAGCTTGAGCGAATCATTGCCAGCGTGCTGCACCGCGGTGTCGGATGGAGACGCCGTCATCCGGCGGTCCTGGGCAATGAGTGCCGAGGGCACGAGACCAAGCGCCACTGTGAGTACGACCAAACCGTGTTTCAGGTGCACGTTGGAGCTCCTTTATCGGAAGCGACACGCGGACAGGAGGGCAGGACGGACAGGACGGACAGGACGAACTGGACGGACTGGTGCCAGTGGGTGAGCTTCGGCTCGCCGCGTCCGCCTCGTCCGCCTCGTCCGCCCCGTCCGACAGTCCGCCCTGTCGACCTATTTCGCCTTTGTCCCCAGCCACGCATTCCGGAATGCTGTCTCTGCCGCCGACGGCCGCTGGCCGACCGACTCGAACGTGACCGCCTCGAGCTGAGGGTCGGCCGCGAGCATAATGCGGGCCTGACGGGTCTCGCCCCGCTGCTCGAACTCGATGGACACGACGTCGCCCGGCTTGTGTGACGAAAGCATGGCGTTCCACCCGTCCGGGGACGAGACTGGCTTGCCGTCGAGCCGGGTAATCTGGTCATCGCGATCCACGCCTGCTTCATAGAGCGGCGTACCGATGTCGGTCGCCTGCATCACCCGCGCACCCGCGCTGTCGAAGCGCAGGCGCACGTCACCCAGCCACGCGGCGCCGGGATGCGCCGGGCGGAGCAGCACGCCGGCCTGGGCCAGCAGCACGGCGAAATCGGGAGCTTCACTGCCGCGGACATAGCGCCGGAAGAAGTCGTTGGCAAACGCCGGATCACCCAGATACTCACCCAGGGTCCGCTGGATGTCGTCCACCGTGTAGGGCATCTTGACGACGAACGGCCGCTCATTGCGGCCGAACCGCTGCCACATGAGCCGCATGAATCCGTCGAGCGACTTGCCGCGGTAGCGACCGCGGATCGTGAGGTCGAGCGCGGTCGCCACGCCGGCACCCCAGGTGTAGTAGGAGAGGAAGGTGTTGCCGAAGTTGGTGGGGTCGATCGAGGTGGCCGCGTCCACGAAGGGCGCTTCCAGGCTTGCACCCATCGGGGTGCGGAACTTCCTCGCATTGGTGTGGATCACGGCATCCACCTGGCCCGCCAGCCGGCGAAGGTAGGTGGAATCGTCCGACAGCCCGGCCCGGCGAATGAACAGGGCATCGAAGTAATTGGTAAAGCCCTCGCCGAACCAGAGCGCGTCGCTGGGATCAGCATGCAGGAAGTCGAACGGCTCGATCTCCGCCGAACGGATCCGTTCCATGTTCCAGGAGTGGAAGAATTCGTGCGACATGGTGCTCAGCAGGCCCATCGGATTCCGGGCCAGGCTGGAGCTGCTTGAGATGACGGTTGAGTTCCGGTGTTCCATCCCGTCGCCCGAGGCCCAGGGGAGGTAATCGGCAATAAACGTGTACGTGCCGTTGTCGTACGGCGCCGGCTCACCGAACACGGCGATCTCCTCCGCGACCACTTTCTTCATCCGCTCGACGTACGCGTCTGCCTCCGCGTCAGTTCCCGTATGGTGGAGCGCGAGCCGCATCGTATACGTCCCGCTGTCTGGCCTCGGAACGGTCCAGGTGCGGAGCGTGAAGTTCGACAGCTCGGTGGGACTGTCCATGAAGTACTGCAGGTCGGGCGCGGTGAAGCGGCTGCTGTCCGTAGTGGGGAGCAGCTGCGTTGCCACCCGCCACATGCTGCGCGCTGGCACGTTGAACGTCACCGCGATCGGCAGCTTCTCCAGGACCGGCGCGAAGGCAAATGTCGCTGGCATGTTGAGGTGCGCGTGGGTTCGGTCGATGCCCGCGTACGTGCCGTCGGCCCGGTCACCGAACAGCGTGTAGTGGAAGACCACCGGCCCGCCCTCCGACACTACCAGCCAGTGATAAGGATCGGGCTGGATCACCCTCAGCGACTCCCCACTCAGGTCCTCCGCGCTCACCGCATAGACTTTCTTGGCAAATTCATGCAGGGCGTAGCGTCCTGGCGAAGAACGGCTCATCCAGACCGCGAGGGTGTCGCCCGGAACGGCCGGAAAGGTCGCGGTAACCTGGGCTTCGTGATGAACGGCGTTGGGAAACTTGATGTCGTAGCGGACCGTATCCGCCTGCAGTGCGGCCAGCAGCAGGAACAGCATCGGGCACTCCGTTCAGGATGGGAATGGAGGGAAGATGGGCAGGATGGGCGGGATGGGCTAGATGGCGCCGGGCGTCGGGCTTCGGGCGTCAGGCGTCGAGCGCTTGACGCCTGACGCTTGACGCTTGACTACCATACATCCATGCCTGGCCACGCCATCTCCTACGAAGTCACCGTCCGAACGGACACCCCGGAGACCGGTCAGGACTTCGCCGCATGGATGCGCGGGGAGCATATTCCGGACGTGCTGGCAACCGGCCTGTTCAGCGGCGCCGAGCTGGCGCAACTCGACGACGTCACTTTCCGCACCCGCTATCTGGCCTCCTCCCGCGACAACCTCGAGCGCTACCTTGCCCAGCACACCGCTCGGCTCCGAGACGACTTCGCCCGACATTTCAGCGGCAGGGCGACAGCTGCGCGAGAGGTCTGGGACCGGCTCCAGGCCTGGCCCTGACTGCCGCCATGCTGCCATTTTGGCATGAATATCGGGTATGTTGGTTGCCTGTGGAGGTCCCGTGTCGCGGGTCTTGGGTCGTGACGGACCCGAGGGTCGTGACTCGCGACCCGTGACTCGTGACTCGTGACCCAAAGGACCTCCCTATGGCCTCGAAAATCATCGGCATCGACCTCGGCACGACCAACTCCTGCGTAGCCGTCATGGAAGGCGGCGACCCGGTCGTCGTTCCGAACGCGGAAGGTGGCCGCACCACTCCGTCCGTCGTTGCCTTCACCAAGGATGGAGAGCGGCTGGTGGGCCAGGTGGCCAAGCGCCAGGCCGTGACCAATCCCAAGAACACCATCTTCTCCATCAAGCGCTTCATGGGCCGTCGCATGAACGAAGTGACGGAAGAGATGAAGCTGGTGCCCTACAAGGTGGCAGCGGGCCAGAACGGCCTCGCCTCCGTTGAAATCCAGGGCAAGACCTACACGCCCCCTGAAATCTCTGCCATGATCCTGCAGAAGATGAAGCAGACGGCGGAGGACTATCTCGGCACCAAGGTGGACAAGGCGGTCATCACCGTCCCCGCCTACTTCAACGACGCACAGCGGCAGGCCACCAAGGACGCGGGCAAGATCGCCGGCCTGGAAGTGCTCCGCATCATCAACGAGCCGACCGCCGCGGCGCTGGCCTACGGTCTCGAGAAGAAGAAGGATGAGAAGGTTGCCGTCTTCGACCTGGGCGGCGGCACCTACGACATCTCCATCCTCGAGCTGGCCGAGGGCGTCTTCGAGGTGAAGAGCACCAACGGTGACACCCACCTCGGTGGCGACGACTTTGACCAGCGGGTGATCAACTGGCTGGTGGATGAGTTCAAGCGGGACCAGGGCATCGACCTCTCGAAGGACGCCATGGCGCTCCAGCGGCTCAAGGAAGCGGCCGAGAAGGCCAAGATGGAGCTGTCGAGCACCCAGCAGACCGACATCAACCTGCCGTTCATCACAGCGGACCAGTCGGGCCCCAAGCACCTCAACTACTCGCTCTCGCGGGCCAAGTTCGAGCAGCTGGTGGACGACCTGGTCAAGCGGACCATGGCGCCGATGGAGCAGGCGCTCAAGGATGCTGGCCTCAAGGCGTCGGAGATTGACGAAGTGATCCTGGTGGGCGGCTCGACCCGCATCCCCAAGATCCAGGAAGTGGTCAAGAGCTTCTTCGGCAAGGATCCCAACCGTTCGGTCAACCCGGACGAAGTCGTGGCGATCGGCGCGGCGATCCAGGGTGGTGTGCTGGGCGGCGAAGTGAAGGATGTGCTGCTGCTCGACGTGACGCCGCTGTCGCTGGGCATCGAGACGCTGGGGAGCGTCACCACTGTGCTCATCCCGCGCAACACGACGATCCCGACCAAGAAGTCCGAGGTATTCTCGACCGCCGAGGACAACCAGACCACGGTCGAGATCCACGTCCTGCAGGGCGAGCGGAAGATGGCCGGCGACAACCGGACCATCGGCAAGTTCCAGCTCACCGGCATTCCGCCGGCACCGCGTGGCATGCCGCAGGTAGAGGTCACGTTTGACATCGACGCCAACGGCATTCTGCACGTGAGCGCCAGGGACAAGGCCACCGGCAAGGAGCAGAAGATCCGGATCGAGGCATCGAGCGGACTGTCGGACGCGGAAATTGACCGGATGGTGAAGCAGGCAGAGGAGCACGCCTCGGAGGACGAGGCGCGGCGCAGCCAGGTCGAGCAGCGCAATCAGCTCGACGGCCTGGTCTACAAGGTGGAGAAGGACAGCGCCGAATGGGTGGACAAGCTCCCGGCCGACACCAAGAGCCGGCTGGATGCCGCGGTGGAAGCTGGCAAGCAGGCGCTCCGCTCGGGCGACACTGACGGCATTGCCAAGGCGCTGGAAGAGCTGAACTCCGCATACTCGGCGGCCGGTGCGGCCATGTATCAGTCGCAGCAGCAGGCGCAGCCCGAGGGCGGACAGCCGGGCACGCAGGAAGCCCAGCCCGAAGGCGGCGCGCCGCCTGAAGACGTGGTCGAAGCCGACTACGAAATCGTCGACGAGAACAAGTAAGGGCGGGTCTCAGACCCGCCCCCGCCTCGCCTGTGATCGAACTCGGCCGGGCGGCCAGTAAGGGCGGGTCTCAGACCCGCCCCCGCCTCGCCTGTGATCGAACTCGGCCGGGCGGCCAGTAACGGCGGGCCTCAGACCCGC
>DASTFH010000029.1:0-37895 GCA_035708725.1 Gemmatimonadales bacterium | reverse complement strand
TGCGTGGCCGTTGTTGGGGAGGAATTTCCGGCGGGAGGCTGGAAAGAGGAACAGCATCTCGCGCGATCCCTCGATGGAACGGAACCGGAACGAGTCCACGGTGAAGCCATCGGCCGCGAGCCGGACCGCCGGCTCCACCACGTCGCGCCAGGGCAGCTTGCCGAAGCGGCGGTGCGCCTCGGCCATGCCCGCCACCGAACCCGGCACGCCGGCCGCAAGATGTCCCACGATACTCAGGTTGGTCGGGTTCCCGCGGAGGTCCACATACATGTCCGGCGTGGAGCGGCCAGGTGCCACTTCGCGGTAGTCCAGCGTGAAGACGCCGCCGTCCTTGAGCCGGATGACCATGAACCCGCCGCCGCCGATGTTGCCGGCTTCCGGGTGCACCACGGTGAGCGCGAAGCCCACGGCGACGGCGGCATCCACTGCGTTGCCGCCCTTCTGCAGGATGTCCCGGCCCACCTGGCTCGCGATCTCGTTGCCCGAGACGACGACGGCATGCGAGCCCTCGACCACCCGCGACTTGCCGCGCAACGGCCAGGCGGCGCTCATCCCCTGCGCGCCGGACCCTGCTTCGCTGGTGCCAGTGTAGCCAGTATTGCTGGCGCATGCGGGCGCCAGCACGATGCACAGGGAGACCAACAGGCGACGAAGCACGGGCACCTCGTGAGATTCGTTCATGGGGAGGGGGTCGCGGGGAGGGCGGAGCAGTTGCTCCGGCCGCTCTGCAGCCCCTAATTTAGCGTCGCCCGCGCCTTGGCACACCCTTTGACCCCGATCCATGACTAACCACGTCCGCGACACCCGGCTCACCGAGCAGCGCAATCCGCGCACCCAGGGCATCGATATCGCCTCGCCCCGCGAGATCGTGGATCTCATCAATGCCGAGGACGCGAGGGTGGCAGGCGCCGTGGCCGGAGCGGCAGCAGACGTCACCCGCGCGCTTGAACTCACCGAGGCCGCATTCCGCGCCGGCGGGCGGCTCATCTACGTCGGCGCCGGCACCAGTGGACGTCTCGGCGTGCTCGATGCCACCGAGTGCCCGCCGACGTTCGGCTCGCCACCCGACCTGGTCCAGGGGCTCATTGCCGGTGGTGACGCAGCGCTCCGTCGCTCCGTCGAGGGCGCCGAAGACAACCCCGACGCCGCACGTGAGGCACTCGGCAGTCTGAACGTCGGCAGCAGCGACTTCGTCCTCGGTATCGCCGCGAGTGGGACCACGCCCTATGTGCGCGCAGCACTCGAGGACGCCAGGGCGCTCGGTGCGCGCACGGGATTCCTGACCTGCTCCGAGCCCCCCGCGGGGATGCGCGAGCGCTGCGACGTATGCATCGTTGCTGCCGTCGGGCCTGAAGTCGTCACGGGGTCCACCCGCATGAAGGCAGGGACGGCCACCAAGATGATCCTCAACATCATCACGACGGGCGCGATGATCCGCCTCGGCAAGATCTACGGCAACCTCATGGTGGACCTGCGCGCGTGGAACGAGAAGCTGCGCGACCGAAGCGAGCGTATCGTGATCGAAACCACGGGGCTCGATCGTCCCTCGGCGCGGGCTGCGATTGACGCCGCCGATGGTCGGGTCAAGCTGGCGATCGTGATGGTGCGGCGTGGTGTAGACGCCGAGGAGGCCCAACGGCTGCTGCTCGCGCATGACGGGCGGCTCCGCGACATCGTGGGCGATCCGCCGCCCATGGCGGACGCATGACGGCGCACCCCTCCCTCGCCGTCGGGCTGATGTCGGGCACGTCGCTCGACGGCATGGATGCGGCGCTCGTGCGTCTGCACGACGCCACCCACCTCGAACTGGTGGCCTTCGTCAGCCGGGCCTACCAGCCCCACGAACGCGACTCGATCGCCCGTGGCATCACGTCGGCCCGTGCAGCTGAACTGGCCCGGCTTCACGTCCAGCTGGCGCACTGGGCCGGCGATGCGGTGCAGCAGGTGCTCGAACGCGCACACTGTCCCGCATCGGACCTTGCCTTCATTGCCTTTCACGGCCAGACCATCTGGCACGAGCCTCCGCTCGTCACCTGGCAGTTGGGTGAGCCCGCCGTGCTGGCCGAGCGATTTGGCGTGCGCGTAGTGCATAATTTCCGCGCCCGCGACGTGGCGGCAGGCGGGCAGGGCGCACCGCTCGTGCCCATGGCGGATGTGCTCCTGTTCGGCGCTGACCATCCGCGCGTCCTTCTCAACATCGGCGGCATGGCCAACATGACATTCGTGCCGCATCGCGCCGAGGACGAAGGGGCCTTCGCCTTCGACACGGGACCGGGCATGGCGGTCATTGACGCGCTTGCCCGGAAGGTGCGCCCCGACCTGCCCTACGATGTTGACGGAGAGGTGAGCGCAAGCGGCCAGGTGAATGAAGCGGTGCTCTCGGAACTGCTCGCGGATCCCTTCTTCGCCGAGCCGCCGCCCAAGAGCACGGGCCGCGAGCGTTATGGTGAGCCATTCGCGGCACGGCTGCTCCAGCGAATGGCCGGGCCCGATGCCGTGGCCACTGCCGTGGAACTGACTGCACACAGTATCGCTGACGCGCTCATCCGGTGGACCCCACCCGCCGAAATCGTGGTCTCGGGCGGCGGCGCCCACCATCCGGGATTGATGGCGGCGCTTCGACGCCGGATGGAGCAGGGACGTGGCGCTGCCGTTGGGATCCGGACGTTCGACGAGCTCTTTTTCGACGGTGATGCAAAGGAGGCCGCCGCATTTGCCCTGCTCGGCCATCTGACCGTCCACGGCCAGCCAGGCAATCTTCCGTCGGCAACCGGCGCAGCAGGTCTAAGGGTTCTGGGCTCGGTGACGCCGCCATGACGGCGCCGCTCGCGCGCCTCCTGATGCCGGCACTCCGCTGGCAGCGCGACACGGGCTTCGAGCATGAATCGTCGTTGATCGATCAGGCGCTGGACCTTGGCGTAGCCGGCTTCATCATCTTCGGCGGACCGGCTGAAGAGGTGCGGCGCCTCACCGCGAGTCTCGCGTCCCGTGTCTCGCGCCCGCTCCTCCTCGCTGCCGACCTGGAACGCGGTGCCGGCCAGCAGTTTCCGGGGCTCCAGGAGCTGCCGCCGCCGCGCGCCCTGGGCGCGCTGAGTGATCTCGATGCGATTCGGCGGGCGGGCGCCGCGACGGCACGCGACGCACTGAGCGTCGGCATCAACTGGGTCTTCGCTCCCGTGGCCGATCTCGACGCGGAGCCCGACAATCCCATCGTCCAGACTCGCGCCTTCGGTGACGACCCCGCGTGGGTCGGCGCCTGCGTCGCCGCATGGGTGGAAGGGTGCCAGGGCGCGGGTGCGCTGGCCTGCGTCAAGCATTTCCCCGGGCACGGCCGCACGGTGACCGACTCGCACGCCGGACTTCCGCTCGTCAGCGCGACGCGTGGCGATCTCGAGGCGGACCTGCGTCCCTTCCGCGCAGGTATCGCGGCTGGCGTCGCCTCGTGCATGACGGCGCATGTGGCCTTTCCGGCACTCGATTCCCAGCGGCTGCCCGCGACCGTGTCGCCCGCCATCCTTGGCGCGCTTCGCTCGGAACTCGCATTTGACGGCGCCATCGTAAGTGACGCGCTGATCATGGAAGGGGCATTCGAGGGTCGAAGTGAAACGGCGGCCTACGTGGACGCAGTCGCGGCGGGCGTGGATGTCCTGCTCTATCCCAGGGACCTGACCGTCGCCGCGACCGCCCTCGGCGACGCAGAGCGGAGCGGCATCCTCTCGGCCCAGCGCCTCTCCTCGGCGCTGCAGCGGGTCGAGGCCCTTTCCGTTCGGCAGTCGGCGCTTCCGGCCACGGGCGGCGAGCTGCGAACATCCGGCCTCGGGCCGGAACTTGCTGACCGCTTGCTGGCCGTGCCGCCGCTTCGCGGTACCGTGCCGCCGTTACGGCAGCCACTCAACGTCACGCTCATCGACGACGACATCGGCGGCCCCTATCCCGCGAGCCCTGCTGACTGGATCATTCGCGCGCTGGAGGACGACGGCGTGGCCTTTGGCAGCGGCGGCAGCCGCATTGTCATCGCGTACTCGGAACCAAGGGCGTGGAAGGGTCGGGCTGGGCTGGGCCAGGAAAGCGTGGCGCGATTGCGTGAGGCGGCACCGTCGGCCGACCTGATCCTGCTGTTTGGTCATCCGCGCCTTGCGGCCGGCATCCCCGGTCGTGCGCCCGTCGTCATTGCGTGGCACCGACAGCGCCTGATGCAGGAAGCGGTCGCCCGCTGGCTTATGCCGCGGGTGCGTCGCTGAGTTCGTCCGGGCGCGCCGAGCGACGCAGGAAGGGGATCAGGAGAAACGCCGGCAGCCCGAGCAGGAATGTGACGATGAAGTACGGCGCGTAGCCGAGGCGCTCGGCCATGGTGCCGGCCACGGCACCGGCGCCGCCGCGCGTGACCGCCATCAAGGCCGACAGCAGCGCATACTGCGTTGCCGCGAAACGCCGCTCCGCCACACTCATCAGGTACGCCACGAACGCCGCAGTGCCGAGCCCGGCAGCAAAATTCTCGAAGAAGGCGGCGGCATACACGGCCGGCTCGCCGGCCGTGAGTGCTGCCCCGAAATACCCCAGCGCAGACAGTGCCTGCACGGCCCCGAGCGCCCAGAGCGCCGTGCGGATCCCCCACTTGCTCGTGAGCACGCCGCCGAGTGTCGCGCCGGCGATCGTCGCGATGATGCGCCCGGTGGTGAGCGCGGCACCGATTTCCTCGAGCGAGAGCCCGCGGTCCACCCAGAATGGCCGCATCATTGGCTCGAGGAAGGCCACGTCCAGCTTGAAGATGAGGGCGAAGAGAATGACGAAGCCGATGCCCGGGCGCCGGAGCAGCGCCGTGATCGGCTCCCAGAGCGACTGGTGCGTGGCGCCAGTGTCCGTGGCTGTGGGGAGCGCAAAGCCCGCCAGCGCCAGCGCCGCAAGCACGGCTGCGCCCACCGTGAAGGCGATGGGCCAGCTCGCGCGTCCGGCGATGTAGATGAGGAGGCCGCCGGCTATGAACATCGCCACCCGGTAGAGCGCAATCCGCACCGAATTGGCCACCCCCAGCTCCTGCTCGGTCGTGGTCTCGATGGTGTAGGCGTCGATCGCGATGTCCTGGGTTGCCGAGAGCGTCACCATCACGGTGAGAAGGAGCCAGAAGCGCGGTGCCAGCGAGTGGACATTGGCGTGCCCAACCAGCAGCGTGAGCACCGAGAGCAGGGCGAGGCAGGCGGTTACCCAGAGCCGGCGTGATCCGACCCGGTCCACCAGCGGCGCCCAGAGGAACTTGATGGTCCACGGCAGCGTGACCGTCGCCACCAGGCCGACCTCCACCAACCCGGCGCCTTCGCTCCGGAGGTACACCGGCATCGTTTCGTTGATGAGCCCGAAGGGAAAACCCGACGCGAACGCGACGGCGCCGATCCACGCCATGCGGGTGCGGACTGGCGTCGTGCGAATCAGCTCCCGGATGTTCACGAGCAGTCCTGCGGGAGGAAGGCAGGGGAGGAGAAGCTCAGAACAGCAGCACCAGCGCGATGGCGACGAGAATGGTGATGACGACGGCGCCGATGACAATGGTGCGCGGTGAGCCGGTCCGGCGCTCGGGTGACACGACGGGAGGTGGCGAGGGGAATTCGACGGTGGTGGTTTCCTCGATATCGAGGTTGTGGTAGCCAACCTCGTCGCCGGAGTCGGGCAGTGCCAGGCCATCACCACCGAACCGCGCGGCGACAACCGTGATGTTGTCCGGCCCGCCCCGCGAGTTGGCCAGGTCGATCAGCGCACTGCACAGTTCCGGGAGGCCTGAGATGCGCCCAGCCACTTCCCCGATCTCGTCGCGCTTGACCAGGCCGGACAGCCCGTCGGAGCACATCACCAGCAGGTCCCCACGCCGCAGCGCCTGGTGACTGAGGTCCACCCGGATCTGCAGGTCGGGTCCGAGCGCCTGCAGGATGATGTTGCGGCGCTCGCTCCGCTCGGCCTCTTCTTCACTGAGTTCGCCCGCATCGACCAGGCGCTGCGTGAGTGACTGGTCCCGGGTGAGCTGGAAGGTCCGGCCATTGCGGACGAGATAAGCACGGCTGTCGCCAATCTGCGCGAGATAGAGCTCCGCACCGAAGACGCCCGCCATGGTGAGCGTCGTGCCCATGCCGTGCACTTCCGGGTGCTCCTCAGCGTACTGGAAGAGCTCGGCGTTGGCGCGCTCGACGGCCTCGCGGATGCGCAGCGCAAACAGCTCCGCCGTGGGCTCGGTATCGGTGGCCCAGGTCGTGACGAGGTGCTGCCAGATCACTTCCGTCGCCATGGAGCTCGCCAGTTCGCCGGCCGCGGCACCGCCCATGCCATCGGCCACGACGAAGAGGGAGCCCCGCTTGCCGAGATCATGCTCGCGGACATCGGGCATCAGGCTGGCGGTACCGGTCGTCAGGTCCGCCACCAGGAATGAATCTTCGTTATGCTCGCGTGTCTGTCCCAGGTCCGTCTTGGCAAAGACGGAGACGTGCACGGCAGCGCTCATGAGCGCTCACCGGAGAGGGAATCGGCCGGGCGGGGAAGCCGCACGCCAGGCCGGGGCACGGCGGCGGGGTCGCCAATGGGCGTGCCTCGGGAGGTAGTGTCGCGCGACGAGAGGGAATCGGAATCCGCCGAGGGGAGTGGCAGGGAATCGGCCATGACCGTATCCACGCTCCCCGAGTCCGCGGCGACATGGTCGGCTGACGGCTGATCAGCCGCGGGCCGGCCGTCGCCGCATCCGCTCAGCAGGACGGCGAGTGCCGCGGCCGCCGTCATGCCGGGTTTCCCTGGGCAGCTGTGCATCTCAATGGCGCCTTTCGTGGTGTTGGCGGCCGGCCGCAACGCGGGCTCGCGGAATCTAGGAATCAGCGGGGGGAGCGTCAACGTATCTCTTTGGCGTAAGCTCTGGTCCGCATGTAGTTTGGACCGATGCCCCGATCCGCTGCCGTCTCCCTGCTGCTGTACCTGCTCGCCTGTGCTCCGCGCCAGCCCGCTCCAGCCGCCGTGCCCATCGCCGCCTCGGCTGCGGCTGTCTCACCGGCGTCGGGACTCCCGGGCATGGATTCAGTCACCGGCCCCCTGGCGTTGAGAATCCGCTATCCGGACGAGGGCGTGGCCATCGCCGCACGCGATTCCACTTTTCTCTTCGGTTCCACCGGCACCGGCCGTGCCACGCTCACGCTCAACGGCAGCCCCGTCAAGGTCTGGCCCAATGGGGCCTGGCTGGCCTGGGTGCCGCTCCCGGCCGACACACTGATGCGGTTCACGGCGGTCGCCGTGAGCGGCAGCGACTCCGCCAGTGTCACCCGTACGGTTCGTCGGCCCCGGCGTTTCGTGCCCCCGCCGTCGCATGCGGTATGGGTGGACAGCAGTTCGCTCTCGCCTCGTGGGCAGGTATGGTGGCCAAGCGAGGAATGGCTGCCACTCTCCCTCCGGGCGTCTCCAGGGTCCAGCGTGTCGCTCTGGGATGGCACCACGCTGCTGGCCCAGCTGGTGCCGGACCACCGGCTACCGCAAGTGGATGAGAGCATTCGCGCCTTTGACCGGGACACGGCCAATCTCCGCCGCTCGCTTCCCGCCGACCGCTACGAAGGCCGCATGCGGCCGCGTTCCCACCTGCCCGGCGATTCGTCGTGGATCCTGCAGGTGGTGAATGGCGTGGACACCGTGCGTGTGCCCTGGCAAGTCGAGTTGCGCCTGGCCGACACCACCCTTGGCGTGGTTGAACTGAACGACGATCCGACACGCTCGGGAACAACTGACGGCATCACGATTGGTCGCGCCCTCCGGGGCGGCACCTACACCTGGTTCTGGCCGGCGGGCACCCATGTCCTGGCCGACGCGCGCCTCGGAAATGATCTGCGACTTGCCCTCGCTCCGGGTGTACGGGCCTGGGTTCCTGCCGCTGAGGCCACCGTCCTGCGGGGAGTCGCTGTCCAGCATCCTGTCGTCGGGTCGCTCACGCTCAGCTCGGACAGCGCCAGTGTGACGCTGCGCATTCCGCTCAGCGACCAGATCCCGTTCCAGGTGATTGAATCGGAGCGGCGCCTCGATCTCGTGCTCTACGGGGCGGTGAGCGACGCCAACTGGGTCCGCTACGGTCCGTCCGCTGACTCGCTCGTGACTGCCATTGCGTGGACGCAGGATGACCCGCGCGGTGTCGTGCTCTCCGTAAGCCTGTCGATGCCGGTCTGGGGTTATCGGGTGCGTTACGACCACGGCGACATGCTCCTCGAGATTCATCGCCCACCGGCGCTCGAGAGTGGTCATCCCCTGCGCGGTCTGCTGGTCGTGGTGGACCCGGGACACCCTCCGGTCGGCGCCACCGGCCCGACCGGACTCTATGAACCGGTTCCCAATCTTGGCATCGGCCTCAAGCTGCGTGACCTGCTGGCGGAGGCGGGCGCACGCGTCGTGATGACACGAGCGAGCGACAGCGCAGTGGAGCTCTATCCCCGGACCCGGCTCGCTGACTCGATCGGCGCCGACCTGCTCATCTCGATTCACAACAATGCCCTGCCGGATGGGGTGAACCCCTTCACCAACAACGGCACGAGCGTGTTCTACAACCACCCGCGCAGCATCCCGCTCGCCAAGGCCGTCGATGCCGAGCTCGTCAAGGCGCTCGGTGTGCGTGATCTTGGCTACGCCCGAGGTGACCTGGCGCTGGTGCGGCCGACCTGGATGCCGGCCATCCTGACCGAGGGGCTGTTCATCATGCTGCCGGAACAGGAAGCCGCGTTACGTTCGGAGAAGGGGCAGGCGTTGTATGCGAAGGGAGTCTTCCGCGGGGTCGAGGCGTTTCTGAAGCGACGAGCGACGAGGGACGAGCGCTAAGCGCGTAGCGACCCACCCGTGCACCCTCCACCCCGCCCGGCGTCTCCAGAATACCCGCTGATGGATTGTGTGATGTCAGGTCGCATTCTCATTCAGATCGTTGCTGCGGCTGCACTCTACTTCGCTCCGATCGTCCCGGCGCATGCGCAGTCGTCCCAGGAGCGTGCCGGGCTGCAACAGTTCCAGGACTCGCTCGCGTCGGCTTCTGATACGACGGCGCTGTTGCGGCTGGAACGCGCGCTCATCGAAACGGCCAAGGGGCATCGCGACAGTACCCTCCTGCATCTCCGCCTGGGTTTCATTGCCCTGCGGCTGGGCGAGCTTGGCGGGCAAGGCCACTTCGAGGATGCCGCCTCCGAATTCCAATGGAGCGTCGACTTGCAGCCCGACTGGCCCTATCCGTGGTACGGCATGGGGCTCGCCGAGTATGGCATCGGCGATTCGCACATCTCGGTCGTCGCCGGGCTTCAGCAGATGTTCGGAAAGGATGCGCTCTCGCGGTCCGCGATTGCCTTTGCCAAGTCCGCGGAAGTTGACCCCTCCTTTGCCAAGGGTCTGGTGGAGCTGGCAAGCACGGCACTCCAGCAGCGTGTCAACATCAAGCTGAACGTGGCCCTCGATGCCCTCCGCCGCGCTGCGGGCACCAGCGCCACGCTCCACCCCGATGTGCTCCTCGCGAGGGGGCGAGTGGAGCGGGAAGTTGGCGATGCGGACAGCGCCCTCGCAGCCTTCCGTCAGTACACGGCCTTCGGCGATGATCGCGCACTCGGGTTGCTTGAAATCGCCCGCACCCGGCTCATGCTCGGCGATTTCGCCGGTCAGCTGGCCTACTACGAAGGCTCGCGCGCCGACGATTCTGCCGCGGTGGCCGGATACCGGAAGGATCTCGCGCTGATCGCGCCGGACAGTGTACTCGAGAAGTTTGACGCGGTAGGGGGCAGTGGGCGTGAGGCGTTGCTGCGGCAGTTCTGGACCACCCGGGACGAGCGGTCGCTTCGCCCGCCGGGTGCGCGGCTCGCCGAGCATTACCGTCGCTACTACTACGCACGGCGGAACTTCTTCCTCGCCTCCACCAAGCGGCACTACGACATCGTGGAACGATACCGGTCGGGCAGCAAGGAATTCGATGATCGCGGCGTGATCTACATCCGTCACGGCGCACCAACGGCTCGCGCCTTCTACAACGCTCCCGGGGTCGAGCCCAATGAGTCGTGGCGCTACAGCCGGCCCGAAGGGGACCTGCTGTTCCATTTCATCGCCCGCGAGGACGTGCAGGATTACAAGCTGGTGGAGAGCCTCTTCGATGTCCTCGGCTTCAGCAACGCCGTGCTGCTGGGCGCGCGCCGCAGCACGGTCGGCAGTGAAGCCGACGAGCTGCTGACCTCACGCCAGAAACTCTCGCCACTCTATCTCCGCCTGCAGGGTGTGGGTGAGGCGAGCGGCGAGCGGTATCGTGCGGAAGAGCGGCGGCTGGGCCGCCAGAGCATTCGCATCGGCACCGCCACTGACAGCTATACGCTGCATTTCGCGCGCGACCTCGATGCCGAGATCCACGTGCTGGCGGTCGGACACGACGCACGGGGCCCCCTGGTGCAGGTCGCCTATGGAATACGAGGCGAAAGCCTCCAGCCCGTGCGCATTGCCCGCGGCTTTCTCTACGCGGTCCGGCTTCGCTTTGCGGCCATGGACAGCACTGGTGCGGTCGTGGCGTCGCTCGACACCGTGCGCCAGTTCGTGTCGCCGTCGCCGGTGCCGCCGCGAGAGCACCTGCTGGGGCGGGTGGATCTGAACGTGCCGCCGGGGAACCTGACGTACCGGGTCGCGCTGGATCAGGGTGACGACGCCGGCCTGGTGGAGCCCCTCGACACGCTGCGTGTGGCAGCGGCGAGGACGGGGACGCCGCGCCTCAGCGACCTTGCCCTCGGGTCGGGGATGGCACACCTGGCGTGGACTTCGGAACTCACCGGTGACTCCGTGCTCTTCAATCCTCTGGGACTCTACGGCCGCACCGACACGCTCCAGGTGTATTACGAGGTGTTCGGCATCGCGCCAGGCGCGGGATACACCACGCAGATCGAGGTCAGGAAGGGACAGGGTGGTGGCGGCTTCCTGCGGAAAGTGTTCGGTGGCGGGGGAACGTCCATCAAACTGCGGTTCCAGGACCGCGCCGGGCCAGCAGGCGCCGGACTGCACCGCGACCTCTCGCTCGAAAAGCTGAGCCCGGGAACCTACACGGTCCGGGTCACGGTCACTGACGCTGCCGGGCACGATGACCAGCGGGAAGCGCGCTTTACGGTGGTGGGAAGGTAGGGGTTCGTGGCCGTTGTAGGGACGCAACGGATTGCGTCCCTACAACGGCCACGCCGCCGGCCGAGTCGTCGTCAGCACCACCAGCGGCTGCACCAGTGCATCAGCGATGACCCGCGCTTCGACCTCCACGACGCGCTGGGCGCCTGGGGCATACCGGTCGAGACCCTCCACATGCATGAGCACGGAGGCCAGGGGCAGGTCGCCGTCGTTCATGCTTCTTGCCGGCAACCCTGCCACCGCATCTCCCGCTTCGATGGCCACCGCGGCCGTGCCGTAGAGCCAGAGCGGTCGTCGCGAGAGACCGGCCAGCAACCTGGGCGTCAGCGTCAGGCTTTCCCCACCCGGGGTGATGATACCAAGCGCCATGCGGCGCCCCCGCTTCCTCGCAAGCAGGATGAAACCGTAGCCGAGCGGTTGTCCCTGGTGCTGCGAGCCGCGCAACGCATTCCGCAACTTCTGCTGGCCGAATACGACGGTGTGGGTCGGTACCACGTGCCTCTCCGGTGAGTGTCGGGCACCGGAAGAGCATCGCGCGTGCCACCGGTGAGGCGGCGCGGGCAGGCTGTCGTGCGTCGCCGCAAGCAGGATTCCCGCATCGGGTTAGGCACGCCGTGAGTGGAGCAGGGAAGCGATCGGTATCGGCCGCTGCGAGCGCTGGCAGCGCGTTCCGCGAGGGGTCGCCGACGTTCCGCGATGCCGCTTGACGCCCATTCTCGAAGGCCGGTAGCTTCGAGGCCATGCATTGTACCCATTGCGGCACCGCCCTCCCCGACGGCTCCCGGTTCTGCTCAGCCTGCGGACTCGACCTCTTTGCGACCACGCCGATGCGCCGGCTGGCGACCGGGCAGGCCAGCGAGGCCGATCTTGCCAGTGAGGCCTTGTCAGAGGAGTACGATCAGTTCCACGAACTGGGTCGAGGCGGCATGGCCCTGGTATACCGGGCGCGCGAACGCGCGCTCGAGCGCGATGTCGCCATCAAGGTGCTGCCCGCGGCGTTCACCTTCGACCAGGAATTCGTGGAGCGCTTCCAGCGCGAGGCGCGCACGGCGGCGCGGCTCGAGCATCCCAGCATCATTCCGATCTACCGGGTGGGCCGGGCCGGCCAGGTCATCTACTTCGTCATGAAGTACCTGCGGGGCGGCACGCTCTCCGACCTGCTCAAGGAGCATGGGCGGCTCCGTCCCGCGGAGATCCGGCGGCTGCTGCTCGAGGCAGGCTCCGCGCTTGGCTATGCCGCCGAGCATGGCGTGGTGCATCGCGACATCAAGCCTGACAATATCATGCTCGATGAGTTCGGTCGCACCGTGCTCACCGACTTCGGCATCGCCAAGGCAGCGACCCGGCAACGGCTCACCGGCACCGGCCTCTCCATCGGAACGCCGCGGTACATGTCACCGGAGCAGGCGAGGGCGCAGGACACCGACTTCCGCAGCGACATCTACAGTCTCGGCATCGTGGCCTTCCAGTGCCTGACCGGCAGCGCGCCGTTCGACGGCGACGATGCCTTCCAGATTGGCTACAAGCACGTCAGCGAACCGTTGCCGCGTCCCCGGCTGGTGAACGAAGACGAGCGCGCGCTGTACGCCGTGATCGAAAAGATGGTGGCCAAGGAGCCCGATGAGCGCTTCCAGTCGGCGGCGGAGCTGGAGAAGGCGCTGGCGGGCCAGGAAGTGGCACCGAGCGTCGTGCGGATGAAGACGAGGATGGGACCACCGGTCGTGCTGATTCCTGGTGAGGGTCCGCCGACACCGGTCGCCAAGCCGTCAGCCCCGCTCGAGCCCACGGTCGCCTCGCCGGCGGTGCCACCGTTGCCGCCGCCAGGCGAGGCTCGCACGGTGCCGAGACAGGACGCGGAGGCGCGCCAGGGCGCACGCCGTGTCGCCAATCGCTCGGCGATCATGAAGCAAGGGAAGGGAGGCGGTTTCCCCATCGTCCTCGTCCTGCTGCTGCTGGCGGGTGCGGGCGGCTACTGGTTCTGGAGCAGGGGCAAGGCGGACGCGGGCCGGGAGCTTGGCGGTCCAGACTCAGTGGCGGTCGCGAAGGCGGCAGCCGCCGAGTCGCTTCGGGCCAGGGTGGACTCGGCGCGTTCTCCATCCACGCTCCGGCCCGAGACCAGTCGAGCCGCTGCACCGCCGCCCGCCGACACGGCGCAGGCCCCGCCGCCCGTGGCGGCGGCGGCGAGCGGGGATTCCGGCGCCATCCGGATTCGCAACCTTCCCGTGGGTTCCGAGGTGATCATTGACGAGCAGCGCGCGATGAACGCGGTCACTCGATTGCCCGCGGGGAGTCACGTGGTCGCCATTTCAGCGCCTCGCCACCGGTTCTATGCCGAAACCGTGTCGGTGCACCGGAATGACACCCTGCTGCTCGCGCCGGTCCTCACACCACTGGGCCAGGCGGCGCCGGCGGCGACGCCATCGGGCGACGCGCGCCAGCCGGCGAGCAACGACCCCTGCGAGCCCGGTCCGCAGTGGGATGGCACGGAATGCTTCGACGTTCGCCCGCGGCCGCTGTCAACGCCATTTGTTGCGCTGCCCGCCGGTGTGGCGCGGGTGGCGAGGCCGGCCGAGTTCTGGATCTACGTAGGATTGTCCGGTGCGTCAGAGGAGGTGCGCCTCCTGCGCTCGTCTGGCAATCGGGCCTTTGACCGGGCGGCACGCGCCATCGCCACCAGTCTCGAGTGGACGCCGGCCCAGCAGCACGGGGCGGCGGTTGGGGCGTGGACCCAGATGGCCTTCCCACCGTCGCGATGATGGGGCGGGCACCGGTGGGTCCGACGATTGCGGCGTCGGCGTTCATTGCGCCGGGTGCGGTCGTGCTGGGGGATGTCACCCTGGGCGAGCGTGCCAGCGTCTGGTATGCGGCGGTGCTGCGTGGTGACATGGCCCCGATCACCATTGGCGACGACACCAACATCCAGGACGGCACGATCGTGCACGTGGACGAAGGTGTGCCCTGCCGGATCGGAAATCGGGTCGGGGTGGGCCATCGCGTCATCCTGCATGGATGCACGGTTGAGGATGACTCGCTGGTCGGCATGGGCAGCGTGCTGCTGAATAATGTGCGGGTCGGTACCGGCAGCGTCATCGCGGCAGGCGCCGTGGTGCCTGAGGGCATGCAGATTCCGTCCGGGTCGCTCGTGATGGGGGTGCCGGGGCGGATCGTGCGGCGGGTGGATGCGGCACTGGCGCAACGGATCGAGGCGACGTGGAGGCATTATGTGGAGCAGGCCGGGGCGCACCGGGCTGGACGATGGCTCACGGCGTCGAGCGTCGAGCGCCGAGCGCTTGACGCCTGACACTCGACGCTCGACGCACATTTGTGATGTGCAAACCGGAACTGCCTGTCCCTTCGCCACTTTTCGCTGTCTTGTGTCGCGCGCCGGATTCTCCTAGCTTGCGCCTTGGTTCCTCTGTCGGGTTGGACGGTCAGGCCGCAGCAATTTCGGAGCAGGGAATCCTTCGAGAGATATACGGTTGGTGAACGTCCCGGTGTGCCTGCCGGCGCACCGCTTCATTCCATAATTTGCCGCAGGTGGAGACTCCGCATGCATTCCCAGGCTCCTCGGGAACCGGTTTCGCTGTCGCCCAACGCCGTCACCGTGCTGGAAAAGCGCTATCTCATCAAGGATGAGACCGGCAAGCCGGTGGAGCGGGCTGAAGACCTGTTCTCGAGAGTCGCGCGCACCATCGCGGAACCGGATCGCCGCTACGGCGCGTCCGAGGGCGCGGTCGAGACCCTGGCCGATGCCTTTTACGGGCTGATGGCGGACCGGCTCTTCATGCCCAACTCGCCCACCCTGATGAATGCGGGCCGGCCCCTGGGCCAGCTGTCCGCCTGCTTCGTCCTGCCGGTGGATGACGCGCTCTCCAACGGCAAGAGCGGGATCTACGACACGCTTCGTGCCATGGCGCTGGTGCACCAGTCGGGTGGCGGCACCGGGTTCAGCTTCTCCCGTCTCCGGCCCAAGAACTCGATCGTCCGCTCCACCATGGGCGTGGCGTCGGGCCCCGTGTCGTTCATGTCACTGTTCGACGCGTCCACCGACGTGGTGAAGCAGGGTGGCACCCGCCGGGGCGCCAACATGGGCATCCTCCGGGTCGATCATCCCGACATCATGGAGTTCGTGACCTGCAAGGATGACACGACCAAGATCACCAACTTCAATATTTCGGTGGCTGTCACCGACGCCTTCATGGCCGCGGTCGAGGCCGACAGCACGTACGACCTGATTCATCCACGCTCCGGGGAAGTCACCGGCCAGCTCAACGCGCGCGACGTCTGGAAGAAGATCATCCATGGCGCGTGGCGCACCGGCGAGCCGGGTGTCTTCTTCATCGACCGCGCCAACCAGTACAACCCGGTGCCGGCGCTCGGGGCGTACGAGGCCACCAACCCGTGCGGCGAGCAGCCGCTGCTCCCGTACGACGTCTGCAACCTCGGCTCCATCAACCTGGGCGCGTTCGTCAAGAACGGCGCCATCGACTGGAACCATCTGCGCCAGGTGGTGCACCTCACCACGCACTTCCTGGAGAACGTCATTGACGCCAACCAGTATCCGTTGCCCGAGATCACCGATCTCGCCAACCGGATTCGCCGCATCGGCCTCGGCGTTATGGGGCTTGCTGACGTCTTCATTCGCCTCGGCATTCCCTACGATTCAGATGAAGCGGTGGACCTGGGCCGCAAGATCCAGAAGTTCGTGGATGACGAGGCCAAGGTGGAGTCGGAGCGCCTGGCCGGCATTCGCGGCCCGTTCGCCGAGTGGGACCGGAGCATCTGGGGACCGGACGCCTCCTGCGCCCGCGACGCCGATGGCAAGCGCATCCGCCCGATGAAGAAGCTTCGCAACTGCAACGTCACCACCGTGGCGCCCACCGGCACCATCTCGATCATTGCCAGCTGCAGCTCGGGCATCGAGCCGCTCTTCGCCGTCGCCTTCATGCGCAACCAGGCGGGCGTCCTCATGCCGGACGTGAACGAGGATTTCGTCGCCATCGCGAAGCAGGAAGGCTGGTACAGCGACGCGCTGATGCAGAAGATCGCGCAGGCAGGCCACATCAACTTCGATGAAGTGCCGGCCAGGTGGCAGCGGGTGTTCGTCACCGCCAACCACATCAAGCCGGAGTGGCACATCCGGATGCAGGCGGCCTTCCAGGAGCACAACGACTCCGCCATTTCCAAGACCTGCAACTTTGCCCACGATGCCAGCGAGGAATACGTCGAGGAGATCTACCGCCTCGCTTACCGCCTCGGGTGCAAGGGCGTCACCGTCTATCGCGACGGCAGCCGGGACATGCAGGTGCTCTCGACCGGCAGCACGGCCAAGAAGGTGCAGGAACAGGCCACCAGCAGCGGCCATGCGGAAGCGCGTGCCGATCTCGGTTCGATGAGCGCGGCGGAGGCCCGCGAAGCCGCCGCCGACATGCACGGCGAACTGGCCGAGGTGCAGGCGGAAAACGAGCGGCTCCGGAAGCTGGTCCACGACCTCGAAGCCGAGAACCTGAACCGGCGGCAGAAGCGCTCGCGGCCGGAAATGCTGCGCGGCACCACCCGCCGCGTCGAAACGCCGCTCGGCACGCTCTACGTCACGATCACCGAGGACGACAAGGGCCAGCCCTTCGAGGTGTTCATGTCGCTCGGCAAGGCCGGCGGCGCGCTCATGGCCGACGTCGAGGCCATCGGCCGGCTGATCTCGCTGTCACTGCGCTCGGGCATTCCCATGAAGGAAATCCATCGCCAGCTTCGCGGCATCAGCTCCGACCGCGTCATCGGCCTCGGGCCAAACAAGGTGCTGTCAGTGCCGGACGCGGTCGGCATTGCGATCGAACGCTGGATGAACGAGAAACAGGGCATTCAGCAGGAACTCCTCGCCAGCAGTGGCACGCCGGCACCGGAGGAGATGGTGTCGGTCGGGCGGGGCGGGGAGCAGCTGGTGATGGGCGGGATGCAGCAGACCCTCTCCGGCGCCTGTCCCGACTGCGGCTCGCAGCTCGAATACGCCGAAGGATGCGTCAAGTGCCACGTCTGCGGGTTCTCGGAGTGCGGCTGAACATGCCGTAGCGGGACGTCGTGGCGCCCGCTCACCGCAGACTGGCAGCGCCCACCTCGTAAGGGGTGGGCGTTTCTTCAGGACGGGCAGGACGGGCAGGACGGGCAGAACGGGCAGGACGGGCAAGGCGAGCGGTGTGGGCGGCAAAGACGGGCGAGGCCGATGGGACCAGCGGCCAGCAGCCTGCAGCGTCCTGTTCGCCTTGCATCTTTCGCCGTGCCCGCGATCTTTCCGTCGCCTGCAATCTGGACCCCCTCGGCGCTGGCGAAACGCAGCGACCTGTGCTGGCGCACCAGCGGCATACGTCTCACATTCCGATCTGCGACCTCTCGACCACCTCGACCACCTCGACCACCTTGACCACCTCGACCACCTCGATCTCTCGACCACCTCGACCTCTCGACCACCTCGACCCCTCGACCCATGCACCGTCTCTTCTTCGCTTCCCTGGCTCTGCTCCTCACCGCTTGTGCCCAGCCGCGGGGCCGGCAGTTTCCCGGTCCAATGCTGCCGGTCGGCGGCGTCGCCGTGCATGCCGATTCGGTACCCTCGTTGCCGGGCTTCAGTTCGGCGATCAAGCGCGGGCTTGTCATGTACATCTCGGGACAGGTACCGCTCGACAGCGCCGCTCGGATGGTCGGCGCGGGTGATCTTCGAGCACAGACGGTGCAAAGCGTCCAGAACCTGCTGCGGGTGGTGCGGGCGGGACGAGGGCTTCCCGGTGACGTGGCCAAGCTGACTTTCTACGTGGTGGACCTCGACTCGGCGGCCGCCGAGACAGTGCGTGGTGCCGCGGCGGGTCTCTTTACCGAGGCGCCGCCGCCGGCCGTCACGCTGATCGGTGTGTCCTCGCTTCCCGGGCCAGCCATGCGCGTCGCCGTGGACGGCGTGGCCGTGCTGCGCGGCGAGTTTCCCGATCGGGAACGCACCGAAGGGCCAATGCGACAGCCGGAGTGACAGGGGCGAGCAAGGCGAGCAACTGCTCGACCACGTGCCCGTCCCGCCCGCCCCGCCCGTCCTGCCCGTCCTATATTCCCGCATGCCCCACAGCACTCCCGCTGCATGAGCGTCGAAGCCGGCGTCAATAAATGGGTCGTAGCAGGCACGGTCATGACCGGCACCATGATGGCGGTGCTGGATTCGAGCATCGTCAACGTCGCCCTGCCGGACATGGCCGGTACGCTCGGCGCCTCGATCGAGGAGATTGCCTGGGTCGTCACTGGCTATATCCTCTCCAACGTGATCATCATGCCCATCCTCGGCACGCTGGCCGAGCAGATCGGGCGGAAGCGCATGTACCAGATCTCGGTCGTGCTCTTCACGGTGGCGTCGATGCTCTGCGGGCTCGCGCGAAGTCTCGAAGTCATCGTCATCTTTCGCGTGATCCAGGGGATGGGCGGCGGCGTGCTGATGACGGTCTCGCAGGCCATCCTGCGCGAGAGTTTTCCCACGGAAGAGCAGGGCATGGCCATGGGTGTCTACGGCATGGGTGTGGTCATCGCTCCCGCGGTGGGTCCCACGCTGGGTGGCTGGCTCACCGATGCCTACAGCTGGCCATGGGTGTTCTACATCAACCTGCCGATCGGCATCCTGAATTTCTTCCTGGTGCAGCGCTTCATTCACGACCCACCCTTTCTCGAGCGGAAGAGAGGGGGAATGGACTGGACCGGCATCGCGCTCCTGGCCGTGGGTCTTGGCGCCCTGCAGCTCATGCTCGAGAAGGGCGAGTCGAAGGACTGGTTCGATTCCCGCCTCATCGTCTCCCTTGCCGTGATGGCGGGGGTGGGCCTCCTGGTCTTCGTCTGGCACGAGCTGCGCGCCGAGCGCCCGGCGGTGGACTTGAGCCTGCTCAGGAACGGGCCATTTACAGCGGCCACAGCGGTGGGCGGCATTCTCGGGCTCGGCCTCTACGCGAGTCTCTTTATCCTCCCGCTCTTCCTGCAGACCATCCTCGGCTACAGCGCCTTTGAATCGGGGCTTGCGCTCATGCCCCGCAGCCTGGCCATGGCGGTGGGCATGCCGGTCGCCGGCCGGCTTTACAATCGGCTGGGGCCCCGGGTCATGGTGCTGGTAGGGCTGGTGGTGAGCACCTACTCGTTCTGGGACCTGTCCCGCATGACATCGGTGAGCGGCTTCTGGGACATTTTCTGGCCCCAGGTGTGGCAGGGACTCGGCTTCAGTCTGTTGTTCGTACCCCTCAGTACGGCGGCCCTTGCGACCATCGAGAAGCGAAGGCTGACTGCGGCCACCGGCCTGTACAACGTGGTGCGCCAGGTGGCCGGGAGCATTGGCATCGCCATTGCTGCGACCGAGGTTTCGCGTGGGACGAGCCGTTATTTCGCGGTGCTCACCAGCCATGTCACGGCCTTCGATGCTACGGCCCGGCATTGGCTTAGCGGCGCGACCGCTGCGATGCAGCACTTCGGCGCCTCGGAGGCGGAAGCCCAACAGCGGGCGCTCGCCCTTCTCCATCGAACCATCCAGCAGCAGGCCGCGGTGCTCGCGTACGATCGAGTGCTGTATCTCATCGCGATTCTCTTTGCCGTTGCCTTTCCGCTGGCACTACTCCTGCGGCGCGGCGAGGGTGGCGGCGAGGTGGTGATCGCCGAATAGGCCCTTTACCGGGCGGCCGGGCCACCGTATAGTGAATGGTCCTGCCGTCATAGTTTCGTGGTGATTGCCATATCCTGTGCCCGAGGGGTCTTGATGGACTCCACGATTCGTGAAGCACGTCTCAGAGCCGAGTATGCGCATCTCTATCCTCCGGTCCAGGCAGGTGTCTGGACGCCGGCGGCCGAGGTGGGCGCGCGCATGCTGTTCTGGCACCTGCAGCTGACCGGAACCGTTGTGCTCGGTGACCGACTGCTGGATACCCGCCACTTCGACTTCCGGGGCGGCTGGTCGCGAGGCGACACCTCCGATCTCCGCACCCGCGCCGGCGATCCTGACGCCGCCGAGCCCCGCCGACAACGGAGTGCGTGAGATCCGCTCACTTTCGGAATTTGAGACAAGCTGAAGGCTGAAGGCTGAAAGCGGCAAGCTGGGAGCCTGGGGCCTTCAGCCTTCAGCATCCAGCCCTTAGCTTTGAGCCCTTGGCTTTCAGCTTTCAGCTTCCCCTCCAGGAGCCCACATGCCCGACGACAAGCAGCCTTCTCTCAAGCCCATCTCGCCGGCGCGTGTCGCTGAAGAGCTCGAGCGGCTTTCAGCCCGGCGCGCCAGTGGCGAGATCAAGGCCGACGAATACGAGCATCGCTTCGCGCGCATGGTGTCGGAGTTGCGGGACCGGCGGATTGACGGCAATCGCGCCGACATCATGGCGGCGATCGATCCGCTGCACAAGAAAGGCCTGGTCTCCGACGCCGAGTACCGCCGGCTGCTCTCGCAGCTGGGTATCGTGTGACATGACGCCGGGCCTCGCGGCGATCGGGATGTCGGTCCGCGCCTCCGATGGTCTGGTTCTCAAGGGCGAGCTGCGCTACCCCGACCGCTCGCCCGGCGCACAGTGGCCGCTCGCCGTGCTCGCCCACCAATACCCCGCTGACCGCCATTCCTTCCAGCCGCTGATCGCCGACCTGCTCGACCTCGGCGTCGCCACACTTGCGTTCGACGAACGGGGCCACGGGGAATCCATCATCGGTCCCGACGGGCCGGTCGTGGCCGACACGCCCAGCGATTTTTCCCCCAGCGCCTTTGGCGACGCGTTCATGGCGAGCGCGGGCGAGGTTGCCTTCTTCCGCATCGCCGACGACATCATCCGTGCGGCCGCGTGGGGCGCCGCCCAGAATTTCATCTCGGAGTCGCTGGTCCTGGTGGGAGCGAGCGTGGGTGGAACTGGAGTGCTGCTGGCCGCGCAACGGGCGCCAAGGCTCCGTGGCGTGGTCACGCTGGGCGCGGCCGGTGCGCTCGCCCACGGGGCGGACGCCGCGGACCGCATCCGTGCGGCGCTGGAAAGTGGCGCCTGGCCCGCGCTCCTCACCGCGTCGGAGCGCGACCCCTTTGACGCCGCCCAGAGCATCCGCGACTGGAGCGCGGGGCTGCCGCACGTCATGTCCCGCATTACGCCCGGCGCCGGCCACGCGATGGCCATCTATTACGACGTGCGAGATGACGTGCGGGAGTTTGTGAAGCACTGCCTGGCCTAGGGCAGTCGGCGCAGGGCTTGGGCCATGGGAGGTCGTGCGCCTCATGCCTCATGCCCCACGCCTCACGCCTCACGCCCCACGCACCCTTATATTTCTCGCCATGGCAACACTCACTCGCCGTCAGACGCCCACCGTTCGTGTCGGTGGGGTTCCCATCGGCTCGTGCCACCCGGTGGTGGTGCAATCCATGACCAACACCGACACCGCCGACGTGGCGGCGACAGTGCGCCAGGTGGCGGCGCTGGCTCGTGCCGGCAGTGAACTGGTGCGCGTCACGGTCAACAACGATGAGGCGGCGGCTGCGGTGCCGGCGATCGCGGCCGGGCTCGCCGAGCTCGGCGTGACGGTGCCCATCGTCGGAGATTTCCACTACAACGGCCACCTGCTGCTCACCCGCCATCCCGACTGCGCCCGCGCGCTCGCCAAGTACCGCATCAATCCCGGCAACGTGGGCGGGAAGCGCCAGGACGAGCACTTCCGCGCCATTCTCGACGTGGCGCTGCGCTGGGAGAAGCCCGTCCGCATCGGTGTGAACTGGGGCTCGCTCGACCAGAACCTGCTGACCGAGATGATGGACGCCAATGCACGAAGCGCCGCGCCGCGCGAGGCGCGCGACGTGACCATGGACGCGATGGTGCAGAGCGCCCTCCAGAGCGCCGCTTTTGCGGAGCGGGTGGGTATGGCCCACGACAGGATCATCCTGAGTGCCAAGGTGAGCGGGGTGCAGGACCTGGTCGATGTCTACCGGATGCTGGCCGCGCAGTGCGACTATCCCCTTCATCTCGGGCTGACTGAAGCGGGACTGGGCATGAAGGGCACGGTGGCCAGTACGGCGGGGCTGTCGATCCTCCTGCAGGAGGGCATCGGCGACACCATCCGGGTGTCGCTTACCCCGGCGCCTGGCGGAGACCGGACCGAGGAAGTGCAGGTGGCACAGCAGGTGCTCCAGAGTCTCGGGCTTCGCAGCTTCATGCCGCAGGTCACCAGTTGCCCCGGTTGCGGCCGCACCACCAGCACCTTCTTTCAGCAGATGGCGATGGACATCCAGTCCTACCTGAAGGAAAAGATGCCGCTCTGGCGGGCGGAGCGGCCGGGGGTCGAGGAACTGAAAGTCGCCGTCATGGGTTGCGTGGTGAATGGGCCGGGTGAGTCGAAGCACGCCAATATCGGGATCTCGCTTCCAGGGACGTTCGAGGAGCCCAAGGCGCCTGTGTTCGTGGACGGCCGCCTTGTCGTCACTCTGCGGGGCGACAATATCGTGCCGGAGTTCCTGGTAATCCTCGAGGACTATGTGGCCAGGCGGTACCAGCGCGCAGACGCCAGTGACGCAGTCGTGAGTCGCGCGTCGTGAGTCGAGAGGATGCCGGGATGAGATCGCTGATCGGCTTGCAGCAGCGACGCGGAGGCATGAAGCCGGCTGGCGCCAGCTTGCGCTTCCTGCTCGCCCTGCTTGCCCTGCTCGCCCTGCCCAACCTGGCACGCGCCCAGGACGAGGGCGGTGTGGCGGTCGGTGACACGCTCAGGCCGCTGGTGATTCATGACCTGGACGGCAAGGACGTGAATCTGGGCAGCATCATCGGCCAGAAGCCGGTGCTCATCGAATTCTGGGCCTCATGGTGCACATCCTGCGCGGCCATGCTGCCGCACCTCAAGGCGGCCCACCAGGAGTTCGGCGACGATGTCGCGTTCGTCGGCATCAACGTGACGGTGGGGGACTCGCGCGAGAAGGCACGGGCGTACGTGCAGCGGGAAGCGCCGCCATTCATGGTGCTCTACGACGACGCCGGGACCGCAGCCGGGGCGTGGGATCCGCCGGCCACATCATTCATCATCATTGCCGACCGGACTGGGCAGGTGGTCTACACGGGCGTGGGTGGAACCCAGAATCTGACCCCGGCGCTTGAGGCGGCCAGTGGCCGCTGACCATTAGTCACTCGAGGAGAACATGAAACTGACATGGACCGGCCTGCTCGCGGGCGCTACGCTCGCTGTCGTGATACCCGCGCCGGCCTCGGCGCAGGCCAAGGGCCCGCCGACGGCCGTGGTCGTGAGCGGTCCCGACGTGGGTCAGTCAGCGCCTGATTTCCGGCTGCCCTGGGCCACCCGCGATTCCATCGGCGCGGTGGACAGCGATTTCATGCTGAAGAATCAGCGGGGCAAGACGGTGGTGCTGGCGTTCTATCCCAAGGATTTCACCAGCGGCTGCACCGCCGAGATGCAGCAGTTCACCGATCGCTACTCGGAAATCTTCGGTGACGATGTGGTGCTGGTCGGCATAAGCGTGGACTCGGTCGAGTCACACCAGCGCTTTGCCCAGAGCATCGGGATGCCGTTTGCCTTGCTCAGCGACCCCGATCAGGTGGTCGCCCGCCGCTACGGAAGCGCCGGCAACAACGGCTATAACCGTCGGACGGTGTACGTGATCAGTCCCCAGGGCCGGGTGACGTACCGCAACATGCAGTTCGGCGCGCTTGACCCCAAGGCATATGACGCGCTGAAGAAGGCGGTCGCGGAGGCCCGCCAAGGGTGAGCCTCCTGAAGCGCCCTGCCGACTGGCGGGTGCGGGGCAGGGTGGCAGTGCTCCTCGCGGCACTGCTGGCCCTGCCCTCGTTTTTGGCCGCCCAGACCACATTCTGGAACCTGCTTGGCCTCCAGACTGGCTTCTGCGTCGACTTTCTCATTGCCCCTGACCTGCTGGCCCGGACGCCCTTTCGGGGGCTTGAAGCGGCCACAGCGGCCGCGGCAGGCCAGCTCGATCCGGTCATCGCCCGAGCCGTGGCCACGACCGACTCGCTGCGTTCGTGGTATCCCTCGTCGCTCTGCCTCCTTCAGGCCGATTCCAGCCAGACCAATGATGCCATCCAGCAGCACGATGATCGCCCGGTGTCCGTCCTGGTCTGGCGGGTCCAGAGGGCCGACAGCGCACCTGCACCCGTCGTGTTGTTTGCCACGGAGGGACGGTTGCGCGGCGCGGCAGACCTGTCGTCGAGCGCCGAAGTGCCCGCTATCGAGGCCACCCTGGATGTGGACCAGTTGACCGGTGAGCGGCTGGTCACAGTCCGGATTGACCGAACCCAGCTCGCGTGGGCCGGCGAGGTACTGCCCGACACGGTGGCCACCGGCGACGTGGACGCGGCGTGGACGCTTGTCGGCATCGCGCCACATTGGCGGGTGGATTTTCACGCCTCGCCCGGCGCTCGCCGCCGCCCGAGCGGAAGCCTCAGGGTGTCCGGAGAGGGGCTCCTGGCCGAGCTGCTGCTTCGCTCGCCAGTGCGCTGGATCCAGGATTACTGGGTGGGAGGCTCGGCGCACTTCACCTTCGTGCGCGGACTGTGAACAGTGCAATGTGGATGGCAGAGCTGGTAGATGGAGTGCTGTGGATAGCGTGGAAAAGCGGTGTTGGTGGCGCCATTCAGCGACACTGATGACAGTGTCGAAAGTCGAGATATCAGGCGAACGAATCAAGCTCAACAATAAGTAACTTCACAGTTTCACCTCTGACACTTAATCTGTTACATCAACTCACTCTTGCGGCTCGGCAGTCTGCCATCCGAGTTACCGGGCGCCTGCAGATTGGTTTTCCACATCGCTGGCGCAAGTGAGGATTTCGCGTGCGACTGGGAACATCGGAGTGTGGAAAACAGCCGCCGCCAGCAAACCGCTACCCCTGTGCCAGCCGTCCGGCGCGCCGAGCCCGGGCGCGCGACGTCCGCCCTCCGGCCTCGTGCGGGCGCGCGGCGATGCGCACCAGTGAGGGCATAAAGCCATCGAGGGGGGCGGGCACGAACACCGGGCCAGTGTCCGCGATGACGCAGCCAGTCACGCAGGTGCCCGCGAGACGTCGCACTTCAGCCAGGCTGGAGGAATCAAAACTGCTGGTGCTGTAATGGCCGTTCAGGAACTTGATCGTCGTCCGCAGCTCATTGGCCAGCCCGCGTTCCACGGCACGGAACCCGTCCATCACGAAGTCGATCATCGCCGGGGCAGGTTGCCTGCGTCCCCGGCCGATGCCGGCATAGACCACCCGACGCCGGTTGAAACGATCGGCATGGAAGAGGTTGCAGCCATCGAAGACCCCGACGGCCATTGGCGCGTTATCGAGCAGGGTCTCGATGCCGTCGCGGTAATCCTGATGCGCGGTACAGAAGACCAGGATTTCGGCATCGGTGACAGCATCCCGCTCGTCCTGGGTGAAGCAGCGGGCGAGGCCGCTCCGGACCAGGTTCTGGTCGGTGGGGTAGACGTAGGGATCATGTATGCGGACCAGCGCGCCTTGGGCCTGCAGGAGCTGGCCCAGCACCAGCGTCGGCGAGTTCCGGGTGTCCTCGGAGTTGAAGCGATAGGCGGCGCCGAGCAGCGTAACCGATCGGCCGCGCAGGGGGCCAAAGTTTCGCTCGAGCTGCTCCAGGACGGTTGCCGGTGATGCGTCGTTGACGTGACGCGCCTGGAGGATCAGGCTCTGCCGGGGGTCGTGCCCCTGCTGGCGGCGGCGCCACCAGAGCAGGACGCCGTCCTTGGGGAGGCAGTGGCCGCCCACGCCGACCGTCGGTACCAGGAGGCCGCCCGACGGCACGGCATTCGGGTCGGCAGAGGCGCCATCGCACTGTCCCAGCCGGGCGTTCACCTGGTCGCGCAAGGCGTAGAAGTCGATGTCATTGGCATCGCACCAGCGGCAGACTTCGGCCGAGAAGGCGATGCGCACGTCGCGATAGGCGTTTTCCAGCGTCTTCACGATTTCGGCGCTGAGACTCGACGTCGGGTGGACGGTGCCGCCGGTCACGATCTGACGATAGAGCTGCGCGACGAGCGCGGGCGTGCGCGGGTCGAGTCCCGCCACCAGCTTGTCGGATGTTGCGACTCGTTCCACGAGCCGGCCCGGCATCACCCGGTTGGGGCTGTTGCCGAGGAGCACGTTGCGGCCGTCCTCGAGCCCATGCTCGCGAAACAGCTTCCGCACCACCGTGGTCATGGAGGATGGTGCCAGGGTCGACTCGATCACCACGAGCGGGAGCTGGCCCTGAGGCTGTCGCTCCAGCGCGGCCGCCACCGAGTGCAGCGCGTCGAACAGCGGGCCATAGTCGGGGTCGGTGCCCCGCTTGTCGGTCTGCACACACACCAGGATCACGTCGGCGTCCGCCATCTCGGTGGTGTCGTGGCTCGCCGAAAGGAGGCCGGCCTCCACCGACCGAGCCACCAGTCCGTCGAGCTCCGGCTCGATTCCGCCGATCGGTGAGCGGCCTTCGTTGATGGCAGCCACCTTCCAGCCGCTGGTGGCCGACGCACGCTGGATAACGACAACCCGCGCCGGGTCATCAGTCCCGATGCGGATCCGGGCATGCGCGAGCATCGCCGCCATCGGAGTCCCCACGATGCCGGGTCCAACGACGACGATCTTGCGCACGCACCACCGTGCGCTGCCATCTGGCGACAAACTCAACGGCATGCTGTCTCTGCGCTCTCAGGAGAAAGTCGGTGGTGATGGGTGAACGTGCGTCTGTAATGCGCAACGTCCGGGCCACGGCGCGGGCCGCGCAGGTGCCTGCACGAGCACCCGGAAAGCGCCAGGATTTCAGTCAGTTGGCCGCCAACGGACGAAGCACGCGGACCTCGGCGCCCTCGCGAATCACCGAGGCGTGCACTCCCATCGGCGCCAGGGTGAAGTGATCACGCAACACTGTGAGGACGCGGGCGAACAGGGCGCGCTTGCGTTCCGAAGGCAAGTCCATGCCGGGGAAGAAGCGGAGTTCCGGGACTTCGTCGCCGCTCAGCAGGTCGAGCGGATGCAGCAGGAAGCTGGGGCCGATGCCCGCGAGCCGGCAGGCGGTGAGCGCGGTTCGCAGGTACAGGCCCATCAGCGGCTCGGATACCCGCGCCAGGTAGAGCAGGTAGGTCAGGTGGAAGGGCATGCGCAGCCCTGGCATCGTCGTCACCGGGATCTCGAGCAGGCGCCTGCCCGAGGCAAGCGACCACTCATACGGTCTCACCGGCCGGAAGCCCTCGCGGAACTGCCCGAAGAGCATCGCTCTTTCGCGCCGTTCATCCCGGCTGAGGCGGGCCGTCCGGAAGTAGTAGGCGCGAGCCAGGGGGCCGATGAACGTAGGCAGGGTGGACGCGTCGTACTGGTAGCCCCGCGCGGCCAGCACCTCGAGCAGGTCGGGTGACCAGCTGAAGCCGGGCCCCCGGAAGCCCGTCGGCTCAACCCCGGTGGCGTTGGCGATGGCGTCATGGGCCCGTGAAATTTCGGTTTCGATCTCCGCCCGCGTGTATCGGTGCAGCCACGGCTCATGGTGATAGCTGTGATTGCCGATCTCATGGCCGGCAGCGGTCAGGCTGCGGAGGACGGCGCGGTCCGACGCCTGAGCCGCGTCGCGTCCGACGATGAAGAACGTGATCCTGAGACTCAGCTGGTCGAGCGCGGACAACGCTCGCGGCACCAGCCGGGCAAGGTAGGACGGATATGCCTCCCAGCCGGCGTCGCCGTGGACCTTGAGATAGGACCACAGATTGTCGGTATCAAGCGACACGCTTGCCACGGGCCGCCTCATGCGGCCGCCTGGGCGGAGCCCGCCGTAAGCAAGCGTGCCGCGGATTCGGCCACCCCGATGGTTTCGTTCACGTTGAGCGTGCCGTGCGCGATCTGCGCGGAATTGGCCACGAAGATGTGGGGCACACTGGTCTCGAAGTCCGGCAGGCAGCGCCGGGAGTAGTCCAGGGTCGAGACCGCCAGTACCTGCCGGGCGCGCGCAATCCTGAGATCGACCACATCGGCTTCCTGCAGGTCGGGGTACATGCGGCGCAGGCCATCCATGAACGTGGCGGAGAGCTGCGTGTCGTCCTGCATCCAGGCGGGGTCGTCCTGCGCCAGGTAGCGGGGCAGGTAGACGAGGGAGTGCCCGCCGAATGTGGCGGGGTCCACCAGCGCGGTCATTTCAATCACGCCGGTGAACGGAATGCCGTCGTCCACGATGTTGGTGACGTAGTAGCCGGCCAACGGCCGGCGCAGCAGCACAGACGCGCAGATGATCCCCTGGTACACGACGCTGTCGAGTCGCTCGCGCTCGACGTCCGTGAGCCAGGGACAGACCTGCCCGATGGTGGAGCAGGGGAGCGTGAGCACGGCCTGCGCCGCATGGAGCACCCGACCGTCCGCCAGCTGGATGGTGGCGCTGTTGTCGTTGCCGCTCACTTCCCGGACCCGTGCCTGGCGCTCGAACTGCACGCCCAATTGGTCAAGCCGTGCCTGCAGGGCGGCGATGATACGCGCGTAGCCGCCCTCCACGTAGCCGAACATCTCCTTCTTGAGCCCGCTCCGCCGGGCGGCATACATGCGCGCGATGATGGCCCAGATGAATGCCGCGCTGGCGATGCGATAATTGTCGCCCAGCTTGCTCTTGAGCAGCGGCAGCCAGACCCGGTCCACCACGCGGTCACCGGACCAGCGGCGGAGCCATGCTTCCACCGGCTCCTGCTCCAGTGGCAGCGGGTTCCGGACGCGTGAGGCCCGCAGGATGGTGGCGGCCAGGCGCGCCTTGTCGGGGAGCGACAGCAGCGGGAACCGCGCAAAGTCGAGGCTGCTCGAGAATGAATGCAGCCGCCCGTCGCCATAGAAGCCGGTCCGGGTCTGCTTCCAGTGCACCGCCTCGTTGAGACCGAGGTCCTCGACCAGGCGCCGGAGATTGAGGTCCGACATCAGCATCACGTGATAGAACCGGTCCCACTGGAAGCCGCCGATCGTGTCTGGCGCGGCAAGCCCGCCCGGCCCGGCTTCGGCCTCAAGCAGTGTCACGCGTACGCCTTTCTCCGCGAGGCGGAGGGCGAGCGTCATGCCGAGCATGCCGCCGCCGATCACGGCAACTTCAGGACGAGCTGCCAATCGGCACCTCCCGGACTTCTGGCGCCGACAGGCCTGCCATGCGCTTGAACGTGTTGCGAGCCTCCCGCCGGAGCCGCGTGCCCGCAAGGACGGCGGCGAGACCCAGATGACCCACGATGGTGCGCAGAATCTTCATCTTCGACCGGCCCAGCACGCGCACTTCGAGCGTTGCCGGATATTCCACCACGGTTCCGCCGGCGAGGAGGATCCGCCCCAGCAGCTCGGCAATCCCCAGGAAACCTCCCCGGTCGGCGCGGCATTCAGCCACGACGGCGCGGCGGTAGACGCGGAAGCAGCTGGTATAGGTGGAGAGCGAACTCCCCAGGAGCACGCGGTAGAGCTGCGACAGCGAGCGTGAGAGGCCGAGACGCCAGGGCGGTACGTTTCGCACCGTGCCGTCCGGGTGGTATGGGGAAGCCGTCACCAGGTCGACGCCTTCGCCAAGGAGCGGAATCATCTCGCCGAGGAGCAGCGGATCGTAGCTGCAGTCGCAATCGATGGAGCACACGATCTCGGTACGCGAGCGCAGGATGCCGGTCCGGATGGCGGCGGCGATGCCCTGGTTTCGCGGATGTCGCACGAGGCTCACGTTGCTCTGGCCGCCGAAGATTCGCTCCAGCGTGGCCCACGTGGCATCGGTGCTGCCATCGTCCACGAAGACGTAGTGCACGGCCCACTGCGCATCGAGCTTTTCGGCCAGGTCGCGAAGCGTGTTGGCGAGGTAGGGAAGCGACTGCTCCTCGTTGAAGCAGGGCATGACGATGGTGATGGGGGGACGTGCAGCGTCCGGCGTCTGGCGTCGGGTGTCAGGCGCTCGACGCTCGACGCTCGACGCTTGACGCTCCACGCTCGACGCTCCACGCTCGCCACTCGCCAGGCACTCCTGGGTCAGCCCAAGACAATCGGCCGCCGAGCCGAACTGGTGCCGCGCCAGCCACGCGCTCACGAACTCACGGGTACGCTCGAGGTTGCGGTACTGCCGCACGCGCTGCAGGAAGGGCGCCGCCACACGCGGCTGCTCCGGATCCAGTTCCCAGACGTGGAAATACATCACGAAGGGCGCCGGCTCCTCCTTCATCCAGCGCGCGACCCGGCCATCAATGAAGCGTGCCGGGAGCTGCCGGGCATAGTTGCCGCCCGCGATCGGGAGGCTCTGCCCGAGGACGCGGGTGGTGCTGACCGGCAACTCCCAGATGCTGCCATTTGCGGTTGCCACCGCGTGAGCGTGACGGCGCCAGGGTTCCCTGGCGAACCGGCGAAGGAACGGCGCCAGGCTCGAGTCGTAGGCATACCCCTCGGCGGCGAGCACGTCCAGCGCCCAGAGATTGCCGGGGTGGTACCAGAGCCGCGCGGCACGATGGCCCAGGACCCGCACGCCGGCTGCGCGCTCGATCGCTTCCCGGGAGCGGCTGAGATCGTCCCGGAACGATCCTGGATCGAGGCTGGCGATACTGCGGTGGTCGTAACCGCGGCTCGCAATCTCGTGTCCCCGTTCCGCGATGCGTCGGACCAGCTCCGGCGCGATGTCGGCGATCCATCCGAGCACAAAGAACGTGGCCCGGGCGCCGGCCGCATCCAGCAACTCGAGCGTCCGCGACGTGCTGCGCTCCAGCCGCCGTTCGAAGCGCGGCCACTGGCGCGGCTCGATCAGGCGGTCAAACGCATCAACCTGGAAGAAGTCTTCCAGGCCAACGGTGAGGACATGCTGGCGAGGTACAGGGAAAGTCATTCTGGATCCGGATGAAAAGAAAAGACCGTCCGGTACATCTTTGCGCAAGACCGGGGCCAGAATGAAACGCAGGCGGCGTTGCTGCCAGGTGGGCGGGCGGCGGTCGGCCACCGATCCCTTGACGAATGCAGGGCTCCGGCGCGGGTGACGCGGCAGTCCATCGGGGCGTCGCACGGATGCGACGCCCCGGCCCCGACGGCGTGCACCATCTTCATGATCCGACTAAACTGCGGACGCGCCACCATCACCCGAAGACCCGGAGCCCCTGTGAGTCGGACGACGTACCGCCGCACCAAGATCGTAGCCACGCTGGGCCCGAGCTGGGACACGCCTGATGGGATGCGGAGCTTGCTGGATGCCGGCGTGGACGTGGTACGGGTCAACAGCTCACACGGCACCCCGGAAGTTCGGGAGCGGTGGATCAGGGACCTGAAGGAGGTCCTCAAGGAACGCGCCACGAAGGGCGCGTCGGCCGCCATCCTGGTGGACCTGCAGGGCCCTCGCATCCGGGTCGGCAGGCTGGACACTCCCCGCCTCCTCACCCGCGACGAACGGGTGACGTTCGCGCCCGAGTCCACCGCCAGCGATGCTGAGATTCCCACGACCTACGACGCGCTGGCCCGCGACGTGACGGTTGGCTCGCGCATTCTGCTGGACGATGGCTTGCTGGCGGTCGAGGTGACGGCGGTGGACGGGGACCGGGTCCGCGGAACCGTGCTCTATGGCGGCGAGCTACGCAGCAACAAGGGGATCAACCTGCCGGGCGCCGAGGTCAGTGCCCCACCACTCAGCGATCGGGACCGGGAAGAGGCGGCCCGTGCCGTGGAGCTGGGCGTGGACTTCATTGCCATGTCCTTCGTTCGCCGAGCCGAAGACCTGCAGGCCATGCGCAAGCTGATCCCCAAGCGCATCAAGCTCATCGCGAAGATCGAGAAGGACACCGCCCTCAGGAACCTGCAGTCCATCATTGCGGCCTCGGATGCCATCATGGTCGCGCGCGGCGATCTGGGCGTGGAGCTGCCATTCGAGGAAGTGCCGCTGGCCCAGAAGCGCCTCATCCGCGAGGCCAACCTGGCCCAGAAGCCGGTCATCACCGCGACCCAGATGCTCGAGAGCATGATCCACGCGCCCCGCCCGACGCGCGCGGAAGTCTCCGACGTGGCCAACGCCATCCTCGACGGGACCGACGCCGTGATGCTTTCGGCGGAGACGGCCGTCGGTGCGTATGCGCGCGAGTCGGTCGAGGCAATGGTCCGCATCGCGCGAGAGCTCGAGCGGGAGCGGCCCCATCGGAGCACGGCACTCGATATCGTGGCGGGGCGGACACCCGAGGTGGGCGGTGCGTTCGGCCGGCGAGGCACCGACCAGGCCGCAACCCGCACCGAGTCGGCGATTGCCGTGGCCACTTGTGCCGCGGCCGAGCTGCTCCGGACGCCGTGCATCGTCTGCTTCACGTCCTCCGGCTTCACGGCGCGCATGGTGGCAGCCTGCCGTCCGAACGTGCCGATTTTTGCCGTGACACCCGAGCCCGACACGTTCCGGCAACTCGCGCTGGTCTGGGGAGTGATTCCCGCGCTCGCCGACCACTATCCCACGTATGAGCACATGCTGCCCGAGGCGCGCCAGCGGCTGCTGGATCGGGGCCTCGCCGAGGCGGGGGACCGCGTCGTGGTGACCGCCGGTGTGCCCTGGGACCAGCCTGGCACCACCAACCTGCTCAAGGTGGAGATCGTCTGAGCGGTGCGACTTCGATTCCTTGGCACGGGTACGTCGTTCGGCATTCCGCAGGTGGGATGCGGCTGCGCGGTTTGCCGCTCGGCTGATCCCCACGACCAGCGCTCGCGCTCGGCGGCCTTGGTCGAGGCCGACGGAGCACTCGTCCTCATCGACACGCCCCCCGAGCTGCGTCTGCAGCTGACGAGCGCGCAGGTGGAGCGCGTCGACGCGGTGCTTTACACGCATGAGCATGCGGATCATATCGCTGGCATCGATGACCTGCGCGCCTTCTCGGTGCAGTCGGGCCACGCTCTGCCGGTGTACGGGCCGGCGGAGACGATGGCGCGCCTGGCCCGGGCCTATGAATACATTTTCGACGACCAGCTGCAGCCTGTGGCCGGGACGTCCAAGCCCCGGCTGGTGGCGCAGACCCTCGAGGCGGGACGCACGGCCACGGTGGCCGGCCTGCCGGTGCTGCCCCTCGCATTCCATCATGGCCCGATGCGGGTCTTCGGTTACCGAATCGGCCCGCTCGCATACATTACGGACGTGAAGGCGGTGCCGGCCGCGGTGTATCCGGCACTGCAGGGCGTGCGGGTGCTGGTATTGAATGCGCTCTGGTGGCGTTCCCATCCGACCCACCTCAGCATTCCGGAAGCCATCGCGGTGGCGCAGCAGGTCGGCGCGTCCCGGACCTTCCTCACGCACCTGACACATGAAACGGGACACGCCGCGCTCGCCGCCGCCCTGCCGCCGGGCATCGCTCCCGCATACGACGGACTCGTCGTGGAGGTCTCGTGATCACGCTGCAATACGGACGCATGCTGGAGGACGGGCTGGATGGCGGCATCGACGGAGAGCGCGGATTGTCGCGCACCCGCCTTGCCGACCTGCAGAAGCGGTTCCCCAAGATTCAATCGGAGCTGCGCGCGCGTCGGAAGGAAGGGGACTACGGCTTTTATGATCTCGTGCAACAGGAACAGACCGTGCGCGAGATCCTCAGCTTCGCCGAAGGCATGGGACAGGCGCATGATCATGTCCTGGTGCTCGGGATTGGCGGCTCCGCACTCGGCACCAAGGCGCTGCTCAATGCGCTGAAGAAACCGGCGTGGAATGAGCTGGACGATGACGCGCGGGAGTTCTTTCCCCGGCTGACCGTGCTGGAGAATGTCGATCCCGTCACCGTACGGGCCACGCTCGACCGCATCGACCCCCGGCGGGTCCTCGTCAACGTGGTCAGCAAGTCGGGGGGCACCGCCGAGACGATGGCGCAGTATCTCATCGTGCGGCAGTGGCTCGAGCAAACCCTCGGCGCGGCGGCAGCCCGGCATCTCGTCTTCACGACTGATCCCGAGAAGGGAGCCCTCCGGCAGATCGCACGAGACGAGGGCATCCCGGCATTGCCGGTGCCGCCCGGTGTGGGCGGCCGCTACAGCGTGCTGTCGCCGGTGGGGTTGCTGCCGGCGGCGCTGGTCGGCATTGACATTGAAGGCCTGCTGCGCGGGGCCGGTCGCGCCCTCGAACGAGCGGAGGCGGATGATCTCCTCTCCAACCCGCCCGCACTGTATGCGGCGCTGCTCTGGGCGGCCGACACCTGGCACGGCGCCCGCATTCATGTCGTGATGCCCTACGCCGACCGGCTCCGTGAGTTTGCCGAGTGGTACCGGCAGCTCTGGGCGGAAAGCCTGGGCAAGCGGCTGGATCGCCGGGGCGAACTGATCAATACCGGGCCGACGCCGGTCGGTGCAGTCGGCGCCACGGACCAGCACAGCCAGGTGCAGCTCTTCATGGAGGGGCCCTACGACAAGGCCATTACCTTCGTGGACGTGGAACACCACGCGGTGGACGTGACCATTCCGTCGCGTGACGGGACGCCTGATGAGCTGGCCTACCTTGGCGGTCATTCGCTGCAGGAATTGCTGCGGGCTGAGCTCGAGGCGACATCGTCGGCGCTGGCGCGGATGGGCCGCATGAACATGACGCTGCGGGTGCCGGCACTCGACGCCGAGAGTTTCGGCGAGCTGCTCATGTTCTTCCAGGTGGCCTGCGGATACGCGGGACTCTGGTACGGGATCGATCCCTTTGACCAGCCGGGCGTGGAACTGGGGAAGCGCCTCGCCTACACCGCCATGGGGCGTCCCGGATTTGACGAGCCGATCGCGCCGCGTCCTGCTGGTGACGAGGTGTAGTACCTTGGCCGCGCCGGGCGTGCCGGATACCTTTGGCGAGTCGGTCGCAATGCTCTTTCGGCTTCAGGAGCGAGGTGTGCTGTCGCATGACTGTTGATGCCGCTGCGCTGGCAGCTGAACTGTTCGGACGTGCCGTCTCGGTGGTGCCGGGGGGCGTCGATGTTCGCGACGCCGCGGTGCTGCGCTCGCCAGCCATGGATCGGCTGGCGCATCGCGCGGTGTTCGGTGACACCGATGCGCGGGAAACCGCGCGCTGGCTCCTCTGGGAGCTGGGGCAGGTGCAAGGCGTCCGTCCCGCATCGATTCACGAGCTGTACCTGGCGCGTGGCCGTGGTGAGTGCGCCGGCTTCACGGTGCCCGCCATCAACATCCGAGCCATGGCCTACGATTCCGCGCGCGCCGTCTTCCGCGCGGCACGAGCGGGGCGGGTGGGTGCGCTGATCGTCGAGATCGCGCGATCAGAAATCGCCTACACCGACCAGCGGCCAGCCGAATACGTGGCCGTGATGATCGCGGCGGCACTGCGTGAAGGTTATCGCCTGCCACTCTTCATCCAGGGCGATCACTGCCAGGTGAGCGCCGCCAAGTACTCGGCGGACCCGGAGAAGGAAGTGGGTGAGGTCAAGAAGCTGATCGCGGAAGAGATCGCGGCGGGCTTCTACAACATCGACGTCGACACGTCCACTCTGGTGGACCTGGGCCGACCCACGCTCGAAGAGCAGCAGGAAGCCAATTTCAGGCGGGCCGCCGAGATCACGCAGTTCATCCGGGAGCGGGAGCCGGACGAGGTCACCGTCTCGGTGGGTGCGGAAATCGGCGAGGTCGGGCACAAGAACAGCACGGTGGAAGAGCTGAATGCCTTCATGACGGGCTACAACGACGCCTGCCGGGCACTCGGCATCAGCGACGGCATCAGCAAGATCTCGGTGCAGACCGGCACGTCGCACGGTGGCGTGGTGCTGCCCGATGGCAGCATCGCCGAGGTGAAGCTGGACCTCGAGGCGTTGCGCGATCTCTCCCGTGTTGCGCGGGAAACGTACGGGCTCGCCGGTGCCGTCCAGCATGGGGCCAGCACGCTGCCCAGCAGCGCATTCGGCGCCTTCCCCCGTGTCGAGGCGGCCGAGATCCACCTGGCCACCAATTTCCAGAACATCGTCTTTGATCATCCGAAGCTGCCGGAATCGCTCCGCCGCCGCATGTACGCGTGGCTGGACGAGAATGCGGCGGGCGAACGGAAGGCGGACGACACCGATGAGCAGTTCTATTACAAGACCCGCAAGAAGGCTATTGGTCCTTTCAAGAGGGACCTCTGGGAATTGCCCGAGGACGTCCGAACGGCCATCGCCGCGGACCTCGAGCGCACCTTCGCATTTCTCTTCGAGCAACTCAACGTGAACGGCACGGCCGATCTCGTGGACCGCACTGTCAAGGCGCCGCTGCAGCACCATGCCGCGCTCGACCAGGTGCTGGTGCGCGCGGCGGACGATGCAGACGCCGGCGAGTAGGAGGCCGCATGCCACGCAAGAAGCCGACCGAAGTGGTCTTTGTCGAACGCAATGATTCCTCCGCCAAGTGGCTGTTCTGGGGTGCCATCCTGGGCGCCGGGCTGGCGCTGCTGTATGCCCCGCGCAGCGGGGAGGAAACCCGGCGCTCGCTGCAGCGGCGCCTGCGCCACCTGCGCGCGGCCACCGAGGAACGGATGGACGAGCTGATGGAGCGGTTCGCGCCCGGCCAGCGTGCCCATGAGGCCGATGAGCTGGTGGATGACGAGCTCGATGGCCTGGCGGAGGCGACATCACCGCCGCCGCCGGTCCGCGCGCCCGAACTCTCACCGCGCGAGGAAATCGAACGACGGCTTGCGGAAGCGCGCTCCCGGCGCCGCCGGGAAACGACGCCCGCAGTGCCTGAGGAGCCGACGGCCTGAGCGCCGGCCAAAAGGGTGACTGGTACCGCTCGCCACTGGGGTTCATCTGGCGAGTGCTGCAGGCGGCGGACGAGAGCAGCATTCCCTTCCTGGCGAGCGGCGTCACGTTTGATGCGCTGCTCGCCGCCGTGCCCTTCATCCTCCTGCTGGTCGTCGGCCTGACCCAGGTGCTGCAGGCCGTGGCTGGCAGCGGCCCCGACCCGCGCGCAGTCTTCGAGGCGTTTCTCCCCCCTCATTCGGGCAGTGCCGGCGATCCATTCAAACTGGCGGTGGACCTGCTGAGCGGCGTGGCGCGCAACACCAAGACCATCACGCTCGTGGCCATCCCGACATTCATCTGGTTCAGCACCCGGCTCTTTGCCGGCGTGCGCACCGCGCTCAATCACATCTTCGATGTGGGCCTTCGGCCCCGGCCGCGCCGCAACTTCCTGGTGGCCTGGGCCAGCGGGAAGCTGCGGGACGTCACCATGGTGGTCTTCACCCTGACGCTCTTCCTGCTCAACGCGGCCCTCACAGCGGGCATCGCGCTGCTGCAGGCGCGCGGCTTCAGCAACTCACCAGTACTGCAGTTCTTCCTCACCGCCGGCGGTCGCATCTTCAGCGAAGTGGTGACCGTGGCCTTTTCGGTGTCGCTGTTCTTCGTCCTGTACCGCTTCTCGTCGACCCGGAAGATGCCCTGGACCTCGGCGCTGCTGGCCGCCTGCTTCACGGCCATCATGTTCGAGCTTGCCAAGCGGCTGTACGCCCTCTACCTGGCCAACTTCGCCACCGCCCGCGCGGCCGCGGGCAATGCCGATATCGGCGCGCTGCTGCTCTTCGTGCTGTGGGTGTACTACACGGCGCTGGTATTCCTGCTGGGGGGCGTCGTGGCGGAGACCTGGGAGCTCCGCAGGATGCAGCATCGACAACGGGCGGTGATGGAGTAGGGGCCCGGCTTGCCGGGCCCCTACTCCATACGCTCGTCCGCCTACCATCCCTCCCTCCACACCACTATATTCCCCCTGCCCCAGGTCCGAAGGGCGCTGGCGCGCGAACCGCGTCAGGACCTCGCCGGTAGCAGCGCTAAGCGATGTCCGGTGTCGCTTCGGGGAGCCTGGGGCACTTTTCTTTCCACCATGACTATCAGCCTCGCCCGCCGCTATC
>DASTFH010000028.1:0-4616 GCA_035708725.1 Gemmatimonadales bacterium | reverse complement strand
ATGCGGTGCACCGCGCTGCAGTGCTTGCCGCGCTCCGCGCAGGAGATACGGTACGGCTTCCTCGATCCGGCCGCCCCGGATGCAGTGCCACGCAATCTCGAGCCCCAGGATGTCCGTCCCGTCCCGCTCGCTGTCGATCAGCCGCTGCGCAATACTCGCATGCAGGATCCGGCGCATCGCGCTGGGCACGCCCATGTAGGCGTGCGCCCGGATCATCTCATTCACGAACTCCAGTCCGTCGCCACCATCGCGCAGCACCCGAAGCTCGGTCAGGCGCGACATGCCGCCCATGGTCTGGCCCAGCGAGAGGTCGGCCAGCGAGTACATGGTGATGTCGTTGACACGATGGCCCAGGATTGCGGCGAGGTTCAGCACGTTGCGGGTGCTGGCATCGAGCGACTGGGCGATGCGCTCGTAAAGCTGACGGAAGGTCTCCGTCGGCGCGCTGTCGCCATCGGGCTGCGGCGTCATCGCGTCGAGCGAGAGCGCCAGCGAGCGCTCGCCCCGCTCCTGCCAGTCCTGACACAGCAGCTCCAGCACCATGGGATAGCCGCGGGCTGCCCGGATCAGAGCGCGCCGAGTGGCGGCATTCGGCTGCAACGCGGCAGGGAGGGTGAGCGCCGTGACCATTCGGTCGCAATCGTCCGGCGACATGGGCGCCAGTTCGATGGTAACCGTGCCACATTGGCTCAGGCTCTCCCGCAGCCGGATGGCATGCGGCGACTGACCGAGCTCGCTCGCCCGGGCAATGAAGACGAGCATGACCTGCTGGCCCTTTACCCGCCGCAGCAAGTGATGCAGCAGTGCCAGGCTGGCATCGTCCGCCAGGTGGTGGTCGTCAACCACCACGATCAGTGGATGCTCGTCAGCCACCGCCGTCACCAGCTCATGCAGCGCCTCGGCGATTCGCAAGCGAGCGGTCTCACCGATGCTGTCAGATGGAGGGGGAATGTTGGGAAAGCGCCGCCGGACTTCGGGCACGGCCTGGGCCAGGTCGGCCAGGGCTTCGGGTGACGCCGCACTGGCACCCGGGCGCTCGAGGAGGCTCCTCACCAGCCCGCCAATGGCGGCGTACGGAATCTCCCGCTCCATGTCATAGCACTGCACGCGTGCCGATGACGCGCCTTCCAGGCCGGCCGCCGTGGTGAGACGCTCCACCAGCGTGGTCTTGCCGATGCCCGACTCACCCAGCACATGGGCGTGGCCCTCTTCACCCCGCTGCATCCGCTCCCAGGTTTCGTAGAGCACGAGGTGTTCTCGCCCGCGCCCGATAAAGGGTCGGTCTTTCCATTGGTCGATCCGGACCGACGCGATCGAGTGATGGGCCGTGCGTTCCCATCCCCGCTTCCTCAGCCGCAGTGCCATCCCCTCCAGGCGCTCGGAGGGAACCGCACCGAGTTCCTCGTGCAGCCGATCGCGCCAGGCCTCAAAAATCTTGAGCGCGTTGACCCGGTCGCCTGCAAAGGCGCGCGCTTCCATCTTGGCTCGCACTGCTTCTTCGCTCAGTTCGTCGAGCTCGAGCATCCGGTCGGCCAGCTGCTCGATCTGCTGGCTGTCGCCGGTGCGCCGGCACCGGTCCATGAGCAGGACCAGGCCATCACGGATGCGGGGATGCCAGCGTGCCCGCTCCTGTTCGCGCCAGAGCATGAAGCCCGCGGCGTCCGGCACTTCGAAGCCATCGAGAAAGGCGGCCACATCCAGGGGCGGCGTGACATCGTCACCCAGGATCTGGCCGCCATCCAGCCGATTGAGGTCAACGTCCAGCTGGGCAAAGCTCCAGCGCACCCCGTTGGTGTTGGCGTCGAAGACTTCCTGCCCGAACGCGGCCCGGAGCGAGGTGAGCGCCGTGGCCACCGAGTGCCGAGCATCGGCTTCGGGGAGATTGGACCAGAGGAGTTCGGCGAGCTTCTCCCGCTGGTGCCGTCGGTCGCCCTCCAGCACCAGGTAGATGAGCAGGGCCATGTGCTTCCGCACCTTGATGCGGAGCGCCTGCCCATCCGCCCGCGTCAACGCCGGCTCACCCAGACACTTGAGCTGAAAGCGCATGGTCATGGGCCTGAATATGCGGCGGGCGGGTAAAATGGGAATAAACGAGAAGGCGTAAGGCGTAAGGCATAAGGCATAGGCGTGGGGGCTCTTGGGTCGCGAGTCGCGGGTCTCGAGTCTCCCTTCCCCTAAGCCCTATGCCCTGTGCCCTCTCTGGCCCACCCGTTGCCCTGTCTCTCCGCGGCTCGTGATTCCGCCAGCGTGCAGGACTTTGCGCCGGCAGCTCAACCGCCTGTGCCAGCGCAGCTTGCGACCTGCGGTCTGCGACCTGCGCCACGGCACCAAACCGACCCACACGGAGATCCAGCATGGCGTTCTGCAAGATCCGCGCGGCCCTGGCCGCCCTGTCCGTCGCCCTCCTCGCCGCCTGCGGCGACTCGGGCCCCAGCCAGTTCAATGCGACGGCCATGAACAGCGACCTCAACCAACTGGCCAGCCTGTCAACCAATGCCGACCTGAGCCAGGTGTTCAACGGGGTGGGACAGGTCCTTGGCGGACCAGTCCTGACCCTGAGCCAGGTCGCCAGCCGGCCGCTCCAGTCCCGCGATGCCAAGGCCTTGGCGGCTGCGCTCGCGAGTGCGCGGAAGCGGCCCGCCGCCATCAGCGCCTCGTCTGCCATTCCGCCCGAGGCCGCCGGCAAGACCTGGGTCTACAACTCGGAAACCGGCGACTACGAAGTCTCCGACCTTACCGGCGCCCCGTCCAACGGCGTGCGGATCCTGCTCTATGAACAGGATGCCAACGGTGAGTTCATCCTGCCACTGCAGGAGACCGGCCATGTGGACCTGACCGACCTTTCGAGCGGCAGCACCGGCAAGGGGCGGCTCCAGGCGGTGAAGGGGAGCACCACTTTCCTCGACTACACCGTCTCGGTGACCGGTGATGACGCCAATGGCTCGATGAGCGTGGATGGATTCCTGGCGCTGCCGTTCGGCCGGCTGGATGTGGAGTTCAGTGCCAACGGAACCGACAACGGCACCACTTCCACCTTCGACGTGCAGTCATCGCTCGACTTCTCGGCCCAGGATCTCAGCTTCGACTTCGGCATGAACGGCACGGTGGATGACGAGGCCGGGACCGGCGACTTCACCATGAGCGAGACGATCAAGTCGCCCAACGGCCGCATGGATCTCACCGGCTCCTCGACCGAGGAGGCCGGCGCCACTTTCACCATCAAGGTGAACGGCGACACCTGGGCCACCTACGACGGCAGCACGCTCACGCCGGTGGACGGCCGCACCCTGACCGGCGACGAGCAGCAGGCGCTGACCGGCGCCGCCGAGCTCACCGTGGTCGGTCTGCTGCTGCCGATCAGCATGGTGCTGGTGATGGCGGTATTGACGGGAAGCGTGCCGGGGTTGCCGTTGTGAGAAGTTGAGAGTTGAGAGTTAAGGGTTAGGAGTTAAGAGAGCGCCCCGCCGGCTTCCGCTGACGGGGCGCTCTCTCAACTCTCAGCTCTCAACTCTCAACTCACAGCGCTCAGCTGACAGCTCACAGCCCACTTGACATCCATAACCATATAGTTATGATAACTCCTACGTTATGGACCAAAGGTGAAACACAACCATGCAAGCCTCCGAACGACTCGATCGAACCTTTGCCGCGCTGGCCGACCCGACACGACGGGCCATCCTGGCGCGGCTGGCTGTGGGTGAAGCCTCGGTGGCGGAGCTCGCGGCGCCCTTCAACATGAGCCAACCGGCGATCTCGAAGCACCTGAAGGTGCTGGAGACGGCAGGGCTGATCACCGCGGGGCAGGTAGCCAACAGGCGGCCGCGCAGGATCGAAGGCAGGCCGATGCAGGAGGCCGTCGCCTGGCTCGAAGACTACCGGAAGTTCTGGGAGCGCCGGTACCAGGCGCTCGATGAACTGCTCGACCAGATGCAGGCCAAGCCGCCGCAATCAACGCGCAAGCGCCAGTAGATCCGGTCCCTCTCAACGCAATCCGAAGGAAGGAACCTGCCATGACAACCAGGGAAAAATTCACCGCCCAGGTCACGCTACCGAGCGACACGACTGTCCGCGTCACACGCAGCTTCCACGCCCCGCGCACGCTGGTCTGGCAAGCGCACACCGTGCCCGAGCTGGCGCGACGGTGGCTCGGCTATCCCGGCTGGTCGATGCCGGTGTGCGAGATGGACGTCCGCCTCGGCGGCAAGTATCGCTGGCGCTGGCACTCGGACGAGGAAGGCCAGGAGTTCGGCTTCTTCGGCACGTTCACCGAGGTACGCGAGCCGGCCAGGCTCTCGTACGACCAGTACTACGATCCCGGCAACTTTGACAGCGCGATGCCGCTGGATAATCCCACGATGATCCGCTCCACCTACACCGAGGAGCACGGCATCACGACGCTCGTTACCGTGATGGACTTCGGCTCCAGGGAAGCGCGCGATGCGGCCATCTCAACCGGAATGACCGACGGCATGGAAGTGAGCTATCAGCGGCTCGATGCGCTCGCCGCGAGCGCTGAACGCTGAAGGCCTAGGGTGTGTTTGATAAGGGGTCGGTGTTCCAGCATGTGCACACGAAAACACGAAAACACGAAAACGGGAAAGCCGTCGGTGCGTCTA
>DASTFH010000027.1:0-39824 GCA_035708725.1 Gemmatimonadales bacterium | reverse complement strand
GCTCTGCCCGCCCGACGGCATGCTGTCGGCCCAGAAGTGCACGTTATGCGGACCACCCTCGCCGTTAATAAATGCGATTGCGTCGCCCGGCTTGACGGTGATCTGGTCCGGCACGTAACGCGCCTCACCATCGACCATCGTCATCTGAACCCTGTGCGTCGTGCCCGTGGCCGCCGTCGCGGGCGCTGCAGGCGCGCCGGCCGCCGAATCCGACATCGCCGCCTGAGAATTGTCGGCCTGCTTCTCGCCACCGCACGCCGCCAGCACGATTGCCAGCGCCGCCACCATCGAAGTCACGCGCATTGCTGAAATGCCTCCCCGAACGATGAATGTGTCAACCCTGCTCCCTGGCCGCGCCCTGCGGCATAATACATTGTGAAGCAGTTCACAAGTATATATTGGGCAGGAATGATTCGGGAGTCCCGCAAACCAGGAGCGAGATCCTCCGCGTGCCCACACCTCCACCGCCCTGCCATCGCCTCGGACCCCAGTGCCGCCGGCTCAATGTGACCCTCCGCATCGGCTCGCTGGAGGAAGGCGACGAGTCGCTCGACCACGAGGCAACCTGGCTGCTCGGTCACACGGGAAATATCACATTTCTGCGACTCTGGGAAGACGGCGGCGATCTCTACGCCGACGCGACACTGCACGTGGGATGCAAGTTCCTGAAGCGCGGGCCGGACGGCCAGTCCCGTTGCGCCGCGTACGGCTTCGAGGGCCGCACCCCCGCTGACCCACGTGATTTCCAGCCGAGACAACTGGGCCACGACCGCTTCCGATTGGTGGAGCGGCGCAAGATCGTCGCCCGCCGGCTGGCCCCGCCACCTGCGCCGCGACGGGCTCTCCCTGTGATGGGCGACAACCCCTGTCAGGACGCGCCCTGCCGGACCGCCGACAACACCCGGGGCGCCGCCTGCTGCCGGGATCTGCAGGTCGAGATCATGTGCACCCCGCGCCAGCGGCGGCTCGAGGCTTTCGTCCGGTCCCGGCAATCCCCGTATCTTTGCAAGATCGAGCGTGAAGGCGACTTTTCCCTCGGCGTCGAAATGATCTCCGCCTGCGGCTACCTGGAACCCGGCGGCGTCAACTGCACCCTGCATGGCCGGACGCGGGCCGATGGCCGGACCGCCAAGCCCGACCTGTGCTTTGACTGGCCGCCCAAGAAGCAGACACTGCACCCGGGGTGTGTGTTCGCCAGGCCCCGCCGTCGCTCGGCCTGAACTGTGCATAAAGGCACCCGGGTAAACGTCTTATGAACCAGCGACTTCCCGGATGACTCGCGTGGACGAACTGGAACGCCTCTACCAGACCAGCTACACCGCCGTTGTCCGCTTCCTGTACCGCAAGGTCTGGGATGCGGACCGCGCGGAAGATCTTGCCCAGGAAGTCTTCCTGCGCCTCTTCCAGCACAAGCCGGAGAAGCCACGGGCGTGGATCTTCGCCGTCGCCGCCAACCTGGCACGCGACGAGGCACGCTCGGCCATCCGGCGGCGCAAGCACCTCACGCTGCTGGCCACGGACCCCATGCCGGCGCCGTCACGGGTGCAGGCCGCCGACGAGGCGGTGGAGCACGACGAGCAGGTCGAGGCGGTCCAGCAGGCGCTTGCCGCGCTCACGTCGCGGGACCGCGAGGTCCTGCTGCTCTGGGACGCCGGGCTCAGTTACCCCGAGATCGCCGCGCAGACGGGCCTCGCGGTGGGCGCGGTGGGCACCACGCTGGCTCGCGCGCGAAAGCGGTTGATCGAAGCCTACGACACTCAACATGCGCAGGATCATGCGGCACATTCCTGAAGAGGAACTGCACTCCTATCTCGACCAGGCCCTGAGCCGGTCGCAGTGCGTCGAGATCGAGAGCCACCTTGCGCATTGCGCCCGGTGTCGTGCGTCGCGTGACGGAATCGCTGCCCTTCGTGATCGCACCACCGGCCTGCTGGCAACCCTGACGCCGGTGCGCCATCGCATCCCGCCGTCGTGGGAGAGCCTCTCGCTCGAGGCAGCCGCCCGCGGCAGCCGACGCTCGCACCTCACCCAGGCCGCGCTCTGGGCCGCCAGCCTTGCGGCAGCGGTGGGCCTCGGCTGGGCTGGGCAGACGCTGGTGCATCGCGCGCCCAGCGCCGCGCCACAGCAGGCGGTGAGCCCGGTCCTGCGTGATTCGGCGCCGATCCGGCAGGTGGCCCTTGAGAGCGCGCACCAGCCCGCACGGCAGGCACCGGCTGCAGCGGTCGGACGGCCCCCCAGGCCAGCAGCCGAACGGCCACCAGCCGCGCGCCATGTTGTTGTCGAAGAACGGTCGGCGCCCATGGACAGCGACAGCAGCGCGTCCATGTTTTCGCCCAGCGAGCCGGTCGGCTCCCGGCTTTCGGCGGGCGGGTTGCCGTCCGGTGATTTTGGCTTGCTCGACGGCGGGATGTGGCGGACGCTCTCCTGGGACAATGCCAAGCGGGAACGGGGCGAGTCGGTGCCGCGCATTCGCGGGCTGCCGGTGGTGGAAGTCCAGGTGGCCGCCGCCCCGCATGATTCGAGCGGCCAGCCCACCATGATCGTCGCGCAGCAGCTCGGATCGGGCCAGCTCATTCACACCATCGAGGGCCCGGCCACCGACGTCAGCCGCCTGCTGGCCTCCCAGCGGACGGAAGGCAAGTCGCCGTGGCCCACCATCGATGACTCCAGCGGAGTCGCCGAGGGCACCATGGCGATGCGGCACGGCGATCGGATGCTCGCCATCCAGGCTTCGCCCTCGGTACCGGCGGATTCGCTGCGGGCGATGATCCGCAGGTTGAATGCGGCAAATAGATAGTCGCTGGCAACTGGCTGCTGGCTGCTAGTTGAAGTCGCTGGCCACTGGCTGCTGGCTGTTGGACTCGAAACGCAAAGGGAGCACGGAATTCCGTGCTCCCTTTTCTTACGTGCTACGCCATGTGCGTCAGTGGCTTCGCTTCAACGACCAGAAGCCAGCAGCCAGCCACCAGCAGCCAGCAGCCTACGACTCGTGCACGAAGTCCTCGTCCTTGTCCTCGTGGTCATACACCTCGACCGCGTGGTGCCCCATTTCACGGTTGAGGGCGATCTCGGCGAGCCGAGGTGAGATCATGGGGAACGTCCGCGCGAAGAGGGCGTACGCGAACAGGAAGAGGCCGAGCAGCAGGAAGGTCGGTGCCAGATCGGGCACGCCGAAGGCCGGCCCCGGCAACGGTGAGACCGAGGGGGCCACGAGCACGTAGCGCTCCAGCCAGAACGCCACCAGGCTGATCGTGGCGAAGAAGCCCAGCGTCACCGGCATCTTCTTGGGCAGCACGCCGAGAAGGCCGATGAACGGAATCAGGAAGATGCCGATGAAGACCATCTCGCCGAGCCCGAGCCAGTGACCCCAGAGACGGGCAAAGACGAAGCCGGTTTCCTCCGGCATGTTGCCGTACCAGATCACCAGGAACTGGGCCCACATGAGGTAGCCCCAGAACACAGTGAAGCCGAAGCAGAGCTTGCCGAGGTCATGACGCTGCTTGGGTGACACGAGATCGGAGATGCCGAGGTTCCGCGCGCCGTAGGCCATGAGGAGTGCCAGCAGCATGTGCGCCTCGAGGAAGGCGCCCATGAAGTAGTACCCGCCGAACAGGTTGGAGTACCAGTGCGGCTGCAAGGCCATGACGGCATCAAAGCCCACGAACGTCATCACGATGGCGTAGAGGACCAGGTAGATGCCGGCGAACTTGCTGATCTGCACGTCGTTCCGGAGCTTCGCCTCGGCCGAACCGTCAAAGTCCCGGCTCCACTTCTCATAGAGCGAACGCCGGCCCCCGGCCACCAGCTCCCGCGCCTGCTGCACATCCGGCAGCATGTCGTGCCGGATCATCCGCCAGCCGATCCAGGTAAGGATCAGGGTGCCGAAGAACATCCGGCCGAACATGAACCCCTTGGAGAGCCAGAGCGCCTTGCCGGGAGAGAGCGACGGAATCTGGGCCTGCATCGGGCCGAAGACCGCGTCATACCCAAAGACGAAGATCAGCACCAGGATCACGAGCGAGAGCGGCAGGAAGCCCACCGCCGCCTCGGCGAAGCGGATCACCACGCCGGACCATTTTGCCCGGGCAATCTTGTGGGCCGCCGCCAGCGCCACACTGCCGAATGCGAGGCTGGTGAAGAACAGGTAGTTCACGTGGATCAGCTGCCAGACGCGGTCGCTCGCCCCCATGGCCGCCCCGCGCCAGGCCAGGATGATGCCGAGCACGGCAAGGCCGGCGCCCACGCCGAGGAAACCACGATATGTGCCGCTCACCGACCGTGCGACGAGCCGCTCCCGGAGTTCGGCCGCGCTCATGGCTGGCCTCCCGCAGCCGCAGAGTCGGGCGCGCCGGCCTGCAACTTCCGCACGTAGTTCACTATTGCCCAGCGGTCAGCGGGCCGGTAGATCTTGTCGCCATAGTGTGGCATGACACCCCGGCCATAACGGATCATGGAATAGATGAAGCCATCGGAGAGCGCCTTGGCCTTGGCCGTGGTCAGCGCCGGCGCCCCGATCTTTTTCGAGACCGGGCCGTCCGCATTGCCGGCATTGCCGTGGCACGGCTCGCAGTACGTGTGATAGAGCGTATCGCCGGTGGCCTCGACGGTGGCATTGAACGTCGGCACCTCGGGTCCCGGCGGCAGCGCCTCGCCCGATCCGCCCGGCGCGAACGGATTGACCAGCGCGTCGGCGGTGGCAGTGTTGCCCGCCTTGAACTCCGCCTCCCAGTCACCTTCGCCGCCCGTGATCGGGACCGTCCCCGCCACCGTGTTCCGCGGCACGTCCGCCCGTGAATATGGGTGGATCGACCGCTGGTGGATCATGTGGTCGAACCACGGGATGGCGTGCATCAGGTCATCGGGCGACGGAACCTTGTTGTACCAGTACTCGCAGCCCGAGGTACCCAGGGCGAGCAGCGCAAGGAGAACCCACCGGCCACTGCTACGCATTGCGCACCTCCACCGCACCGGCATCCCGGAAGAATGCGCTCAGCCGGTCGGCCTCGCCGGCCTGGGCCGGCACAAAGACGCCGATCCGGTCATCGGTGAAGCGGGGATCGAAGCCCACCTTGTTCACCGCGCGCGGGAACGTCAGCAGGGCCATGCCGAAGAACGTGAGCAACCCGGCGATCAGCACGGTGAGCTCAAAGGCGATGGCCACGTAGGGCACCACGGTGTTGACCGACTTGCCGCCCACCACCAGCGGCCAGTCGCGGGACATCCAGAGCGTCATGGCAAAGCCCGCCGTGCAGCCGGTGAGTCCGCCGATCAGCGTGAACAGCCGGATCGGGCTCCAGGTGTGCCCCACCGCCGCCTCGACCTCATGGCTCGGGTGCGAGGTGTACACCGTCAGGTTGCGGCGCCCCTCCTTCCGGAGCGCGCGGATCGCGTCGCAGGCCGCGTCGATGTGCTCGAAGGAGGCAAGCACCCCCGGCACTTCACGCCGCCGTGGCAGTGGCAGTCCCATCAGTGATGCCCTCCCCCGGAGCGAAGCCGCGGCATGGGGATCATTTCCTTGATCTCCTGGATCGCCACGATCGGGAAGGTCCGCGCGAACAGGAGGAAATACATGAAGAACCAGCCGAACGATCCGAGCAGGATGCCCCAGTCCGCCCATGTCGGGTTGAGCCCGTCCCAGGCCCACGGGATGAACTCGTTCGACAGCGACGAGACGATGATGACGTAGCGCTCGAACCACATCCCGATGTTGATGAAGATCGAGATCACGAAGAGCGACGTGAGGTTGGTGCGGATCTTCTTGAACCAGAGCAGCTGCGACATGAGGGCGTTGCAGATGATCATGGTCCAGCCGGCCCACCAGTACGGACCGAAGGCGCGCCGGAAGAAGGTGGTCTGCTCGAAGGTGTTCCCGCTGTACCAGGCGATGAAATACTCCATGGAATAGGAGTAGAACATGATGCAGCCGGTCAGCAGGGTCAGCTTGGCCAGGTTGTCGAAGTGATAATCGTTGATCAGGTGCTCGACCTTGAGCACCTTGCGCAGCGGAATCAGCAGGGTCATCACCATGCCGAGCCCGGAATAGATGGCGCCGCCCACGAAGTAGGGTGCGAAGATGGTGCCGTGCCACGCCGGCACCAGCGACATGGCGAAGTCCCAGGACACGACCGAGTGCACCGACAGCACCAGCGGCGTGAGCAGCGCGGCCAGGTAGAGGTAGGCGCGCGAGAAATGCCGCCACTGGTTGTCCGAGCCGGTCCAGCCCATCGCTACCTGGGCGTAGAGCGCCCGGCGCCAGCCGGTGGCGCGGTCGCGCACTGCCGCCACGTCGGGAATGAGCCCGAACACCAGGAAGCAGGTGGACACCGTCAGGTAGGTTCCGACGGCAAACACGTCCCACATGAGCGGCGACTTGAAGTTGGGCCAGATGTAACGCGCGTTGGGATACGGCAGCAGCCAGTAGAACACCCATTGCCGCCCGATGTGGATGATCGGGAACAGGCCCGCCGTCATCACCGCGAAGACCGTCATGGCCTCGGTGGCGCGGTACACCGCCGTTCGCCAGGGCGAACGGAACAGGTAGAGGATGGCGGAAATCAGGGTGCCGGCGTGCCCGATACCGACCCAGAACACGAAGTTGGTGATGTACACCGACCACATGATCGGCGGGTTGTAGCCGGCGTGGCCCAGGCCATCCTTGAGCAGGATGATGAACGTGATGAGCCCGATCAGGAACAGCCCCACGGCACCGAACAGCGCCGCGAGGTAGCCCCTGCTCGGCGCCGAGAGCGTGGCGACGACGTCGCTCGTGATCTCGGCGTGCGTGCGAGTCAGGTTCGGGCCGTATGCCACCGTGGCCATGCTTACGCCTCCACCTGGTTCAGCACCTTGGCCAGGTATGTGATGGCCGGGCGCGTGTTCAGTTCTTCGAGGACGCGATAGGCGCGCGGATCCTGGCTCGACTGCGCCACCTTGCTCTCGGGGTCGCGCCGGTTGCCGAAGATGATGGCGTCCGACGGACAGGCCTGGGCGCAGGCGGTCGTGAACTCGCCATCCCGCAGTTCCCGGCCCTCGAGCCGCGCGTTATGCTGCGCCGACCGGATGCGCTGGACACAGAAGGTGCACTTTTCCATCACGCCGCGCGCGCGCACGGTGACGTCGGGATTGAGCTGCAGGTCGAGCGGCTCCGGCCACGCCTTGAGGTTGTACTTGTACCAGTTGAAGTACCGCACCTTGTAGGAGCAGTTGTTGCTGCAGTACCGTGTACCCACGCATCGGTTGTAGACCTGGCCGTTCAGCCCGTCCACCGTGTGATAGGCGGCGAACACCGGGCAGACCGGCTCGCACGGCGCATTCTCGCACTGCTGGCAGAGCATCGGGACGAAGCGCGCCTCGAGCGGCTCCTCACCCTCGCCGCCCTCCCAATAGCGCTCGATCCGCATCCAGCTCATCTCGCGGCCCTTGAGCACCTGATCCTCGCCCACGGTCGGGATGTTGTTCTCGGCGTAGCAGGCGGTGACGCAGGCAGAGCAGCCGGTGCACTTCGAGAGGTCCACCGTCATGCCCCAGCTCGGATGCACTTCGGCGTAGTTGCCGAGCTTCCGGCCCTCGACCTGGCGCTCACGCCAGCCCAGGATGGCCTTCACTTCCAGCTCGGTGTTGACCTCATGCTCCTCATGGCCTTCCGCGTGCAGCGCCTGCCGCACGGTCATGCCCTTTCGGGCATACACCAGCGGAATGGCCTCGGCGATGCCACGGCCAAGCTGGCGCGGATTGCCCTCCGTCGTGGCCACTTCCTGATACCTGTGAGTCTTTTCCAGGCGAACGCGGGTTGAAGCATAGGGCAGGAAGCTGCTGCCGGCCGCCGGTGCGCCAAGCAGGTCGAGCGGGTTGAAACCCCGATCCTTGGCGAACTGGCCATACTCCGTATGCCCGGAACCGAGTGGCGCCGCGATCACGTCATCATGCAGTCCTGCGTACGGGAACACCGGCCCGGAAATTTCTCCGTGTGGCGAAACGATCCGCACGACTTCGCCGCGCCGGATGTCCAGCCGCTTGGCGGTGGCCGCACTCAGCTCGATCCACGGGCTCCAGGTGGCCTTGGTGACCGGGTCCGGATTCTCCAGCAGCCAGGGGCGATTGGCGCCCCGGCCATCATGGAGGAAGCTGTGCGGATAGGCGACGAAGACGAACTCACCGTCGCCGTCGAACGCCGGGGTCGCGACGTTGAAGGGCGCGCCGCTCGGTGTGAGCGCCGGCGCTGCGGGCGCCGCCTCATAGACGCCGCCCCTCGCCAGTGCCGCGCGCCACTCGGCGTCGCTGCCGGTGCGCGTGTTCCAGGCGGTACGGAGATGGGTCTTGTAGTCGGGCGCCGAGAACGTGCTGTAGGCGCCGCCCAGCTTCCGGGCCGCGTCGAGCAGCACGTCCCCGGTGTGGCGCGCCGGGAAGACCGGCTCCATGACCGGCTGCATCAGGCCGAAGACGCCGGCGCGCGGGTTCACGTCATCCCAGCGCTCGAGTGAATGCAGGTTGGGCAGCAACAGGTCGCACTGGGCCGCCGTCTCATCGAGGTAGGTCGCGGTAGAGACCTTGAACGGCACCTTCTTGAGCGCGTCGGCAAACTTCATGGATGCGGGCAGGGCATAAACCGGGTTGGCTTCATGCACCAGCAGGAGGCCGACCTGTCCGCCATTCATGGCGTCCATGAGCCGCTGGACACCAGCCAGGCCATCGCCCGTGGCCAGATCGGCGCCGAAGCGCACGGTCTGGCCGATGTTCCCCGCCACCGCGTTGAGCACGTTGACGGCCTGGCAGAGCTCGACCGCGCCGCGATGCTGCGAGCCGATGCCGCCGGCCACCGCCAGGGTTGGCGCCTGCGCCGCAAACTCGAGCGCCACACGACGAATGGCCTCGGCGGGAACACCACTCGCCTTGGATGCCGCTTCCGGCGTCCACTGGCTCAGCAGGCCCGAGTACGAACCGGCCCCGCCCCGGCGGCTCGCCACCACGTTGGCCATCGCCAGCGCAATGGCGGCCTCGGTGCCCGGCGCCGCGGCCAGCCACTCATCGGCATTCAGTCCGGTCAGGTCACGGCGCGGCGCGATGTGTACGTGGCGTGCGGCGTCGCCGTGGAATCCGTGCGACTGGGCATAACCGATCTGGTTTTCGGTGGGGCTGTGCCAGGTGTCGAGGAAGTCAGCACCAAAGCTCAGGATGTACCTGGCCGACGCGAAGTCATACGCCGGGAGTTCGTCGCGCCCGAAGGTGAGCTTGTTGGCCTCGCGCATCGGGACGTGATCGAGCGGCTCCCAGCGGGTGACGCTGCCACCGGCGGTGGTGGCGAACTCGGCCAGCAGGTCGGCGAATGTGCCGCGGCCTGCGCCAGACAGCACGGCCAACGGTGCGCCACCCTTCTGGATTGCGGCAACCAGGCGCGCAATGGCGTCATCCCACTTCACTTCCTTCCAGGACCCGCCCTCGCGCACCATCGGCGCCTTGACACGGCCGGGATTGTAGAGCCCCTGCAATGACGCCTGCCCGCGCGCGCACAGCTTGCCGCGGTTCACCGGATGCTCGGGGTTGCCCTCGAGCTTGATGGCGCGCCCTTCGCGCGTCTTGACATGCAGGCCGCAACCGGCGGAACACTCGGTGCAGGTGCTGGCGTAGTAGGTCGCCACGCCCGGCACCTGGTCTTCCGACTGGACCAGGTAGGGGATGAGCTTTTCGGCCTGGGTGCTGCAACCGGAGAGCGCGGTGGCACCTGCGCCGGCCACGCCGAGAACAGTCAGGAACCGTCGCCGGTCAACGGTCGGGTTGATTCCATCGTCAGACATCGCGACTCCAGAAAGCGGACACGATGGTGCGCGTCAGTAGTGGCATGCCGAGCAGTCCCGGGTCACCTTCCGCTCGATGTGGCAACTGATGCAGAAGCCCATGTTGTTGATGTTGTTCACCTTGTGGATCTGCGGCATGCGGGCCACGTCACCATGGCAAGTGGCGCAGGCGTTCGGTCCCAGTGCCTTGATGTGCACTGAGTGCGGGAAGTGGACGTGCTGGGCAAGGAAGTGGACCCGCACCCATTCAACCGGCTGCTGCTTGTTCCAGGCATCGCGCAACTTGCCGATTTCTGCAGCATTGCCCTTGTCACTGCCGCCCACGACGAGGTGGCACCCCATGCAGGTCTGCAGCGAGGGAATACCCGGTTCATTGGAGACGTTGACGGAGTAGTGGCAATACTGGCATTGCAGCTTGTACTGGCCGGCGTGCAGATCGTGGCGGAAGAAGATGGGCTGGCGGGGGCCAAGCAGGTCAGCAGTATCCGAAGCAGCGAGACGAGTGGCAGCGATGGAGTCCGGTTCGGCCGGCCCCGATGCCTGCTGGGCCCGTGACGTGCCGCCCCATGCCATCAGGGCCGCGGCCACCACGATCAGACCCCCTCCTGCGACGAACGCAAGCTTGCGCATTATCGAGCCCACCTCGACCGACGGGGAAAACCTGGTCTTGTGAAAAGTTTCACACAGGGGCGCGGCTTGATGGGCATCTGTCCCGCCGCGCGCGCATAAGTATAGCTACCCGAATGGCTTTCACAACCCGAACGTGCTTCGTATTCCGACTGTTTTACTCGGATTCAACGCGGTCGCGCGCTGCCGCCGTTTTCCGACCCAGAACGTGCGCCACTTCGAGGCCTACCGCCCTGAGCAGGGCCGCCTCCCGGGCATCGAGATCGGCGCGAAAAAACATCTCCCGGAATGAGCGCATGACCGCCTGGTCGTTCCGGGCCTTGAAGAAGTCGAGCCCGTCGAGCGCCACCTGCCAGTCGGCAAACAGCGTTTCGAGCTGCTCGCCCGTGGCGGGCTGTGCCCGGCGGCGCGGGCGCTTGAACGGCAAGGCATCACCACCGCGCGCATTCCAGACCTCGTAGGCCATGATGGCCACGGCCTGCGCCAGGTTGAGCGAACGATGATCCGGATTGGTGGAGATGTTGACGGTGAGCTGGCAGCGATCGAGCTCCTCGTTGGTCAGGCCCGCATCCTCGCGCCCGAACACCAGCGCCACCGGCCCCTCGGCGATGCGGTCCACCACTTCGGCCGCCGCATCGCGGGGCCGCGCCATGCGCCGGCGAGCGGTGCGTCCGCGCGCCGAGAGCGCCGCCGCAAACGTGACGTCGCGCAGCGCCTCGTCGAGGGAGTCCGCAAAGGTGATCCGCTCGACCAGCTCAGCGGTGTTGTGGGCAATCCCTTCGATGCGATAGGGGTCGAACTCCTGCGGGTTGACGAGCGTGAGCTCGTCGATGCCGAAATTCCTCGCGATCCGCACCGTGGCCGCGATGTTGACCAGATCCTGCGGCTCGACCAGGACGAGCCGTGGCGCAGGCTTCACGCCACCTCGCCCAGAAAGCTCGTATCGTGGCGCTTGGCCTTGAGCGTGGCCGCGATGCCGCTCTTGTCCACCGCCTTCATGTACGCTTCCTGCGGCTCCACCAGTCCCTCGTCCACCAGTTCCACCAGGCTGTCGTTGAGCGTGATCATTCCTGCGCGCTTGTTGGTCTGCATGATGCTCGGGATCTGGAACGTCTTCCCTTCCCGGATCAGGTTGGAGACGGCGGGAATGGACAGGAGTATTTCCCGCGCCGCCACCCGTCCCCCACCCTTCTTCTTGCAGAGCGTCTGTGCAATGACGCCGCGCAACGACTCGCTCAGCATGACGCGCACCTGCGACTGCCGGTCGGCCGGGAACTGGTCGATGATCCGGTCCACCGTCGAGGCGGCCGTGGTGGTATGCAGCGTCCCGAACACCAGGTGGCCGGTTTCCGCCGTCTCGATCGCGATCGACACGGTCTCGAGATCGCGCATCTCGCCCACCAGGACCACGTCCGGATCTTCGCGCAACGCGGCCCGGAGGGCGCCCTTGAACGACTTGGTATGCACGCCGACCTGTCGCTGCGTGACGATGCAGTTCTTGCTGGCGTGGACAAACTCGATCGGATCCTCGATCGTGAGGATATGGTCGGTACGCTTGCGGTTGATCAGGTCCACCATTGCCGCCAGGGTGGTGGACTTGCCCGAGCCGGTGGGACCGGTCACCACGACAAGACCCTTGGTGAGGTAACAGAGGTTCTGCACTTCGCGGCTCAGCCCCAGCTCCTCGGCCGTTGGCACCTGGGTGGGAATGACGCGGAAGACCGCAAACGGCCCGAACCGGTCGCGTCCCGCGTTGCAGCGGAACCGCGCGACTTCCGTGATCTCGTACGCCCAGTCCGCATCACTGTTCTCGCTGAACTCCTCGATCACGGCAGGGGTCATGATGGCGTGCAGCATCGCCTCAAGCCGAGGCGGTTCGAGGGTAGCACCTTCAGACCGCACCAGCTCACCGTGACGGCGATACACCGGCGGCTGCCCGGAGCGCAGGTGAAGGTCCGACGCCGAGGACGTGGCAAGCTCACGAAGCAGGACGTCGAGGGCCGCGCGTGCTTCTTCCGACGTCGCCGACGAGCGGACGCTCGCCTGGGCGCTGCCCTGGGTCGCCGGGCGCAACGTCACCTGTGTAGCCCCGTCGGGCGCGCTCATCTCGGCGTCCACCGCGCCCGCCGGCGCACCATAGCTGAAGCGTAGCGTCGCACCCTCACGCACCTGGGCGGCGACCGCGGCCGGCGCGATTTCGCGCATGAGTGCCACGATCTGCTGCTCGGTCAGGGCCTCGCGAGTCACGGCGCGCGCGCTGCCATTGGTCTGGAGCGATGCCGGCTGGCCCGCCGCGAGCCGGAGCAGGTCGGCGTGCTGGTCCACCAGGAGCTGGATGAGCTTGTCGAGTCGTGCCAATGCAGACCTCAGTCGAGCGGGCGGATGGACCGCACGTGCGAGCGGTTGAGGAAACGAATCGTGGTGCCCGTCACCAGCGCGAAGAAACGGCCGCTGGTATTGAGATAGTCGAGCGCACGGCCGCGGGTGGGCGGCATCTCGATGTCCGCCCGGCCGCGATAGTCCCCGCCCGAGAGCCGCACTTCCATTTCAACGTGCGAGATGGCGCCAAGCCTGGCCGGATCGGGCGCCGGCATGTCCGCCGTGGCGCACGAGACGACGGCCACGGTCTCCTTGGAGAGAAAGGCCACGCCACCATCGGCCAGGGCAAGGGGGAAGAAGTAGTCGCCACGGTTCAGCAGCTCCAGCGGCGACTCGGGCCCATCGCGGTACGGAACGCTGGGCTGGAGGTGCAGTTCACCGATGATGACGTCGCCGCCGGCCACGATCACCGACGCTGCAACCCGCCTGGTTTCGGCCCAGTCGCTCATGCGCCGGCCGCCCGCTGGAGCCGTTCGCCTTCGAGGCGATACATCTGCCAGTCGGCCAGCGGCTCGGCGTCGAGCCGTTCATAGAAGTCGCGCGCGAGGTGGTTCCACTTGAGCACATTCCACTCCATGCGTCCGCAGCCCCGCTCGACCGCGATCGCCGCCACGGCCTGGAACAGCCGGTAACCATGGCGGGCGCCGCGCGCGTCGGGATGCACAAAGAGGTCTTCAAGGTACATGGTCGGCAGCGCAAGAAAGCTGGAATAGGTCTCGAAGAACAGGGCATAGCCGACTGGACGCGTCTCGTCGAGCGCCAGCAGGACCTCTACCCGCCGCCGTCCACCGAAGGCATCCTCGACGATGCGCGCCCGCGCCGCCGGTTCAGGTCTCGGCAATTTTTCATAGTCGGCCAGCGCGTCCACCAGCGCAAGGAGCGACTCGGCGTCGTCCCGGGTCGCAGCGCGCACGAGCGCGGTCACGCGCGGATTTCCACGCCAGCTTCCTGCTCGACAAAGCGGATGACCTCGAGATAGTCCGCGTCCTCACCGAGCGCATCGCGGGCGACGCCCAGCACGTCGGTGGCAGCCTCGAGCATGGGGCCATCCACCTGCTGCTCCTCGAGCACCTCCAGCGCGATGCCGGCGTCCTTGTGCAGCAACGCCAGGCGGAATGTCCGCGGATAGGCGCCGGTGAGGACGCGCTCGGGCACCAGGTGCTCGCTCACGAAGGAACGGCCGCTCGAGGCGTTCAGCACTTCGACGGCCTTCGCCGCCCGGATCCCCGCCTTGACCAGCGCGGCGAGCCCTTCGCCGAGCGCGACGATATTCACGCCAAGCAGGGCGTTGTTGACGGCCTTCATGGCATGACCTGCCCCGATGGGCCCCATGAGCTCGATCCGCTTGCCGAACGCCTGCAACACGGGCAATGCCCGCTGCAGCACGGTGTCGCTGCCCCCGACCATCACGGTCAGCGTCCCGGCTTCGGCGCCATTGGTGCCGCCGCTCACGGGTGCATCGGCGAAATCCACCTGTCGCTCCGCCAGCCGCGCCGCAATCCGTCGTGAGCTCGCCGGATCGCCTGAAGTGCAGTCGAGAAGCAGCGCCCCCGGCTTGAATCCGGCGAGCAACCCGTCGGGGCCGTCCAGCAGGGCCTCGACCTCGCTGGATGTTGGCAGGCACGTGATCACGATTTCAGCGTCGGCCGCGGCCTCGCGCGGTGTCCGCGCCAGGCGCGCGCCGTGCGACCGGGCGAACGCCTCGGCCCGCGCCATGGTCCGGTTCCAGACCGTGAGCTGGTGAGCCCTGCTGAGACGCGCGGCCATGGGCGTACCAATGGCGCCGAGGCCGAGGAAAGCAACACGCATGATGGGCGAAGTCTCCATGCTGGGTGCGTCCGAAGATAGGCTGAGCAGCGCCCTCGCGTCCACCAGCATTGACGCCGCATCGGCGCAGGCGCTACCGTCCGCCATGGCCATTCGCATCATGCACGTCGATCTCGATGCCTTCTTCGTCGAGGTCTGCCGCCAGCGCTACCCCGAACTGCGCGACGTCGAGCTGCTCGTCGTGGGTGGCAGGCGGGAACAGCGCGGCGTGGTGCAGTCAGCGTCCTACGCCGCGCGGAGGGCGGGCGTGAAGTCAGGAATGCCCATCGCGGAGGCGGTGCGCCGCTGCCCGGGTGCCACGTTCTTCCAGGGCGACTTCCGCCACTACCGGGATGCATCGCGTGCGGTCGCGATGATCCTGCGGGACTTTTCACCGACCGTCGTGATGGCTTCGCTCGATGAGGCGTATCTCGATTTCACCGGCACCGAGCAGCTGCATCCGGTCTCGCTCCTCCCGGAAGCCGAACGCCTCAGGGACCGGATTCGGCGGGAGACGGGATTGGCGTGCAGTGTCGGCATCGGAACCAACCGCATGATTGCCAAGCTGGCGAGTGACTACGCCAAGCCGCGCGGCCTGATGGAGGTGCGAGCCGGCTGGGAATCGGGCTTCCTGGCCGGCCTGCCGCTCGCCGCGCTGCCGGGCGTGGGGCCGCGAACGGCTGAACGCTGGCGCGAGCTGGGACTCACCGACGTGGCGCAGGTGCAGGCCATGCCGGAGGCCGCGCTCATCCGCCTGCTCGGCAAGGAGGCGGTGCTCCTTCGCCGTCGGGCGTTCGGCCAGGGCGGCACCACGCTCACCGCCGACCGGCTACCTCGGTCCGTGAGCCGGGAAACGACGCTGTCCCGCGATGAGCGTGACGCGAAGCGGCTCGAAGGCCTGCTCCTCCTGCTCACGGCACGGGTAGCCGCGCAGCTACGCGAAGAACAGCTCATGGGCCGAACCGTGACGCTGAAGCTCCGGCATGACGACTTCGTCACGGTCACGCGCCGCCATACCCTGCCTGAGCCCACCAACCTCGACCAGGACCTTGCCACCGCGGCGCTGATGCTCTTCAACACCGCCTTCACGGACGTGCGCCGGCGGGACCGCGGCGTGCGCCTCATCGGCGTGGCCGTAACCGGGATTACTCCGGTTGAGTCGCTCGACCTGTTCGAGGCGCCCGAGCGCGCCCGGCTGCGTCAGCTGACGGCAGCAGTGGACGCCGTGCGCGAGAAATTCGGCTTCGAGGCGGTGACGCCGGGGAGGTTGGTGGAGTTCAAGAGGAGTCGTGGGAGCTGAAAGCTGAGCGCTGAGCGAAGATAACTGCCTTCAGCCTTCAACTCTCAGCGATTCTGAAAAATCGAGCCCAGTGGATCCCGCTGCTTCGGGGCTGGCTTGGCGAGTTTCGCCGAGTCGGTGGCCGGATGCGCCGAATCGGTGATGAGCGCCGGCTCCTGGAAGCGGATCGTGGGGAGCGGCACCACCAGCTCGCTGCTCGGCGAGATGGGCGATGGCCGAGGGCCGACACTGCGTGGCGGGGTGAAATCGGCCGGACGCACCGAGACGGCGACCTCGCCGGTGGAACTGTTCTTCCGCTGCAACAGCGCATCCCATGTCAGGATCACGCCCGCCTTGTTGCGCGCTTCAATTGACTTCAGCCGGCCATCGCGAAAATAACCCAGCATTCTGGAAGCGCCTGGCGGCACGTCACAGTCGCATGGCACGAGCGCGTTGGCCGAGTCCCGCAACATGACACGCAGCGTGTCACCCGTTGAATTGGTGATTCTTGGCGCCAGGTACCCCGCTGCCACCGCGCCAGCAGCGATGTCACTCCGGAGCACGCCTTGCGGAGCGGAATCGGCAATGCGCCCGCCCAGCGATTCGCCCTGCAGGTCACCGCTGCTCGAGCGCGGGCCGATCACGTGCCAGCGCGCCTCCAGCGGGCGCCCGCGCCTGAGGGGCACTTGCATTGAATCCCCGGGCGCAAGCTGGCGCTCAACCGCGCCATTGACCGAGACGGCAACTGGCGCGAGCAGGCTGTTGCGCACCAGGAAACGCGGCGGCGCGCCGGCGAACGCAGTCCACGCCGAGAACCCGATGGCCGCAAGACTGGCCACGAACGTCGCGGCGACGAGCAGGCGAGTCGAGCGACGCCGGGGCCAGAGCCGCCGGGCGTGGGCGCCCAGATGGAGCTGGACCGTCGGGTCTTCGCGACTGATGCGTGGAATGGCGTGGGTGCCGGTCATGAGCGATTGCGTCGCGTCCGGCAGTCCCTCGCGCAGGGCGGTGAGCATGGCGCCGGCACTGGCGTAACGATCCTCACGCCGCTTCTGGAGCGCCCGCTCGATGACCTGCCGCAGCCATGCCGGCAGCAGCGCATCATCATCGGGCAGGTCCAAGGGATCGGCGATGTGCTTGGCGAGGATCTCACCCGATGTGGCACCCTCGAATGGTGGCCGCCCCGTCACCATCTGCAACAGCACCGCGCCCATGGCGTAGAGATCGGCACGCGCGTCCACGTCCCGTTCGCCGAGTGCCTGCTCCGGGCTCATGTAGAGCGGTGTCCCGAGCACCAGGTCCTCGGGACGGCTCTCGATGCCGCGCATGGTGGAGATGCCGAAGTCCACCAGCAGCGGCCGTCCGGAGGAGCCGTCCACCAGGATGTTGTCCGGCTTGATGTCGCGGTGGACAATGCCCAGGCGGTGCGCGTGGTCCAGCGCGTCGAGTATCGGGACGGCGACGCCGGCAGCGAGCTTCGGGTCCAAGGGCCCGTCGGCGCGCAGAATGTCCGCGAGCGTCAGCCCTTCAATGAAGGGCATGACGTAGAAGACCAGCCCTTCGCCTTCGCCTACGAAATGGATGGGGACGGTGTGCGGATGGCTGAGCTGGGCAATGGCACGCGCTTCCTGCTTGAAGCGCGTGGCCATGTCGGGACTCCACTCGATGTCGGTGCGGAGGACCTTGACCGCGAGGCGGCGACGGAGTTCGGTGTCCCGGACCTCGTAGACCTCGGCGAAGCCGCCGCGCCCCACGAGGCGCACTACCTCGAACTGCGACCCCAGCGCGAGCCGCAGCCGACGCACGATCTCGGGCAGGCCGGCCTCGCGCGCTACGGCATGGCCGCACTGCGGGCACGCGGCCGCGCCACCCGGCAGCGGCGCCTGGCATTGCTCGCAGAGAATAGCGTTCACTGTATCGGCAAGGAGGACGCGGTCGGGCACGTCCATCTCCGAATCATCGAGGTACGTCGTGGCGTCGCGATCCTTTCAAAGGTGCCCTGCGGAAACGAGCCGTCAAGGGCCGGGCCAACTCCTGTCGGCACTTGACCCTACGTCGTGACGGGGGCATGCTTGCTGAATAGCAAGCAAGCGACGACATGTGGTTGCATCTCCTGATCGCCAACGTAACCCCCTGCGCACCCGCAGCGCCATTCTGGATGCGGCAGCGACCCTGTTCGCCGAACGGGGCTACGGCGCCACCAGCCTCGCCGACGTCGGCGCCCGCGCCGGCGTGTCGCGTGGCGCGCCCGGCTACTGCTTCGGCAGCAAGGCCGATTTGTACCGCGCTGTCCTGGAGCGCGCCATTGACGACGTGCGCGCGGCGGTACGCTCCGGACGCGAACGGTCCCTCGCAAGCGGCCGCTCCAGCGATGACATCCTCGCCGGGGCCATCGGCGAATATTTTGACTATCTCCATGCTCATCCGGTTTTCGTCCGGCTGATCGAGCGGTCCGCGCTCGGTGGCGAGGCGCTACCCGACGGCTTGCGCCCGGCCATACATGCCGGCCAGGAAGCAGTCGCCGCCATCGCCGAGGCCGCCGGCCTCGACCCTGCGCCGGGAAGCGACGCCTCCCAGCTGCTCCTGACCATGGTTTCGCTCTGCTGGTTTCCGGTGGTGCACCGGCACACGGTCGCGCCGGCGATCGGCGTGGACCTCGAGTCGTCCGCCGGCATTCACCGGCGTCGTGAGCACATCATGGCCTTCGTCCTCGGCGGGATCCGCAGCCTCGCCGAGGCCGGGGGCCTGAGCCACACCGGGGGAGGCTGAGCATGACGGATACCGCTGCGCCTGGCTCGGCTCGGCCGTCGTCACTCGCGAGTGAGCAGGAAGCGCGTGATGTTGCCGAGGCCGCACGTGAGACGGAATGGAGCGCGCCGAGCTTCGTGCGCACCATGTTCGAGGGGGAGTATCGGCCCGACCTGGTACACCCCTTCCCCGAAGTGAATGCCGCCGAACTGGAGCGGGCCCGGCCGTTCATGGAACAGCTCGAGCAATTCATGCGCGACGAGGTGGACAGCGACCGCATCGACCGCGAGGGGAAGATTCCCGCGGAGAACATGAAGCGGCTCAAGGAGCTGGGCGCCTTCGGCATCAAGATTCCCGAGGAGTACGGCGGGCTGGGCCTCAGCCAGACCGGCTATACCCGCGCCATCGGCCTCGTCACGAGCCAGGACGGCAACATCACCGCCCTGCTTTCGGCGCATCAGAGCATCGGACTGCCGCAGCCGCTCAAGCTGTTCGGAACCGATGAGCAGAAGGCACGGTACTTTCCGCGCCTTGCCAAGGGCGCGGTGAGCGCGTTTGCCCTCACCGAACGCGATGTCGGCTCTGATCCGGCGGGCATCGCAAGCCACGCCGAGTTGTCGGCAGACGGGACCCACTGGATCCTCAACGGCGAGAAGCTCTGGTGTACCAACGGAACCATTGCGGAACTGTTCGTCGTCATGGCGCGGACCGGCCCCAAGGCCATTACCGCATTCATCGTCGAGGCTGACTGGGCCGGCGTCGAGGTAGTGCAGCGGCTCCACTTCATGGGACTCAAGGCGCTGGAGAACGGCGTCATCCGCTTCACCAACGTCAAGGTGCCATTGGAGAATGTCCTCTGGGGTGAGGGCAAGGGGCTCAAGCTCGCGCTCATCACGCTCAATACGGGACGGCTCACCCTGCCCGCCTCCTGCCAGACCGCCGGCAAGCGATGCCTGGAAATTTCCCGGCGCTGGGCCGCGGAGCGGGTCCAATGGGGAGCGCCGATCGGAAAGCACGAGGCCATTGCCAACAAGCTGGGCCGAATGGCGGCTGATGTGTACGCCATGGAGGCCGTGAGTGACCTCGCGAGCGGGATGGCCGACCGCGGCGGATACGACATCCGGCTGGAAGCCGCCATGGCCAAGCTGTGGAACACCGAGACGGCATGGCGCATCGCGGACGACACGCTCCAGATCCGGGGCGGTCGGGGATATGAGACAGCCGACAGCCTCAGGAGCCGGGATGAGCGCCCCGATCCGGTGGAGCGCATCATGCGCGACATGCGGATCAACCTGATCTTCGAAGGCAGCAGCGAGATCATGCGCCTGTTCATTGCCCGTGAGGCGGTGGACACGCACCTCAAGGTGGCGGGGCCGCTGATCGACCCGCGCGCCACCGGGCAGCAGAAGTTCCAGGCACTCCTGCGTGCCGCGGGATTCTACCTGACGTGGTATCCCAAGTTGTGGTTTGGCTGGGGCTGGTGGTTCCGCTATCGTGACTGGGGCGCCCTGGCGACGCATGTGCGTTTCTGCGAACGGACCTCGCGGAAGCTCGCGCGAACACTCTTTCATTGCATGGTGCGCTTCGGCCCGAAGCTCGAAAAAAGGCAGATGGTACTGGGACGCCTGGTGGACATCGGCGCCGAATTACTGGCCATGAGCGCCGTCTGCGCGAAGGCGCGCCAGGACCTCGCCCGCGGCGGCAACGCGCAGAAGCCGGTGGAACTGGCTGATCTCTTCTGCCGGCAGTCCCGGCGCAGGATTCACGACCTGTTCGAGGACGTGTTCTTCAATGATGATACCCGGACCTATCGGGTCGCCCAGGACGCCCTCGCGGGTGAGCACGCATGGCTGGAGCGAGGGATCGTGAAAGCTGAAAGCTGAACGCCGGGCCCGGCTAACGCTTTCCGCGTTCAGCTCTTAGCTTTTAGCGCCTGGCATTCAGCCTTCAGCCTGCAGCTTATCGCTTTCATCGCGGACCCGAATCCATGCCCACCGCCGAAGGTCGCACCATTCCGTTCACCGGTCCCGACGCCATTGATGCCTCGGTGCTCGAGACGTTTCCGTATGACGGCCCCGAGCAGGAGATCACCACGGAGACGCGCGAGTTCAGCGCCGTCTGCCCGTACAGCGGCTTGCCGGACTATGCCTTGCTGAGGATTGCCTACGTCCCCGGCGATCGCTGCATCGAGCTCAAGAGCCTCAAGTACTACATCACCAGCTACCGCAACGTGGGCATCTACCAGGAGCACGCCACCGCGCGCCTGGCGGAAGATCTGCAGCAGGTCCTGGCCGCCAGGCGGCTCACGGTGACGACGATCTATAACGTGCGGGGCGGGTTCGAGACAAAGTGTGTGGTGGAGTTAAGAGTTGAGAGTTGAGAGTTAAGACGGGAAGCCGTTCTTAACTCTCAACTCATAACTCGCAACTCATTTCAATCCCGCGCTCGGCGTTGCCACCTGCCTCGGCTGCACCTCGCGCTTCTCGCCCCTGGGCAGCAGTTCCGGCAGGTTGGCCAGCTCAAACGCGGTGACCGCCATGACCGCCGACGCCTGCTTCAGGTCACCGGGGACGAGGTGATCGTAGGTGTCCACCTGCGAGTGGTGGGTATGGCCGTATCCCCGGCTCTCCTGGTCGAAATTCCAGGACGGCACGCCATAGGGAATGAACGAAAGGTGATCGGTCCCTCCCTTGTTCCCTTCCCGCACGGCTGTGGCTCCGAGCGAATTCACTGGCGCAAGCAGGTCCTTCCAGAGCTGGGCATCCTGGTTCCGTCCCTGCAGCGCCTGCCCAACGATCATGCCGGTACCGTTGTCGAGCACCAGGACCGCCTGGACCTTGTCCAGGTCCTTGGCATGTGCCGCCGCATACGCGGCTGAGCCGAGCAAGCCCTCTTCCTCACCACTGAACAGGATGAACCGGATCGTCCGCTTCGGGGTAAGCCCCGACTGCTTGATGGCCCGAGCCGCTTCCATCACGACGACCGAACCCGCGGCATTGTCGGTGGCGCCGGTGCCCAGGTCCCAGCTGTCGAGGTGGGCACCCAGGATGACGACTTCATCCGGCCTCTCACTGCCACGGATCTCGGCCACGGTGTTCCACTGGGTCACCGGCGTGGTGCCCAGTGTGTTGCTGATGCTGGCCTCGAAGCGAGGCGTCTCGCCCCGCTTGATGAGCCGGTAGAGCGCGGCATAGTCCTCGTGCGCAATCACGAGGTGCGGAAAGGGTGAGACACTGTAGGGCGAACCGCTCATGGTCATCAGCCCGAACTCCTTGGCCCCATCGCTCAACTGACCGAGTGCACCGTACTTCTTGAGCAGGTAAGGCAGGTCCACGCGGAACTGCCGGCGCGCCTCGCGGCTTGCCGCCGACGTGTCCTGGTTCTGCTGAAACTGCCGGCGGCGCGCCTGGCGCTCTTCGCGCATCGCCGCGGAATCTTCCGCGGTCATCGGCGGACCGTCGGGATTCCAGATGGACGACGGGTCGTTCAGCATGACCCAGGCGCCCTTCAGCTTGCCCGCTTGCGCCGCAAGTCCCTGGGCGTCGTCAGCGTCGACCCGGACTACAGGGCCCGCCAGCGGCTTCCCGCCGGTGCCGGCGGTCCACGCCCAGCTGTGCGCCGTCACCAGCCGGTTGAATGGCGCGAGCATGCGCGCCGTCACGGGGCCACGCTCCCAGGCCACGCCGAAGGTCCACGGCTCGATCTGGCCGGTCAGGCCCCACTGCTTGAACTGCTGCAGGGTCCAGTCGTTGGCCCGCTTCATGGCGGGCGAGCTTGTGAGGCGCGGGCCGATGACGTCAGTCATGTACTCGGCGGTCTTCATGACCTCGGAATGATCCATCGCCTGCGAAATGATGGCTCCGGCGCCGGCGGTATCGACCGTCTGCGCCTGTAGCGGCAAGGCCAGCACCAGACTGGCGGCAAACAAGGCAGGTATGCGCATCGCGGACTAGCTCCGACTGAGTGGGATGAGGGGGGAGAACCTGCTTACGCGCGGGAGGCCGTCGTCGTTGCGGGCGTCCCGATCAGGCGTTCAGCCAGGGTGACAAGCCGCTCCCGCTGGGCGATGTCATCGAGCCAGCGGGGCGGAATGGCCTCCTCGCCATCACGCGCGCCCATCAGGCCGCCGGCGACCGCCGCATTGGTGTCGGTGTCGCCTCCCGCCGACGCCAGCCAGAGGAGCCCGCGCTCGAGATTGGGCTCGTGGTGGGCGGTCCAGAGCGCGATCTCCATGGTGTTCACGGCATGCCCGCTGGCGGGACCGGTGATCGGCAGTGCCTCGCGCCGGCCGAACGGGACGCGCCGCACCGCATCGAGAACCTCGAAGGGCACGTCCACCTGCACTTCCAGTGCAGCAATCACTTCCGGAATGAAATCACGCCGGCCCTTGAGCAGGCAATGCGCCGCGACGTTCACGGCCACGGCTGGCCACGACGCCTCCGGTTCCGGATGGGTGAGTTCCGCGGTGTGCAGCGTGGCACTGATGAGGTTGCGGGGCGAATGCAGGGTGGCGAGCGCCAGCGGCAGCGCGCGCATCACGGCACCATTGCCCGCCTGCCCCCGCGAATCCCGCCGGGTGGGCGGCTGCTGGCGTTCGTCAAAGATATCGAGGGCGCGGCTGGTCCAGGTACCGATACCACGTCCGTCAGAGCGAGCCCAGCGGAGCCACCGTGCGAGCAGGTCCCGTGCATCACGGGCTCCCTCGGCCACCCACTCGCCCAGCAGCACCGCCATGGCGACATCGTCATCGAAGGGCGAGCCGAGCGTGTCCTGGCGGATGATGCCGCGGATCCCGTCGGGAAACTGCTGGCGGATGCGATCCGGAGTGCCGAGGAATTCGGTGGGAACCCCCAGCGCATTGCCGCAGGCATGAGCCAGCAGCGCGCCGCGGGCGCGCGATACCAGGGTAATCGGCGGTTTGACCATCATCCACCTCCGACTATCTTTGCCGCAGCCAACAAGTTGCCCGCCGAAGAAAGGTCCAGAGGAAAGAGACGTGTCCAAAGATACCCTGTCCGTCACCGACAACCGCACCGGCAAGAATTACGAGCTTCCCATCGAGGACGGCACCGTCCGCGCGATGGACCTGCGCCAGATCAAGGTCTCCGACGATGACTTCGGACTGATGACCTATGATCCGGCCTACATGAACACTGCCTCCTGCCGCAGCGCCATCACGTACATCGACGGCGACAAGGGAATCCTTCGATATCGGGGCTACCCGATCGAGGAGCTGGCCGACCGCGCCTCATTCCTCGAGGTGGCATACCTGCTGGCCGAAGGCGAGCTGCCGACCCAGGCGCAGCTCGACAAGTGGACGGAGGACATCCGCTACCACACCTATGTCCACACCAACATCATCCGCTTCATGGACGGGTTCCGCTATGATGCCCATCCGATGGGGATGCTGCTCGGGTCAGTCGGCGCGCTGAGCACCTTCTATCCCGACGCCAAGGACATTCACGATCCGGCCAATCGCTATATCCAGCGGGTGAGGCTGATGGCCAAGATGCCGACCCTGGCGGCGTTCGTCTTCCGCCATGCGCGCGGCCTGCCCTACGAATTTCCCCGGAACGACCTCGACTACATCGGCAACTACGTCAACATGACCTTCAGCATCGGCGGCCAGCACAAGCCGAACAAGGTCCTCCAGCGGGCGCTCGAAATCCTCCTCATCCTCCACGCCGATCACGAACAGAACTGCTCCACCAGCGCCGTGCGCGCCGTGGGCTCCTCCGGCGTGGACCCCTTCAGCGCCATGTCGGCGGGCATCGCCGCGCTCTACGGCCCGCTGCACGGCGGCGCCAATGAGGCGGTGCTGCGAATGCTGGCTGAAATCGGCGACAAGAAGAACATCCCGGCCTTCATCGAGCAGGTGAAGAAGGGCGAGGGGCGGCTCATGGGCTTCGGCCACCGGGTGTACAAGTCCTACGACCCGCGGGCCAAGCTCATCAAGCGAGTGGCCGATGAAGTGTTCGCCGAGACGGGGCTCAATCCCAAGCTGGAGCTGGCACTCGAGCTCGAACGGATCGCACTCTCCGACGAGTACTTCATCAAGCGGAAGCTCTACCCCAATGTGGACTTCTACTCCGGCCTGATCTACCAGGCCATGGGCTACCCCACGGATTACTTCACCGTGCTCTTTGCGCTGGGGCGGATGCCGGGTTGGCTGGCCCAGTGGGAAGAGATGCTGTCGGACAAGGAGCAGAAGATCGCCCGCCCGCGGCAGATCTACGTGGGTGAGGACAAGCGGGAGTTCGTGGAGATCGGGAAAAGGAAATGACCCGTAGGGACCCGGCGTGCCGGGCCCCTACGCTCCCTCCAGATACGTATACCCCTCCAGCCCTGCCACGTAATCGGCGATGAAGCTGTTGGCTTCGTCCCTCGGGAGGTCGGGGGCGGCGCCGACCTTCCGCCGGAAGGTGGTCAGCAGGTCGCTCGCGTGGAACTGCACGTAGTTCAGCACTTCCGTCACCGTATCTCCGTGCACCAGGTCGGTAATCTCGTATGCGCCTTCGGGCGTGAGTGAGACGTGTACCGCATTGGTATCGCCGAACAGGTTGTGCAGGTCGCCCAGGATTTCCTGGTAGGCGCCGGTCAAGAAGATGCCCAGGATATAGGGCTCGCCTTCCACCGGAGCATGGACCTCGAGCGACGGCTTGCCCTTCCGCCCGCCGGTGAAGCGGTCGATCACCCCGTCTGAATCGCAGGTCACGTCCTGCAGCGTGGCGCGGCGCGTGGGCCGCTCCGTGAGCCGGTGAATCGGCATGATGGGAAACAACTGGTCAATGGCCCAGTTGTCCGGCAGCGACTGGAAGACCGAAAAGTTGCAGAAGTAGCGGTCCACCAGCGTGGCGTCGAGGTGCGCCGTGATCTCCGGATAGGTGGTCCGGTCATCGCCGAGCAGGGTGTGGATTTCCGTCATGATGCACTGATAGAGCTGCTCCGCGTCCGCCTTGTCCCGCAGGGTGAAGGCCCCGCTGGCGAAGTACTCGCTGGTCCGCTCCTTGGCGAAGATGGCGTCGTGGAACGCCTCCTCCACCCGATCAAGCGTCATCGCCTCGAGATTTTCCTTGAGCTCCCGCAGCAGCTGGTGCGACTCGTCGCTGAGCTCGGGCGCCACCGGCGCCATCTGCGATTCCACGTTGATCACGTTGACCAGCAGCAGGGAATGATGCGCGGTGAGCGCCCGACCCGACTCGGAAATCAGGTTGGGCATCGGCAGTTCATGCTCCCGGCACATGTTGCCGATGGTGTACACCACGTCGTTGGCGTACTCGCGCATGGTGTAGTTGACGCTGGCCGTGCGCGTGGAACGGGAGCCGTCGTAATCCACACCCAGCCCCCCGCCCACATCGACGTGGCTCAGCGTGAATCCCATCCCGTGCAGCTCGGCGTAGATCCGGGCGATCTCCGCGAGCCCCGCCTTCACGTAGCGGATATCGGTGATCTGGCTGCCCAGGTGAAAGTGCACCAGCCGGAGCAGATCCTTCTGGCCGTCCCGGGTGAGCCGATCGAGCAGGCGCATGAGCTCGACGGCGTTGAGGCCGAACTTGGACTTCTCCCCCCCGCTCTTGGCCCAGCGTCCAGATCCTTCGGTCGCGAGCTTGATCCGCACGCCGATCGTGGGCTCGACCTTCATCTCCTCAGCCACTCGCAGCAGCACATCCAGCTCGTGGAGCTGCTCGATCACGATGAAGACGGTGTGCCCCAGCTTCTGGCCCATCAGGGCCAGCCGCATGAACTCCTCATCCTTGTACCCATTGCAGACGATGACGTGCCGCGTGCTCTCGTTCAGGCCGAGGACGGCCATCAGCTCCGGCTTGCTGCCGCACTCGAGTCCGACGCCATGGGGCGCGCCGAATTCGACGATTTCCTGCACCACGTGGCGCTGCTGGTTCACCTTGATGGGGTAGACCGTGGTGTAGGAGCCCTCGTAGCCGAATTCCTGGATTGCGCTCGCAAACTTGGTGGCGAGGGTGGCAATCCGGCTCTTGAGGATTTCCGAGAAGCGAAGCAGGAGCGGCAATCCGACGCCCTGCGCCTGGAGGTCCATGGCCAGCCGGTAGAGGTCGAGGCCCCGTTCCTTCTTGGTGTCGGGATGCACCGTGACGTGGCCATCGGCGCTGACCCGGAAGTAACCGAGTCCCCAGCCGTTCATGTTGTAGAGCTTCTCGGCGTCCCTGGGTGTCCAGGTGGTGGGCGTTGCGGCGGTGGTAGCGATGGCTCGATCCCTCGTAGCGCGTGGTGGGCGGAAAACGTAACAGCGGCTGCGGCGCGATGAAAGAGAATGCGTGTCGTTACCCACCGGAACGCCACCCGAAGTGTAGTATGGCATCCCCACCGATGCGGCCGCGCCACGGCCCTCCTGGGCGCTCGCGGAGAGCGCTGCAGGTACCGGCAGCCGCGCCGCCGGAATTCTCCCTAACTAGCCAGAGTGCCAGTGGTTACCCTGCTGTCAGGGCGGCAGTCAGGGCGCGGCATAAAGCTCGCGTGATGCAACGTCGGCGGGTGCTCGACGCCGAAGCGACGGCATGAGGATAGTTGCAGTCGCACCACCCTGTTGAAGAAGAGAGACAACCCTATGGTCACACCTGGTATGCTGGCGGGGCGCCGGGTTCCCGAGACCGTTCGCGTGGATTTCGATGTCGTCATCGCGCGTGCCTGGCAGGCTCTGGCGCAGACTCACGAGGAAGCTGCAGTCACCTTTGTCCGGCGGCTCAGCCCAAGGATCGGGACGGACGCCGCGCTCCAGCGTTACTTCCGCGAGGTGGCCGTGCCGCTTGAAATGCGAGAAGCGGTCCGGACGGGCGCCCTGCTCGCCCTGACGCCGGAAGAGCGGCGCCGCACTGGCGACGACGGCGTCGAGGGCTGGAATTTCATGCGGCCCGACCAGCTGGTGGGTGCCGTCCGGCGACGCACGCGGTTCGTGGAGGAGACGACGCTGGCGCTCCGGCTTGCCGCCGCCGCCGCGGACGAACTGGTCACGATCACTCACGTACGCATGGCACTCGAGACAGCGCATGTGATGACCGCGACGCTCCCGGTCGACGAAGCCGTCATGCATTACATCCGGGCGTTCGACCTGTCCAACACCATGGCTCAGGTGGTCTTCCAGCGCACCATGGCCCGGCTGGCCGACCTGGACCTTCAGGTCACGGCGGAAATGCCGGCTGTGGAGACGCCGGCGCCGGCCCGGCTGGCCCCACTCAGGATGCTGGGACTCCGCGCCACCGGCTGACCGCGCTATCTCCCGCCGATGGGGATAGACTTCAGGCATGGCCTGGTCATTCCCCATCGCGCGAATCGCCGGCACGGTCGTCAAGGTCCACGTGACCTTCCTGCTCCTGCTGGCGGTGTTCCTCGTCGCTGGCGGCGTTGCCGCCGTGATGATGATCCTTGCCATCTTCGCCTGCGTCCTCGCCCATGAGTTCGGTCATGTGGCGATGGCCAGGCGATTTGGCGTCCGGACGCCGGACGTCATCCTGTTGCCCATCGGCGGCCTGGCGCGCCTGGAACGAATGCCGGAGGAGCCACGGCAGGAGCTGCTGATCGCGCTGGCAGGACCGGCGGTCACGCTGCTGCTTGCGGCCATCTTCTATGCGGTGCTCCGCGCGGGCGGTGCCGCACCACCGCTGCTCCCAAGCCTGCGCGTCGCGGGCGACTCGCTGCTCGGCGATCTCTACCGCATCAACGTCCTCCTGCTGCTCTTCAACCTGATCCCGGCGTTTCCGATGGACGGGGGCCGGGTGCTCCGCGCCATTCTCGCCGCGCGCCAGGGCCTGGGGCGCGCCACCCGCATCGCGGCAAGTGTGGGCCAGATGCTGGCGTTCGGGCTCGGCTTCGCGGCGCTCATGACCGGCGACATGCTACTGCTCCTGATTGCGTTCTTCGTCTTCCTCGGCGCTGGTGCGGAGGCTTCGGCTGTCGAGACCCGGGCCGCAGGCCTCGGGCTGACCGTGCGCGACATGATGGTGACCGATTTTCGGACGCTGCCTGCGTGGGCGACGTTGCGGGATGCTGCAGAGCTGTTGGTGGCGAGCGATCAGCGGGAGTTTCCGGTGGTGGACAATACCGGATCGGTTGAGGGAATTCTCACGCGGGACGACCTGGTCAAGGGATTGTCGCAGAAGGGAGCGGATGCGCTGGCGCGCAGTGCCTTGCAGGCGCCCTCGCCGCCGGTGCCGGCCGGCCTGCCGTTCGAGGTAGCACTGGCAACACTCCAGTCGAGCGGCCGCAGCGCACTGCCGGTCATCGAGAATGGCCGGCTCATTGGCATGCTGACGAAGGACAATATTACGGATCTGGTGCTGGTGCGGAGGGCAGTGGCGAGATAGACGGTTGAACGGTTAGACGGTTAGACGGTTAGACGGTTGGACGGTTAGACGGTTAGACGGTTAGTGCCCGAGGGTGAGAACTAGCCGTCCATCCGTCCAGCCGTCTAACCGTCTTCCAGCTTTGCCAGGTCTGCCTCCAGGTCTGGCCCCGGGTTGCGGGGGCGGCGCCAGTACCACCACTCCCGTTCCGGCTCCCAGCCCTCATCGTGCGCGACGTCCTCGCCCCAGAGGCACTGCTCCAGTGGCTCGGTGAGCAGGCGGAAGCGCCGATCGCTCTCGTGGAGGGACTGCTGCAGCTCGCGAGCCGTGTCCTTGGGCAGGTGGTCGGCCACGCCGGCCAGCAGCGTCCGGGTATCCATGTCGTTGAGGTAATCGTCCAGCGTGTAGGGATAGCTCTCCTCCAGCGATTCCACGATCTCCTTCCAGCGGTCCACCAGCCCCGGCACTCCCGCGCGCACGATGTGCGCGGGGCAGCCGCGGGAGCGCAGCCAGTCTCGAACGGGATCGGAATGTTTGGTCGCCATGGTTGCCTCCGCCTCACCCGAGAATATGCGGGCGCACATGATGCGCAAGGGCCCCAGTTGCCGAATTGCCAAGGGCGACGCATACTGGCCTGACCGCCGCAACGGGCGGCGTCCGAAGCCACCTCACCATGGAGACCCCCGATGACCCGGATTGCAGCCGGACTGCTCGTCGCACTGGCTCTCGCCGCCTGCTCGGACTCGACCGAGCCGGGCGACTCCATCGCCGGCAGCTACACCGCCACCCGCGCGATCGTGACCGACGGCGGCACGCCGACCAACGCACTCGCGGTCGGCGCGACGATTCATCTCACGCTCTCGGAAAACGGGACCACGTCCGGCACCGTACACCTGCCGGGCGCCCTCACCGATAGCGGAGAGCCCGAGGATCAGTCGCTGGCCGGTACCTGGACGGTGAACGAGGCCGGGACGCAGGTGACCTTCGACTTCGCGGAGGTAAGCGATTTTGCCTTTGAGGACACGCCGTGGACGGTGGACGGCGATGAACTCAATTTCTCCTCGTCGAGCGGCGAGGGTGATTCGATTGAGATTACGTTGACGAAGGATTAAGGAGTTGAGAGTTACGAGTTGAGAGTTGAGAGTCGGGAGGTTCCTTCTCTCAACTCTCAACTCGTAACTCTCAACTCCTCAACACCGCCTACGCCGGAAATCCGCCGGCACACACGTAAACCCCTCCATCCCCCACACGCCCCGGTGTTCCTTCCTGGCGCGCGACTGCGCCGCCTCCAGTACCTCGACATGGCGCACGTCCGGTGGCACTGTATAGAGCAGCGCCCAGCCGCTGGCGACCATCCGCTCGTTGACGAGGGTGTCGCCCCGCCAGACCCAGGCGAGCCGGCGGCCATAGCGGTCGGTGCGCGAGACATCGCGCTCGAGCATCACGGTGTCACCCAGCGGCACCCAGCGCGTGAGCATGGCGGTGGCGGAATCGGCGGCGGCGCCCTGGGCCCGCTCGGGGGCATCGATCCCGATGGGCCGCACCCGGGTGCCGTCATCGCAGTCGAAGGTGTCGCCGTCCACGATGTGCGAGACCACGCAGGGCGAACCCGCCTGCGCCTGGAGCGAGCAGGCCGTCAATACCAGCAGCAGCCAGGGGATCAACGCGCGCATGGCCGATTCATCGCAGTCCTCGCTGGAAATCGTGGAGCGCACCGACCCGGTCGAGGCGCCCGCCGGCGCGGTCTACGCCTGGCATGAGCGGCCCGGGGCGCTGGAGCGCCTGATGGCGCCGTGGGAACGCGCCAGGGTCGTGCAGCGGAGCGGCGGCCTCACCGATGGCGCCCGCACCGTACTCTCGGTACCGGTGGGCCCCTTCCGGATGCGCTGGGTTGCCCGGCACCGGAACACCGTGCCCGGCCGGCAGTTCGTGGATGAAATGGTCTCGGGCCCGCTGGCGCACTGGGTCCACCTCCACAAGATGCTGCCCCTCAGTGACACGTCGTCATCGCTCCACGATCGGGTGGAGTTCACCCCGCCGCTGGGCCCCGTCGGCGCGCTGGCGACGCCATGGATCCGGCGGCGGGTCGAGCGCATGCTGCGCTACCGGCATGAAATTCTGCGCGACGAGTTCGCGCAAGGGATGCCGGCCGAGCCGCTCACCGTGGCCGTGACCGGCGCCACCGGATTCATTGGCTCCCACCTCGTACGGGCTCTCACCACGGCCGGACACACCGTGCGACGCATTGTCCGGCACGATCCATCCTCCGGCGACATCGTCTGGCACCCGGCCAGGGGTGAGCTCGACCCTCGCCAGCTGGATGGCGTGGACGCGGTGATCCACCTGGCCGGCGCCAGCATCTCCCGCCGCTGGACCCGGGCGCAGAAGCAGCGCATCCGCGAGAGCCGACGCACCAGCACCATACTGCTCGCGCGTTCGCTCGCCCGGCTCGACCGGAAGCCTGCGGTCCTGGCGAGCATCTCGGCGGTGGGCTACTACGGCAGCCAGGGCGATACGCTGCTCGACGAGTCCGCCCCGCCCGGCGACGATTTCCTGGCCCAGGTGTGCAACGTCTGGGAAGCGAGCGCGGATCCAGCGCGCGACGCGGGCATCCGCGTGGTCCATCCCAGGCTCGGCATCGTGCTCTCGCCGGCGGGCGGTGCGCTCCCGCTCATGTCGCTGCCTGTTCGCCTGGGTGTGGGCGGCCGCCTCGGTTCAGGGGACCAGTGGCTCAGCTGGGTGGCGCTGGATGACGTGCTGGGTGTGCTGCGCCACGCGATCGAGCATGACGAGCTCTCGGGTCCGGTCAACGTCGTGGGCCGCCCTGCACGGAATCGCGACTTCATCGCCACGCTGGCCCGGGTGCTGCATCGGCCGGCGGCCATCCCGGTTCCGGCCTTCGCGATCCGCGCCGTCGCCGGGGAAATGGCGGACGCGCTGGTGCTCGCAAGCCAGCGGGTGGAGGCGGCGGCGCTCACCGCGTCGTCGTATCGCATGCGATATCCCGAGCTCGAGGGGGCGTTGACGCATGTGCTGGGAGTTGAGAGTTACGAGTTGAGAGTTACGAGTTGAGAGTTAAGAGCAAGGTGTTATGAGTTACACACCAGCCTGCTCTCAACTCTCAACTCTCAACTCTCGACTCCCAACTATCTTCCCCCCATGCCCACCCCACGCGCCGTCGTCCTCCTCTCAGGCGGCATGGACTCGGCCACCGCGGCTGCACAGGCACGCGCTGATGGCTTTGCGCTGCATGCGCTCACCGTGCGCTATGGTCAGCGCCATGCCGTCGAGTTGCAGGCAGCCGAACGCGTGGCCCGCTCATTGGGCGTCGCCCAGCATCGCGTGATCGATGTGGACCTTGCTGCAATCGGGGGCTCTGCGCTCACGGCTGACATTGCGGTGCCGCTGGACCGAAGCGCCGACGAGCTTGGACACGATATCCCGGTGACCTACGTCCCGGCCCGCAATACCGTGTTCCTCGCGCTGGCGCTCGGTTACGCGGAAGTCGTCGGCGCGTTCGACATTTTCATCGGTGCCAATGCGCTCGACTACAGCGGGTATCCCGACTGCCGGCCCGAGTACCTCCATGCCTTTGAGCAGCTGGCCAATCTCGCCACCAAGGCCGGCGTCGAGGGCACCGGCCGGTTCCGCATCCACGCTCCCCTGCTCCACCGCACCAAGGCCCAGATCATCGAGCTCGGCTTCCGTCTCGGCGTGGACTTCTCGCTCACGCACAGCTGCTACGCTCCTGACAGCGGCGGGCACCCATGCGGACGCTGCGATGCGTGCTTGCTGAGAGAGAAGGGGTTCAGGGAGGCGGGGATAGTGGACGAGGGACGAGCGCCAAGCGCCAAGCGCTAACGCGCTCAGCTTTCAGCTATATTCCGCCCATGCCCTACGCCGTCAAAGAGATCTTTTACACATTGCAGGGCGAGGGCGCGCAGGCCGGACGGCCCGCCGTGTTCTGTCGCTTTGCCGGCTGCAATCTCTGGAGCGGGCGCGAGGCAGATCGCGCCACGGCAACCTGCACCTTCTGCGACACCGACTTCGTAGGCACCGACGGCGAGGGCGGTGGCAAGTTCTGCTCCGCCGCCGAGCTCGCGACGGCGGTCGCCTCGCACTGGCCGGCCGATGAATTTTCCGGTCGCTTCGTGGTCTGCACCGGCGGTGAGCCGCTGCTGCAGATCGATGCGCCGCTCATTGACGCGCTGCACGCGCTCGGCTTTGTCGTGGCCGTGGAGACCAACGGGACGCAGCCGGCACCAGACGGTCTCGATTGGATCTGCGTGAGCCCCAAGGCCGGCGCGCCTCTGGTGCTCCGGGAGGGTGACGAGCTCAAGCTGGTCTATCCCCAACCAGACGCGCCACCTGAGCAATTCGATGCGCTCGCGTTCCGGCATTTCTTCCTCCAGCCGATGGACGGCCCGCAGCTGGGCGAGAACACCGCGGCAGCCACCCGATATTGCCTGGCGCATCCGCAGTGGCGGCTCAGCCTGCAGACCCACAAACTCCTCGGCATCCGGTGATTCTCCACCGGCCACACATCACCTCGACGGAGCGCCGGGTTCGCCGGCGCGGCGGGCTCGCATGGGTGCCTATTCCGATCGCCTGAGCCACGCATTTGCCTTCGCCACAAAACATTATGGATCTCGGCGCCCCGCCGTGAACGCGATGGCGTACCTGGCCCATCCGGCCAACGTCGCCGTCATCCTGGCTCGTCACGACGCCGATGAACTCACGCTGGTCGCGAGCATCCTGCACCACGTGCTCGAGGAGCACTGGGGCCCGCGTCGCGCCGAACTCGAAACCAAGATCCGCGAGAAGTTCGGGCCTGTCGCGCTCGCCGTCGCGCGGGAGGCGATCGAGCCGCGCTATGATGCCCACGGCGAAATGCGACCCTGGACGATGAGCCGCCAGGCCTACCTGCAGCTCCTCGCCGACGCCTCACCCCGGGCGCTCGACATCTGCGCGGCGGACGAGCTGCAGCGGTGCGGTGACCTGGCCGCCACCGTGCGGCGGCTCGGCGCCGAGTATGTGCACCCCGCGAACCGGGCGACGTCCGAACAGACCATGTGGTGGTATCGCACCCTGATCGAACAGTTTGCCGCGCGTGAGGACTGGCCCTCGCGTGCCCTCCTCGACGAATTGCGCCACGCGAGCGCTGCCCTGCTGCGGTGCCTGCGTTCCTTCGGAGATACCGCATGACGTTTCGCTCGCTCACGCTCACCGTGATCGTCGCGGCCGGTGCCGCGGGTTGCCTGCCGCCCCCGCCGCCCGGAATCCAGCCGCTCCGATTCCTGTCCATCAACGACGTCTACGTCCTCGACACCCTGAACGACGGCAGCGGCGGGCTGGCACGGGTGGCCACGGTGCGCAACCGGCTCGCCGCCGAGGGACCGGTGCTCTTCGTGCTGGCTGGCGACCTGTTGTCACCCAGCCTGCTGAGCAAGTACTACCATGGCCGGCAGATGGTCGAGGCCCTGAACGAGGCCAAGCTCGATTATGCCACCTTCGGCAATCACGAATTTGAACTGAACCGGGACACGCTCGTCGCGCGAATCCGCGAATCCAGCTTTCACTGGGTCTCGGCCAACTGCATCGAGGCCCGGGGCAACCCGTTCCCCGGCGTCAGTGCCTGGGACACGGTGCGCATGCGGAGCACGCTGGTGGGCATCTTCGGACTCACCATCCAGGAGGATTACGCCTCCTACGTCCGCTGCACCGACCCCGACAGCGCGGCGCACGTCGCCGTGGACACGCTGAAGAAGCTGGGCGCGCAGTTCATCGTCGCGCTCACCCACCAGACTCTTGCCGCCGATCAGGCGCTGCTGCGGCGCGAGCCCTCGCTCGACCTGGTCCTCGGGGGACATGAGCATGAGCGGCACGATGTGCTCGTGGGCGGCCGCCACGTGCTCAAGGCCGACGCCAACTCGCGGAGCGCACAGTTCGAGACGGTCTGGGGCCTTCCCGGCGCATGGCGGCAGGCGCCGACACTCGTCGAGATGGATGGCAGGATCCCGCTCGATAGCAGCGTGCAGGTGGTGGTCGAGCAATGGAACGCCAGGCTCCGGCGCCGGCTCGGACCGGAAACGGTGGTGGGAACGCTGGCAGAGCCGATCGATGCTCGCGACGGCGTCTCGCGCCGGGAGGAGAGCCCCATCGGCGATCTCGTCACCGATGCCATGCGCTGGGGCACGAGGGCTGATGTTGCGCTGCTGAATGCCGGCACGCTGCGGCTGGATGACGTGATCCCGACAGGTCCGCTGAGCAACTATACCCTGGAATCACTTTTTCTCTTTGCCGATGACGCGCGCACGGTGACGTTTCCCCTCACTGGCGCGCGGCTCCGCGCGCTGCTGGAGCACGGGGTCGAGAGCGCGGGCAGCGGGGCGTTCCTGCAGGTTTCCGGTGTTCACTTCACGTACGATCCGTCCGCCGCAGCGGGGCAGCGCATCCAGGGCGCGCTCACGCGCCCCGACGGCAGCACCATCGCGCCGAGCGACACGCTGACGGTGGCATTTGACGTCTATCCGGCATGTGAGGCGGGTGATGGCTACCATGTGCCCGAGGCGACCGAGGCCTGCCGCACCTGGCAAGTGGCACCGCGGGGTGCCGACCTGGTCCAGCGCTACGTCCGGGATTCTCTTGGGGGGGAGATCAGGGTGCCCGAGGCGGGGCGGATTTCCCGGGCTGGCTCCTGAAAAACACAATTCCCGGCGGGCGAAATGCCCGTCCGGGAAAGGCTAGCCTTAGCCGATTTTCATCACCCAGGCAGCAAGGCTGGAATTCCCTGGGGCCCCGAGGGGCTATGTCCTTGCCGGTAAGCATAATCAGCGCAGCCTCTTGACGCAACCCCTCGTCTCGCCCGGGGGCATGTTTTTCGCTATCTTCCCGTCCATGGGCCTTCCCCAGCCGTCCCCGTTAACAGCAATTCCCAGTGCGTTCGCCGCTGCCTGCCGCATGTCGCGGACCGAGGGCGAACTGTTCGAGCGCTGCCGTGGCGTGCTGACACGCCGATTTGAAAGCGAAGAGATCTGGTTCGAGGTGGCCCACCCGGACGGCCGCCTTGAGCGTATCGGGCCGGCGGCGGGCGCCGAGGAGGCGGTGGAAGTGGCTCGGCTGGCGAGCGGGTCCACCGAAGTGGCCATCCGCACCGCGCGCGCTGGTGCCGACGAACTGCGCGGCATCGCCATGCCGCTGGCGCTGGGACTCAGCGTGGTGGTCGAACTCCGCGCCATCCTCGTGGACCGGCAGAACGCGCTGGACGACGCGGCATTCCAGCTCCAGGCGCTGCGTCAGGTGGCCCGACTGCTCTCCTCGGTGCACTCGGCGGAAGAGACCCAGCAACTCATTCTCGACTTCATGGCGGAAGTGTTCTTTGCCTGGTGGGCCTGTCTCTTCCGTCCCCAGGGTGAGCATTACGCGCCGGCCGTCTTCCGGGCCCGCAACGAGCGCGCACAGTGCGTGAGCATTCCGCGCTTGGCCCTCGATGAAGCGCTGCCCGCGGGGAGTGCGTCGGTAAGCGTGGGCGACGTCGCACTGGCGCGGCTCGTGGGTGATGAAGCCAAGCTGGTGGTGCCGCTCGACGCCGGTGCCGAGCGGATGGCGGTGCTGGTGCTGGGCCCGCGCATCAGCGACAAGGAGTACGCGACGCCGGAACTCGAGCTCGCCAGCACGCTGTCCTTTGCCGCGGCGATCGCGCTCAAGAACGCCGAGCTGGTGGAGCAGCTGCAGAGTGCGGCCAGTACGGACGAGCTGACCGGCGTCTGCAACCGGCGCGCGCTCGAAGAGCGACTCGCCGCCGAAATCTCGCGAAGCCTTCGCCACCAGCTGCACACCAGCGTGCTGCTGCTCGATCTCGACCGCTTCAAGGTCATCAACGACACCCTGGGCCATGCCGCCGGCGACCGGCTGCTCAAGCTCATCGCCGACATCCTCAAGCAGCAGGGCCGGGCGCTCGACGTGGTGGGCCGGCTGGGCGGCGACGAGTTCCTCGTCATCCTCCCGATGACGTCACCGGCCGAAGCCCGCATCTTCATTGGCCGCGTGGCCCGCAGTCTCCGCGAGCTGCACGAGCTGCATCCCGAGTTTGGCACCTGCACCGTCAGCATTGGCATCGCCGAATCACCCAGGCACGGCACCACCGTGAGCAGCATCCTCGCCGCCGCCGACAAGGCGTTGTACAAGGCCAAGCGGGGCGGGCGCGATGCGGTCGAGGTCGCGGACGACTGAGCGGATCATGGATTCTGAATTCGTACTGCTGGGCGACGCCCTCTGGCTGGATTTTGTGAACACCACGCGCGAGCCAGGCGCCCGTCCCGACGCGATTCCCGACCTCGCGTCCTACCATCGCTGGACCAAGGCGTGCCGGCTTCCCTCCGATGCTGACGCCCTCGAGTTCTCGACCATCCGGCGGGTGCGCGCTCGCCTGGTGCTCCTGGCGGATGCGCTGGCTGACGGCACGCCGGTTCCGTCGCGCGCCATCTCGACGATCAACCAGCTGCTGCACCGCAGTGAAGGCCATGAACAGCTGGTACGGGAGTCCGGCAAGTGGCTGGTGCGCTTCCTGCCGGGGCAGGCACCACCGGCGCTGGTGGCCGTCGCGCGGTCGGCCGCGGCGACGCTGGCGGAGCCGGAGGTGCTGATCCGCCATTGTGCCAACGACGCGTGCCGGCTGCTCTTCCATGATCGCACGCCGTTCCATGACCGCTACTGGTGTTCGCCCTGGCGCTCCTGCAGCGAGATCCGGGTGGAGCGCCGGCGGAGTGCGCTGCGTTGAGCGTGCCGGCGGGCGGGCTGGTCACCGATCCGGCGGGTTTCTTCCAGCGGGTGGATGCGGCGCTCGGTGAGCGATACCGGCCCGAGATGATCGTGGCTGCGTCACGTGAGCGGGTGCTGTTCCGCGCCGAGGACCTGCTGCTCAAGCGCCGTGTCAGTCTCCGCATCAACTTCTTTTCCGATCACGCCATCCGCGCCTGGTTCATGCGCGAGGCTGAGGCGCTGGCCCAGCTCAACCATCCCGCCATCCGCGGGATCTATGACGCCGGCGTCACCGGCGACATCGCCTTCCGGGTCGGCACGTGGATCGAGGGTGAGGGGCTCAACGAAGCGCTTCGCCGCGGCCCGCGCCCCATACCGGTCGTTCATACGCTCGCCCGCGACCTCCTCAGCGCGCTGGAGCATGCCCACGCCAACGGAATCATCCTCCGGCGCCTCGTGCCGGCGTCGCTCCTCATCACCAACGCGGGCCACGGCACCCTGACCGACGCGCGCTTCGCCAGCTGGACCCTGCCGGCCGTGCCGGCGGACGTCACGCCCACCGGTCTTGAGTTCATGGCGCCTGAAGTCCGTGATGGCCAGGTGGGTGACCCGGCGAGTGACGTGTTTGCCGCCGGTGCACTGCTTTACTACGCCCTCACCGGCACGGAACCGCCGCTCGACCCGACGCGGGTCCGGCCTCCGAGGGAACTGCGGCCCATGACGCCGGTGGCGATGGAGCGGGTGGTGCTGCGCGCGCTCAGGCCGGCGCCTGATGATCGCTACCTGAACGCGGTGGAAATGCTGGAGGATTTTGCCAGCGACGCCGGCTCCTTCGAGATGCCGGCGGCCGCAGCGCCGCGCCACGCGAGCGACCACGAAGATCGGACCCGCTTCGAGCAGCGGCTCCGCCGCGCGCTGGGCGACGACTACGAGCTGCTTTCACTCCTCGGTACCGGTGGCTTCGGCAGTGTGTACCGGGTGCGCGACCTGCATCTCGAGCGCGAGGTGGCGCTCAAGGTGCTCCATCCCCTGCTCACGCGTGATCCCGAGGTGGTGGAACGGTTCCGCCGGGAAGCACAGCTTGCGGCCCGCCTCAATCACATGAACATCGTGGACATCTATGATATCGGCGGGCGCTCGGGGCTGATCTGGTACACGATGGAGCTCATCGAGGGGCCAAGCCTGGCGCAGCTGGTGGAGCGCAACGGCCCGCTTCCCATCGCAAGGGTCCTGCGGTTGCTGCGCGAGGCGCTCTCCGCGCTGGCGCACGCGCATGGACTGGGGCTGGTGCACCGCGACCTCAAGCCGGAGAACATGCTGATCGAGCGGGATGGCGCGCTGCGGATCACCGACTTCGGCCTGGCGATCGCGCTGCGCGGCATGGGCAAGTTCGGCGGCGCCACCAGCCAGAGCGGCACGCCGCAGTACGCGAGCCCGGAGCAGCTGCTGGGCGAGCGGGTGGACCAGCGCAGCGACCTGTACAGCCTCGCCGCCGTTGCGTGCTTCGCGCTGCTGGGCGTGACACCCTTCCCCGGGCACACACCGGAGCAGGTGCTCGCGCGGCAGACGACGCGCCAGCTGCCGGCGCTGCATGAGACCCGCTCGGACGTGAGCGAGGAACTGGAGCGGGTGCTGGTTCGTGCGCTCGACCCGGAAGTGGACCAGCGCTATCCCTCGGCGGCCGAGTTCCTGCAAGCGCTCAACCGTGCCACGGCGAGCGCCGCACCAGCCCGGCCCGACTGGGCCCGGGCTGCCGCCCGCTGGCTCGGATTGCCGCCATCAGAGGATTAGCCTCTTGACGGAATTGGCATAACATGCAAATTGTATCCCGGCTTGACCCGGTCCCCATGGCGTGCCTCCTGGAAGACACTTCCGCTCTTCGGAACCGCTCAATCTCGGGTCACAAAGTGACTCATGACGCGGGACTCGCCCGCGCCCATGAGCAACCGCTCCCCTGCGTGGCATCCACCCGCAGCGTGGGCGGTGCGGCAACCAACACGGAGTAGAGTAGCATGGCTCGCACGACCGGCACGGTGAAGTGGTTCAATGACGCGAAGGGCTTCGGCTTCATCACGCCCGAGAACGGGGACAAGGATTGCTTTGTCCATCACACCGCCA
>DASTFH010000026.1:0-13805 GCA_035708725.1 Gemmatimonadales bacterium | reverse complement strand
AGAGAGAGTTTTAGGGAGCTGCGAGCTGTGAGCTATGAGCTATGAGCCCTGAGCGTCACCGTTGACCGGCTCACCGCTTGCAGCTGGCAGCTCCCAGCTCACAGCTCACCTCACCAGCGTAAAATCATACTCCAGCCGAATCGTATCTCCCACGCTCAGCACGATCGGCACCCGCGGCTGGTTGAGGCCGAAATCCGGGAAGGTGAATGCCGTGGAGGCCAGGCCGCTCACGGTGTCTCCCCGGAAGGCCGCCATTACCGTCCAGGTGCTCGGCCGCGTTGTACCCTTGATCGTGAGGTCGCCGGCCAGGGTGAATGATGCGGTTCCGCTGGTGGGAAGCGGCCAAGGCAGGCCATGCACGGCGGTGGGTCGCAGCGTGACTGACGGGAAGGAATCGGTTTCGAGGATCCTGCCGCGCACGTAGCCATCCCGGCGACTCCGATCGCTGGCCAGGCTGCTGACCGTCGCGGTGATCCGTGAATCGGCGGCCACCACGCGCCCGGCTGAATCGAGCACCACCGCGCCGGCAACTGCACTGGTCCTGCCTACCGCGTCATTGGGAAGGTCGAAGCCGGCCAGTTGCTCGGTCACCCGATAGCGTACCTCGTTGCCAGTCGATGCGACCTGGAATCGGACGGTGGGCCCGGTGCCAGTGGGTGATGCGGCCATCAGCACCGCCGGCAGGCCCAGCCCGAGCATCCATCGCTTCAGCATGTTCAGCTCTCCAGGATTCGGTTGCGTTTCGCTTCCAGGGTACGCGCAGTGGGTTCCGTTTGCTGGCGTGGCAGGTCTAACTTGAAGATAGCTCGGGGTCGATCACCGCAGGTCAATTTCCGGAATGGAACAGCATGCCGCATCGGCCACGCTTTTCACTGGTGCAGCTTGAGGCAATCATAGACGCGGTCGCGAGCGGGGTCGTGGTCTGCGATCCCGCCGGGCGCGTGCTCGCCATGAATACCGCGGCGCTGGCGCTCCACGGCATGGCCAGTTCGGAAGAGATCGCCCGGCGGGAGGGCGATTTCAGCGAGGTCTTCGCCACCACGCTTGCCGATGGCACCCCGATCGGGCCGGCTGACTGGCCTGGGATACGCGCCTCCCAGGGGGATCGCGTGGAGGACGTGGAACTCGTCGTCCGGCGCACGGATACCGATCTGTCCTTCATCGGCTCCTACACGGCGACGCCCATCCACGACCACGAAGGCAACGTGTCGCTGGTCATCCTCTCCATCCAGGACATCTCGGCAATGCGGCGCCAGGAGGAGGGCTTGCGGCAGCGCGATCGCCGACTTGCCACCGCCCTTGCGGCGGGCGATACCGGCACCTTCCGGTGGACCATCGCCCTGAACACCTTCGACATCGACCACGCCCTGGAGCAGCTCCTCGGAGCCCTGCCCGGGAGCATGGAAGGGCTGCTGGCATTGCTGCATCCGGACGTGCGAGCCGACGCGGGCCGCGCGTTCCGGGCCTGCGCCCTCGCGGGTCACGAACTTGAGCTCGAAACATCGCTCCCGGCAGGTCGCGGCCCAGGGCGTTATCTGGCCTGGCGGGGCCGGGCGCTCCGCGACGCCTCCGGCGCCATCGTGGCGGTGACGGGCACGTGCCAGGACGTCAGCGGTCGCCGCCTGCTGGAGGCGCGACTTCGGCAGATGGAGCGCGCGGAATCCGTGGGACGCCTTGCCGGTGGCGTCGCCCATGAGGTAAACAACCAGATGTCCGTGGTGCTCGGTTGTGCCGAATTTGTGCTCCAGCATGCGAAGCTTCCCGAGGAAGTGCGTGAAGATGTCGAGCAGATGCGGCTCGCCGGCCAGCGTTCGGCGGCGGTTACGTCCCAGTTGCTGGCCTTCAGCCGCCGCCAGCTGCTTCGTCCGGAAGTCGTGGAATTCGATGAAGCCGTGCGTGCGATTGCCCCCGCATTGGAGCGCACCATGGGCGAGGACCGCCACGTTCGATTCCTGCTCGATGCGCCGCGTGCGAAGGTCCTGGCCGATGTCGGCCAGCTGCACCAGGTGCTCATCAACCTCTCACTCAACGCTCGTGAAGCCACGGTGACGGGCGGCGAAATGCGGATCGAGACGGCGATAGTCACCCTTGGGCCGGAGTACGGCCGGCTGCATTCGGAAGCCGAAGTTCGGCACGGGCGCTACGTGCTGATGGCGCTGAGCGACAACGGCCGTGGCATGCCTCGCGAAGTGGTGGACCAGGTTTTCGAGCCGTTCTTTACCACCAAGGAAATCGGTGAGGGGACCGGACTGGGCTTGTCCACCGTCTACGGCATCGTGAAGCAGAGCGGCGGTTACATCTGGGTATACAGTGAGGTCGGGCACGGCACCGTGTTCAAGATCTATCTGCCCCTGGTACAGGCGCCCGCAGAAGTCCGGCCGCCGGCACCGCCCGAGCGATCCCGCGTGCCGGCATATGGCACGGTCCTCGTGGTCGAGGACGAGCCAGCGGTGCGCGCCATGGTTGTCCGCGCCCTGCGCGAGGCGGGATTCGCGGTCCGGGACGCTGCCGATGCCAACTCGGCGCTCGAGCAGGCCCGGAGCATCGGTGCGGATCTCGTCTGCGTGGTGTCTGATGTCGTCATGCCTGATCTCGACGGCCGCGCGCTGGCGAAGCAGATAACGGAATTCGCCTCGGCGTCGGTGCTTTTCATGTCGGGCTACACTGAGCAGGACGCCACGCTCCGTGGGCTCCTCGACGAAGGCCTCCCGTTCCTGCAGAAGCCATTCCGGCCTTCCATGCTGGTCGCAGCCGTGCAGGCACTGCTGGCCGAGGCGAAGGAGCAGAGCGGCCAGGTCAGCGTCGGGCGGGAGGATTAGCTTTCAGGAGCTGGGCGCTTAGCGCTTAGCGCCCAGCACACAGCGCCCAGCGCCCAGCGCCCAGCGCATGGCGCCCATCCAGTCCTGCGAGGAACCAACCATGAAAAATGCTACTGCTGCCAAGCGTCGCCACCTTCGGGCTGTGCGCTCCGCTCCGCTCGATACCCCGACTGACCTTGACGAAGGCGCTGTCCGCGACATTACCGCCGCCCTCAACGGCATCCTGGCCGATGCCTTTGCGCTGTATCTCAAGACCAAGAATTTCCACTGGCACATGAGCGGGCCGCATTTTCGCGACTACCACCTCCTGCTCGATGAGCAGGCTGCAGAGATCCTGGCCATGACGGATCCGGTCGCGGAGCGGGTGCGGAAACTGGGAGGGATCACCCTGCATTCGATCGGCGAGATTGGCCGCACCCAGCACCTGCTCGACAATGACGCGGATTACGTGGAAGCGGCCGACATGCTGGCCGAGCTGCGCGAGGACAATTCTGCTGTGGCCGCTCGCCTGCGTGAAACACATGGCTTGTGCGATGAGCACGACGATGTGGCGACCGCGAGCCTCATCGAAGTCTGGCTCGATGAAACCGAGCGCCGGGCCTGGTTCCTGTTCGAGGCGGGCCGGGGGGCGGGGACGAGCGGTCACTAGGTGGTCGAGGTGGTCGAGCCAGTCGAGGTGGTCGAGCGGTCGAACAGCTGACTCGACTCCTCGACTCCTCGACTTCTTGACCCCTTGACCAATCAAGTATTGTTGATATAATACCTCCATGAACGTCCTGACCCGTTCCGACCATGCCCGGGCCGCTGCGCTCTTTCACGCGCTGTCCGACCAGACGAGGCTGGCCATCCTGGACATGCTGCGGGATGGTGAGCGCTGCGTCTGCGAACTCCAGGATGCGCTCGGTGCGGCGCAGTCGCGGCTCTCGTTCCACCTCAGGGTGCTCAAGGACGTGGGACTCGTGCGTGACCGCCGGGAGGGACGCTGGTCTTACTATACCTTGCAGCCCGAGGTGCTCCGGGAGGCGCACGACGAGGTACAGAAGATCGCCTCGCCTCGCGCGTCCCGGCACCTGAGGGTGACAGCCAGCTGTTGTGGGTGAAAGCATCAAAGGGAGTACGGGCGCGCTCGCGCGCCTTTTTCGGGTTCTATATATCAACAATTATTGATGGAGCTGATTATGTCGAACGGAGCGGTCCCTGCTGGACCCGAGACCCTGACGAGGGTGGTGCGAGAGAAGTACGGCGAAGCGGCCCGGCGCGTCCTCGACGCATCCGCGCCCGGCTCGTGTTGCGGTCCGGTCAATTCGTGCTGCGGCGGTGCCGCTGCCGGCGGTACAGCTGACCCGATTACCTCGAACCTGTACGTTTCGGGCGAGACGGCCGAGCTGCCAGCATCGGCCGTGCTGGCCTCGCTCGGCTGCGGGAACCCGACCGCGCTGGCCCAGCTCGCTCAAGGTGAAGTTGTGCTCGACCTTGGCTCGGGCGGCGGCATCGATGTGCTGCTTTCGGCGCGCCGCGTGGGCCCGACCGGCAAGGCCTATGGCCTCGACATGACGGATGCGATGCTTGACCTGGCGCGGAAGAACGCCGCCGAGGCCCGGGTGGAGAATGTTGAGTTCCTGAAGGGCGAGATCGAGAGCATTCCGTTGCCGGATGCGTCGGTGGATGTGATCATTTCCAACTGCGTCGTCAACCTGTCAGGCGACAAGCGGCGCGTGCTTGCGGAGGCATATCGTGTCCTCAAGCCGGGCGGCCGCCTGGCCATTAGCGACGTGGTGGTGCGAGGAGAAGTCCCGGACGAAGTGCGGCGCAGCATGGAGCTCTGGATCGGCTGCGTCGCTGGAGCGCTTGAGGAGCGGGAGTTTCTGGCACTCCTCGCGGACACCGGGTTCACGGCCGCCTCGATCGAGCCCACGCGCATTTATCAGGGCGAGGACGCGCGGGCCTTCCTCGCCGAGGCCGGGCTCGATGCCGACCACGTGGCGAACCAGATCGAGGGCAAGTTCATGGCGGGCTTTGTCCGTGCGACGAAGCCGGTGAAGACCTGCTGTGATGATGACTGCTGTGGAGGCAAGTAGGTCAAGGGGTCACGGCGTGACGTCTCCCAGGGAGAACCTTGCATGAAGCTCATCTGGTACGTCGCAGCAGGTGGCGCGCTCGGCAGCGTGCTCCGTTTCCTGCTCAGCGGCATGATCCAGCGCAGCGCTCCGGTTGGTTTTCCGTCCGGTACGCTGATCGTCAACATCACGGGCTCCCTCCTGCTTGGCCTGCTCATGAGTTACCTGCTGGGGACCGGTGTGGGCTCGCCCTCGGTTCGCGCACTGCTGACCACGGGCTTCTGCGGCGGCTATACCACTTTCTCCACTTTCAGCTACGAAACCATCACATTGCTCGAAGATGGCGACTGGCGGCGGGCGCTCCTCTATGCGTCGCTCAGCCTGGTTTGCTCGCTCGTTGCTGTCTGGCTGGGCATCGCCGCGGGCCGTCAGGTGCTCGCCTGGCGGCAGGGCATCTGGGGCGCATGAAGAGGAGGACGTGATGCACGGATTCACCGGCGAGCGGACGCTCATGCGGATTCATGTTGGCGAGCGCGATCGCTACCACGGCAAACCACTCTACACCGCCATCGTCGAGCTGCTCCGCAAGCGCCAGTTCGCGGGGGCAACGGTGCTGCGCGCCATCATGGGCTTCGGTGCCAGTTCGGTCGTGCGGTCCGATCGGATTGAGGTGCTTTCGCTCGACCTGCCGATTGTGGTGGAAGTGGTGGATACCGAGGAAAAAATCAGCGCCATTCTCCCGGAGCTGGACCGGATGATCGGCGGTGGGCTGATCACGCTGGAGCGCGCGAAGGTCATCATGTACCGGCACGGTGACGCGGCTGTATGAGCGCGCGGCAGCGCCACTGGGAGCAGGGCTCTCGCACGCGGGCGCGACTGGGCGCCGGATTCGAGCTGCTCGAGAGTGTGCGGGAGGAGCATAGGACACCGTCTGGCACCCTTCGGCGCTTTCGGTATTCGCTGCTCGGCGTCGCTGATTGATGGGTCTTCGGTCGCGGGTCATGAGCTGGGACGCCGACAACCCGCGACCCGCGACCCGCGATCGGCACTCCCAGTGACCGCGCAGGATGAGTGGCTCTGGGGCTGGGATAGTACGCCGGGCATAGTCTCGGTCTGGGCGGAGCCCGATGGCCGAGCCTTCGTGTGGCGCCGGGATCCGGAAGCCGACGCCCTGATCACCGAGGTCGTCCAGTTCCGCCCATGGATCCTCCTGGATCGCCTGGACGACCTCGCCCACCTCGGCTCGGGACTGGGAGTCGAGGGAAGCACGGCAGCGGTGTGGTATCGGGAGCTGAGCGGCTCCGGCGCGCTTCGGTTCCTTGTCTCGGCACCGCGAATGACCACGCTTGCCGCGGCGATACTTCTCGGCGCGTCGCGCCGGCTCGCGCGACCCCTCACTCACCTCCGGGAGCTGAATAGCACATCCCTCCTGTTGCTCTCGCCCGAGGAGCAGTATCTCGCCGCTTCTGGCCGTACCTACTTTCGCGACCTGCCATTCGACCGGCTTCGGCGACTGCAGTTTGACCTCGAAACCACCGGACTCGACCCGCGGCGGAGCCGCATCTTCATGATTGCCGTGCGGGACCCCGCCGGAAATGCCTATGTGCTCGAAGCACATGAGGCGAGTGACCGGGGCGAGGCCGAGCTGATCAGGCGCCTTGTTGCGCAGATCCGCGCTGCGGATCCCGATATCATTGAAAACCACAACCTTCACGGATTTGACCTGCCATTCCTCGAATACCGGGCCCGCGAGCTCGGTGTCCCGCTGCTGCTCGGCCGGATCGACGGGCTTGGGCTTCGGCCGCGAGCTGCCCGGCGTGGTGCCGCGAGCGAGCGGGGCGACGGCGCACGCATCCGCTTCGTGGCTCCTGGTCGCGAACTGATCGACACGCTGGACGCGGTGCGCCGCTACGACTTCGCCCTCCGGGAGTTGCCGAGCCATGGCCTCAAGGCGGTGGCGAAGCACCTGGGCTTCGCCAGTCTGGACCGGGAGTACATCCGCGGTGACCAGATCTACCGGACCTGGCGTGAGGATCCCGAGCGGGTGCGGCGATATGCCACGGATGACGTGGAAGAAGTGGCTGTGCTTGCGCGGATGCTGGGCGGGGCGGCGTTTGCGCTGGCGCGCATGGCACCCCGACGCTACGAGCGTCTCGCCGATGCTGGCGCCGCAACGGGCGTCATCGATCCCATGCTGGTGCGGGCCTACCTTCGCGCCGGCGTGGCGCTCCCCGCGCACGAGTCCGGCGACGGCACCGCGCACAGCGGTGCTGCGCTGCATCTCTTTGCCACCGGCGTCGCGCACCGGGTGGTCAAGGCCGATGTGGCAAGCCTCTATCCATCGCTGATGCGGGCGTACCGGATCGGCCCCGCGCGTGATCATCTGGGCGTCCTGCTCGCGCTGGTGGACCGGCTGGTGGAGCAGCGTCTGGCCGAGAAGGCCGAGGCACGGATGGCTCCGGCCGGCTCGGCCCGGCGGCATGCGCACGAAGCGACGTCGGCGGCGATGAAACTGGTTGTCAATTCCGCGTATGGCTACCTCGCCGCGGGCGGCCTGACCAGGTTCGCCGATGTTCATGCCGCCAACGAAGTCACCCGGCGCGGGCGTGAAACGCTCGACCGGATGTGCCGGGAACTCGCGGCCCGGGGCGTCACGCTGCTCGAAGCGGACACCGATGGCGTCTACTTCGGGGTGCCCCCATCATGGACCGAGGCTGATGAACGGAGAGTAGTGCAGGAGGTGGCGGCGTTGCTGCCACCGCTGGTGCAGCTGGAGTTCGAGGGACGCTACGCGGCGATGCTTTCACATGAGCCGAAGAACTATGCCCTGCTCGGATACGACGGCCGCCTGGTGCTTCGTGGTGTCGCATTCCGGTCGAGCCGGGCGGAGCCGTTCGGCGAAGCCTTCCTGCGCCGAGCCATCGAGCGCCTTCTCGGCGGCGACGTTCGTGGCGTGCGGGAGACTTACCTGGAGACAGCTGAGGCGCTTCGCACCCGCTCGCTCGCGACGCGCGAGGTGACGTCCCGGGTGCGGCTGACCAAGACGCCCGCGGAGTATCAGGAGTCGCGGGGCAGCCGGCGCGAGTTGGCATATGAGGCGCTGCTTGCTAATGGCCGGAGCAGCTGGCGTCGAGGTGAGCGAGTGCAGGTGTACCGTCGTTCGAACGGTACGGGTGGAATCATGGAGGAAATCGAGGGCGAGACAGTGGGCGCTGATCCATACGACTACGATGTCGGCTACTACCTTCGGCTGCTCCGCGAAACCTTTGCCGCACGGCTGGCACGGGCGTTCCGGGCAGAGGATTTCTCGATCGTGTTCGCGGATCCCGACCAGCCCTCACTGTTCGTGACCGATCTGGACACAATCCGGCCGATGCTTCGCTTCCTGTGAGGCAACCGGCGGCGCCTGCAGGTCCGGTCGCCATGCGGCGCGAGAGCGCTCACGCGAAAAAAAACGGCGCCAGCAAGGTGGCGCCGTTGAGAGTGGGCGATACAGGACTCGAACCTGTGACCTCGCGCATGTGAGGCGCGCGCTCTAACCAGCTGAGCTAATCGCCCGGGTTTCCGGGAGGCGGATTCTAGCCAGCCGCCCCCGCCTTGCACAAGGGGCCTTCAATCCTCCGCGATACGACCACCCCACCCGAGGCCAATAGTTCCGCGAACGCGGAATACGAGCTTCGTCTCCGTCTCGCCTTCGACATGCCCGGCGCTGGTGACATGGTGCAACCCGACATCTCCGGTGAGCTGCAATGGCCCCTCCTCACCCGACACCAGCACGCCAGCCCGCCAGGTCCGTTCCATCGTCCCGATGAACAGGGCCGGTGTGGACTGCCGTTGCGCTCCCACCGGATACGGGGTGTTGATGTCGCCCTCGCCCTGCCTGAAGAGGGCCAGCTCGGGCGTGACCAGCCAGCGGCTCCGCAACGGTACGTTCACCCGGAGCGACAGCTGATCGTAGTCACTGAAGTTTCGCCCCAGCCCGACGCCGGCGTCTGTGAAGTTGTCGGCAGGATTGAATGCACGCAGCGCCAGCGAGGAGACTTCGGTATACATCGCGCGCCAGGACAGCGCGTCGCCGAGCGGGCCTGCTGCCGTCAGTGTGAAGAGATACCGGTCGCGGTTGTTCTGCCGGTTCTGGTACCAGAAGTCGTCAACGCCCAGCTGCCCTTCGAGCCTGAGCGCCGGCCGCACGCGCCATGTGGCGTCCGCGCCCAGCATGACGTTGCCGCGGTCACCCAGGCCGATCGTATTGGCGAGGTAGCTGACGGACAGCGGGTTCCGGTAGCGTGTCTCGAACTCGCGATCCACTCCCGAGAGGACGTTGGCCTCCCACGCAGCCACGTCGAGCTGCTTCGCGACCCGGACGTTGAGCCGGTGCACGAAGTAGTAGCGATGGGCGGTCTGATCAGAGCTGTCCACGCCGTCATTCAGATCGGTGGCAAGCGCCGACAGGCGAACCGTCCGGTTTCCCAGCTCGAACGTGAGACCCTGGCGCTCATAGCCATAGTCCGAAAGCGGGATGCCCGGCAACCCCGCCGGCCCCCAGTTCTGCGGCACCTGCCCATAGGTGATTCGCACGTACCTGAATTGCGCCGAGAGATAACCTTCCGCTAGCCGGCTGGCCAGGTCCACGTTGCGGCGTCCTGTCCAGTCGGGGTCATCCGTGAGTCGCGGCTCGACTGCCACGCGGCTCACTGCCACCACATTGGCAAAACCCGCCGCGATACGCGCCTCGGCATACGGATTCGCTGATGCATCGCCAACCGGATGGAAGAGATCCTGTCTCGGCGTCGAATAGGCCTCAGCCCCCACTCGCCCGCCTGCTTCCCACCAGGGTCCCGCAGTGTCCACGTCAAAACGCTCGAGCAGGGCCTGGACGGGGCCGGCGGTACCTGGCTGTCTCGCGGCCTCGTGCAGCGCACGCACCAGGTCGCCCCGGAGCATCGGGCGCATCATCGGGGACGGGTCCGAGATAGCACCGCGTGCGATGAGGTGCTCGATGATCGGCATGGCCGGATCATCGGTCGGGATGTACGGTGATGCCTGCGCCCGGAGGGCGCCAGGGGACACGCTGAGGGCAACGAAGAGAAGTGCAGCGAGGCGTCGCGGCATGGGGTGGGAAGGTAATCGCGGTTATCTTCCCCTGCCATGAACGAACTGCTTGTGGAAGCAACGCGTGGTGGCGCGGTGGAGTCTGTGCATCCGGTGTCCGTTGCCGTCACGGACGCCGACGGCAGGATCCTGGCCGACTCACGCCATCCGGCACTGGTTTCCTTCTGGCGCAGTGCGGCCAAGCCATTCCAGGCCCTGCCCCTGGTGGAGGACGGCGCAGCCGATCGCTTCCGGTTCGGCGAAGAGGAGCTGGCGCTCACCTGCGCATCCCACTCGAGCGAACCAGCTCACCTTGCGGTGGTGGATCGGATGCTGCACCGCATCGGACTTACCGAAGACGCGCTGGCGTGTGGTCCGCATGAGCCGCTCGACGCACGTGTGGCGAGGGACGTGATCCGGCACGGCACGACACTTACGCCCCGATGGAGCAATTGTTCCGGCAAGCATGCGGGAATGCTCGCGCTCGCGCTGCACCACGGGTGGCCCACGTCGGGATACGAGAAGCGCGGGCATCCGCTGCAGGAGCGGGTCGAGCGTAGCGTCGTCAAATGGACTGGCGTCGCGCCCGCTGCGCTGCTGCACGCCGTGGACGGATGTACCGTGGTGTGCTTTGGGCTGCCGCTCATCGGCATGGCAACTGCCTACGCCCGATTCGGCGCAAGCAGGGAGCCGGCCGCCGTTCGGCTCCGGCAGGCGATGATGGCGCATCCTCACCTGGTTGCCGGGACGGGGCGGTTCTGCACCGAGCTGATGTCGGCCTTTCCGGGGCAGATCGTTGCCAAGGTGGGCGCCGAGGGAGTGTACAGCGCCGCGCTTCCCGCGCACGGCGTTGGTGTCACGCTGAAAGTGGAAGACGGCGATACCCGCGCGGCGCCGGTGGCGCTCTATGCCGTGCTCTGTCAGCTCCTGCCGGTGCTCGGCGTGGACGTGGCACCGCTCGCCACACTCGCGAATCGCGGGACGGTCCCCACGGTTAACACGCGGGGCGAGGAGACGGGCGCCTTGCGCGCCGCCGGTTCGCTCCGCTTTCTGATATGAGTTGCATTGGAATGGTACGCGGCCTGGCCGCTCGTGAGGTATCGTAATGGCGAAACAGGACAATCTGGACCCTGAAACACGGGACCTGGTGCGGTTCGCAGCCGCCATTGCCCAAGGGTACGAGCCGGAACTGCGTGAACGTGTGGCACCGCTGCGGCGCTCGCAGGTGCCGGTGCAGTGGGTCGAGGAGCTGCTGCTGCAATCGCTTCTCTTTGTGGGCTATCCCCGGACGCTGGTGGCGATGGCGGCGTGGCGGAAGTTTTCGGGCGTGCCGGCGCCCAGGGATGACGAGGATGCCCGGTACAATCATGTGGAAGAATGGAGCGCGCGCGGCGAGGCGACGTGCGAGGTGATTTACGGTGAAAACTACGAGAAGCTTCGTGAGAGTGTCCGTGCACTTCATCCGGCGCTCGACCAGTGGATGATCACGGAAGGGTATGGGCGCACGCTGAGTCGTCCGGGTCTCGATCTCCTGCGCCGGGAACTCTGCATCGTCGCGCAGACGGCGGTGCTCGAGACACCGCGCCAGCTGCATTCACACTTGCGAGGTTCACTGCATGCGGGAGCGTCGTTCGCGCAGGTGGAGGCGGTGCTCTCCGTGGTCAACCCGCTGCTGAGCTTTGACCAGTGGAAGAAAGTGAAGGAGCTGTGGCGCACGGTGCGCGACGGCTGGAGCGCGGGGGCCGATGTTCATTGATCGCGCGGTCGTGCGGGTCACAGCCGGCACCGGCGGGTCGGGCGCGTCCTCCTTTGCGCGCTTCAAGTACAAGCCCAAGGGCGGTCCCGATGGCGGCGACGGTGGCCGAGGCGGCAGCATCTATGTGGAAGGCGACGCCAACCTGGCCACGCTGCTGGACTACCGCTACCGGACCCACTGGAAGGCGGAGCGCGGGGAGCACGGAAAGGGCAAGACGCAGACCGGCCGCTCGGCGGACGACGTCGTCATGCCGGTGCCGCCGGGTACCGAGGTCCGCGATGCCGAGAGCGGAGAGCTGCTGGGTGAAGTGCTGAAGGCCGGTGACCGGATACTGGTCGCCCGGGGCGGTCGCGGCGGACGGGGCAATGCCCACTTTGCCACCGCCACGCACCAGGCGCCCCGTGAGTGGGAACCGGGCGCCGAGGGGCAGGAGCGCCAGGTGGAGCTGGTGCTGAAGTTGCTGGCCGACGTCGGCCTCGTGGGCGAGCCCAACGCCGGCAAGAGCACGCTGCTTTCCGTGCTGTCCGCCGCGCGGCCCCGCATCGCCGACTATCCGTTCACCACCCTGGAACCCAATCTCGGCGTCATGGACCTGGGGCAGGGGCGTTCGATCGTGATCGCGGATATTCCCGGCATCATCGAGGGTGCGCACGAAGGGAAGGGTCTCGGCCTCAAGTTTCTGCAGCATGTCGAGCGCACGCGGGTGCTGGCGTTCCTCGTCCCGGTGGATGCCCCCTATCCGCAGGCGGTGCTCGACCAGCTGCGCACGGAGATCCGCCAATACAGCGCGTCGCTCTTCGACCGGCCCTACGTGGTGCTGCTGAGCAAGCGCGATCTCCTGCCGGCCGACGAGGCACTCCCGGAACTCGATGCGGCTGATGCGCGCTGGGTCCTGCCCGTCTCGGCGGCATCGGGCGCGGGCATCGATGAACTGCGCACGCGGTTGTGGGCGTTGAGTCGGGAGCTGAGAGTCGAAAGTGTGGAGCTGAAGGCAGAAGGCTGAAGGCAGTATCTTCGCGCGGCTTTCAGCTTTCACCAAAACAGGGAACTTCCTCCATGAACGACCGCGCCGCCTATGTGGCGCTGGCGCTGACCCCTGGGATCGGGAGCGCCAGGCTCCAGAACCTGCTCGCATCCTGTGGATCGGCTACCGGCGCTCTTACGGCGCCGGCCGCGTTTTTGGGAACCGTGCCGGGTATTTCAGCTGCCGCCGTCACGGCGATCAAGCAGCGCCGCATCACGGACGGGGAGCAGGTCCTTGCCGCCGCCGAGAAAGCTGGCATCACCGTGCTCACTCCGGCGGATGCCGAATTCCCGGCCCAGCTTCGGGAAATTCCGGAGCCGCCGGAGCTGATCTTCGCCGCAGGACGCATGGAATTGCTTGCGAGGCCTGCCGTGGCCGTTGTGGGAAGCCGTGACCATACCGCCTACGGGGCCCAGGTCTGCACCATGATTGGCGGAGGCGCTGCGCGCGCTGGCCTCACGGTCGTGAGTGGCATGGCACGGGGACTCGACGCGGTGGCCCATAGCTCCGCCCTCGATGCAGGCGGGGGCAGCATCGGCGTCCTTGGCAACGGGATTGGCGTGATCTATCCCGCTGCCAACCGCCAACTTTATGAGCGGATGTCCACTGACGGGCTTCTGCTGACCGAGTTCGCTCCCGGCGAGCGGCCGCACGCCGGCGGGTTTCCGAAGCGCAACCGGCTCATCAGCGCGCTTGCGCGCGTGACCGTGGTGGTTGAGGCAGCGCCCGGAAGCGGAGCACTGATCACGGCCGGCACGGCGCTGGATCAGGGCCGGGATGTGATGGCTGTGCCGGGTCCAATCACCAGCCGCACGTCCGGTGGCACCAATGCACTCATCCGTGACGGAGCCCATCCACTGCTGGAACTGAATGACCTGTTCCAGTTCTACACGGAGGCGATGACCGAGGCGGTGCCCGCGCGCGTTATCGAGCGCCACCTACCGCCCGATCTCGACCCGCAGGAGCGCTCGCTCGCCGAGCTGCTCTCGAGCGGGGAACGGCAGCTCGATGTACTGGCGCACAGCGCTCGTCGCAGCGTGGCCGACGTGCTCTCGCTC
>DASTFH010000025.1:0-15908 GCA_035708725.1 Gemmatimonadales bacterium | reverse complement strand
GTCGCATCTTATGCCCTCTGGGGGCCGGAAGGGGTGATTTACCAGCATGGCCGAAGTCGTCATTCACGATGATGAGAGCTTCGAGCGCGCGCTCAAGCGCTTCAAGAAGAAGTGCGAGAAGGCCGGCATCCTGTCCGACCTTCGCAAGCATCGCCACTACGAGAAGCCAAGCGAGAAGCGGAAGCGGAAGATGAACGCCGCCATCCGGAAGAACCGGCGGGGACCGCGCACGCGCGTGGTTCGCTGACCGCCGTCCGCCGGACGCGCGAGGAGCGCATGCAGGCATGACGGTACCGGAATCACCCATTGCCGACGGGGTGCCACGCCTTGAGCAACAGGCCGGCACCCCGTCGGTTTTGCAGGACCCCCTCACCCTCGACGCGCTGGACACGATCGAGTTCAGCGCCGTGCTGGAGCTGGTGGCCGCTCGCGCCGCCGGCCCCCTGGGCGCGGAGCGCATCCGCCGTCGTCGTCCCACCACGGATATCAGCTGGATCGCCAGTGAACTTGCCCGGGTCGAGCAGGTAGCCGCGCTCTTCCGTCGCCGGGACGGCCTGCTTGCAGAGCCGGTGGACGACGTTGCGGCCGCACTCGCCCGGCTTCGCATCGAGGGCAGCCTGCTCGACGGCCATGAGCTGGCGGCCGTGAGGCGGCTGATCGCCGCCTCGCGCCGCGTGGCGGATGACCTGGGTCGAGTGAGGGAGCAGGCGCCGCTTGCGCTGCCGTTGCGGGCGGAGCCACTGTCGAGGAGCGCGGAGCGCCGGCTGGAGCAATCGGTGGATGATGACGGCCAGGTCCTCGACACGGCAAGCCCCGCGATCGCGTCCGCTCGGCGCGAGGTGCATGCGGCGCGCGCACGGCTCGTCAAGCGGCTGGAGTCGATTCTTCGCTCGCTCGATCCTGCGGGCGGCGCCGAGGGTGCCGTGACGGTGCGGCAAGGACGTTACGTGATTCCCGTCCGTCGCGACCTCCGTGCTCGGCCGGAGGGCATCGTGCACGATGAATCGGCGAGCGCCGGGACGCTCTTCATCGAGCCCAGCGCCGCCGTTGAACTGGGCAACGACTTCCGCGAAGCGCAGGTTGCGGAAGAGCGGGAGACCCTGGCGGTGCTCCGAGACCTGACGAACCTGCTCCGCCCCCACAGGCCGGAGCTGCTCGCGGCCTTCGAGATGTGCATCGCTGTGGACGACCTCGTGGCCCGTGCGCGCTGGGCAGCCGAACTGGATGCGCATGCGCCTCTCGTGGCGCCGGCGCCGTCCGACCTTTCCATCATCCGCGGGCGCCATCCGCTGCTGCTGGCGCAGGCGCAGCCAGTGATCCCGTTCGACCTGCAGATGGACGCCACCGAGCGGACCCTGTTGGTGAGTGGTCCCAATACCGGCGGCAAGACCGTCCTGCTCAAGGCCGTGGCTCTCTTCAGCGCGCTTGCGCAGGGCGGAATCATTCCGCCGCTCGCGGAGGAGTCACGGCTTCCGGTGTTCGGCCGCATCGCGGCCGATATTGGTGATCGTCAGAGTATTGCGGCCAGTCTCTCCACCTTCAGCGCGCATGTCCGCACGCTCGGCGCCATTCTGCACCAGGCCGACAGCGCCACGCTGGTCCTGCTGGACGAAATCGGCAGCGGCACCGACCCCGCCGAGGGAGCGGCACTTGCGGCGGCGTCCATCACGCAGCTCACCCGGCGTGGCGCGCTGACCCTCGCGACAACACACCTGGGCCAGCTCAAGACGCTTGCCCAGGAGGAGCCGGGAGTGGTGAATGCGTCACTGCAGTTCGACGCGGCGACGCTCACGCCCACGTATCATTTTCAGAAGGGCATTCCCGGCCGCAGTTACGGATTGGCGATCGCCCGCCGCCTGGGCCTGCCGCCGGACGTTCTCGCAAGCGCCGAGGAGCGAGTGCCCGGCGCCGAGCGGAGTTTCGACGCGCTGCTTGCCTCGGTTGAGGAGCGGCAGCGCGGGGTTGAGCGCCGCGAACTCGAACTCGCCGAGCGCGAGCGCGCCGCCACCGAACTCGACGAACGGCTCTCGGCGCGCGAAGCGCGCGATGCTTCACGCGCCACGGAACTCGAGCGGCGGGAACGCGAGGCCGACCGGCGCGCCCGGAAGGAGGCGCGCGAGCACCTGCTCGCTGCCCGGCGCACTGTGGAAGAAGCGCTCGCGGCAGCCCGGGGCGCGGTGGATGAGCAACGGGCGCGGGACGCTCGCCGCATACTGGAGGATGAAATCCGTGAGCAGGGCGCGCAGCTTTCGGCCGACGACGGTGACGCCGCGCCAGTCCATGGTACAGATGGCAGCGCGCTCACGGTGGGTGACACCGTGGTCACCGCCGCCGGCGTGCGCGGCATCGTGCTCGAACTTCGCACAGACGCCAAGGCGGTGATCGCAGCGGGTGCCATGCGGATGGTGGTGCCGGCGGAAAGCGTAACGCGGGCCGCGGGTCGCGTACAGCGGACCGACCCGGCCCGGAGTCCCGATATGCCCGCGGTCTCGGCCCCGATGGAAATCGACCTGCGCGGCATGACCGGAGATGAAGCGGAAGCCGCGACGCTGGCGGCGCTCGACGCGGCCGTGTTGGCCGAGCATCCGATGCTGCGCATCATTCACGGCATGGGGACCGGCGTGGTGCGCGAGCGCGTGCGTCGCACCGTCACGCGCGACCGCCGCATCCGGAGCGCCGGCTACGCGCCGCGCAACGAGGGTGGGAGTGGCGTCACCATCGTGGAATTCGGGGACTGAGACGGGATGATTCCGGACGAGATCATCGAGCAGGTGCGCGACAGTGCCGATCTCATCGGCATCGTCAGCGAGTCGGTGCCGCTCAAGCGCACCGGCGCCGACTGGCGTGGCCCCTGCCCATTTCACGGCGGCACCCACCGCAATTTCGCCGTAATCCCGCGCAAGGGGATGTTCTACTGCTACGTCTGCCATGAAGCGGGCGACGTCTTCACCTACCTGATGAAGCGCTTCGGCATGGACTATCCCTCAGCCGTCCGGGACGTGGCGCGCCGCGTGGGTATCACCATTCCCGAACGCCAGCGTAACGACGGGCCGGACCCCAACGAGCCGCTCTACACGGCGGCAAGCGCGGCCCAGGACTGGTTCACGCGCCAACTGCTCGATGACGACGGCGGCGCGCCTGCCCGGCGCTATCTCGACGGTAGGGGCATCAGCCCGGAAACGGCGGGAGAGCTGGGGCTCGGATTCTCGCCGCGTGGGCAGGCCTTCCTCGAGGCCATGCACACGCTAGGCATTGAAGACTCGACGCTCATGGCCGCCGGGCTCGCCGGCAAGCGCGAGGACGGCACTGTCACTGCCAAGTTCTGGAACCGGGTCATGTTCCCGATTCATGACCTGCGCGGGCGGGTGGTGGCGTTTGGCGGACGCACCATGGGCGATGGCGAGCCCAAGTATCTCAACTCGCCGGAGTCGGCCATCTTCCACAAGGGCCGGATGCTCTATCACCTGCACGCGGCGCGGCACGCCATCCGCAAGGAAGAAGCGGCTCTGGTGGTCGAGGGGTACTTTGACGTAATCCAGCTGGCGCTCAACGGCATCGAGCATGTCGTCGCCCCGCTGGGCACGGCGCTCACACCCGACCAGGCCAGCCTGCTCCGGCGCTTCACGCAGCAGGTGACGCTCCTCTATGACAGCGACGCGGCGGGGCTCCGGGCCACGTTTCGCGCCGCCGACGAGCTGCTGCGTCAGAGTGTACGGGTCCGCATTGCCACGATGCCAGCCGGCGAGGATCCCGATACTATGATGCGGCAAGGCGGGGCCGCCGTGGTGAACCGGGTCGTCGCTGACGCGGTGGACGTGCTGGAGCGAAAGATCCAGCTGCTCGCGGAAAAGGGATGGTTCGAGGATCTCGAACGCCGGCGTTCGGCGCTCGATCGCCTGTTGCCGACCATTCGGGCGGCGGCGGATCCGATCACGCGGCAACTCTATCTTTCGCGTGTCGCTGAACGCAGCGGAGTGTCGAAGGATGTGCTGGAGCGCGAGCTGCGGTTCGCTCCGAGCCATCAGGCCACCGGGCCGAGCCGCGGGACAGGTCACCCTGGTGACAACCGGGGCGAGGCTCCAACCCCCGTTCGCGGCGCCGAGTGGGACTTGCTTCGGGTCCTGGTGGCGGCGCCCGCCTTTCGGGGCCGCGCCGTCGAGCTTGTGCCGGCGGACGCGTTCGAGCTGCCGGAGCACCGCGAACTGTTCCAGGCCATCAGCGCAGATGCCAGCCTTGCCGACCAGCCGCCGGAGCAATTGTCGCACCGGGCGCAGTTGCTCTGGTCACGGCTGCGCGAATCGGCGGCAGAGCTCGAAGGGGCGAATTTCGATGACATGTTCACTACGACGGCGGAAATGATCATATCGGGGCCTGAGTGGCGCGCGATCCAGACGCTGACCGATCCCGTGGAGCGACGCCGCCGAGTGGACGACTTCAAGCTGCGCTATCCGCTGGCGGGGCCGGCGCGGGATTTCCAGCGCCGGGCCCGGAGAAACGGATGACTGCGCCGTTTCCCTGTCCGCCGCTGCGCTGGCGCATTGCCGAAGCCGCGGATGCCGCGGGCGCCGACGCGCTGGCGCATGAGCTCGGGCTCCCGCCGGCGCTTGCCCGGCTTCTGGTGCAGCGCGGGTTCGCGACGGTCGACGCCGCGCGTGAATTCCTGCGGCCCTCACTCGAGCGGCTGCAGGACCCGCTGACACTGCGAGACATGGATCGTGCGGTCGAGGCGATCGCGCGGGCGGCGCGGGCCGGCCGGCGCATCATGGTGCACGGTGATTACGACGTGGATGGCCAGTGCGCCACCGCGCTGCTCACTCGAGCGCTGCGTGCGGCCGGCGCCGACGTGGTGCCGTTTGTCCCGCACCGGATGCGTGACGGATATGACTTCGGGAGCGCGGGCGTGGCCGCCGCGGCCGCTGCGGGCGTGGCGCTGATCATCACCTGCGACTGCGGCATCACCGCCGTGGAAGCGGTTGCGGCGGCGCGGGGGCAGGGAATCGATGTCGTGGTGACCGACCACCACCTCCCCGGTGCTGCGCTGCCGGACGCCACCGCCATCGTGGATCCCCAGCGGGCTGACGACACGTCGGGCCTTCATCAGCTCTGCGGCACCGGCATCGCCTTCAAGCTGGCCGAAGCGCTCATTCCGGCGCTCAAGCTGCCAGCCAGCCTGCACCTCCACCTGCTGGACCTCGTGGCGCTCGCCACGGTCGCCGATGTTGTCCCGCTTACCGGTGAGAACCGTATCCTGGTGAAGCACGGACTCAAGGTGCTGGCACGGAGCCGCTGGCCCGGGATTCGCGCGCTGGTCACGTCGAGCGGACTCGGGGGCAAGGAAATTCGCGCCGGGCACCTCGGCTACATCCTCGGGCCGCGACTCAACGCCGCCGGCCGCATCGGTGACGCGATGGACGGCGTGCGCCTGCTGCTCACCGACAACGAGGCGGAAGCAGACGCCGTCGCGGCCTCGCTCGGAGTGCTCAATGACCGCCGCCAGGCACTGGACCAGCGCATCCTGGACCAGGCCGTGGAGCAGGTGGAGCGCGACATGGACCCCGACCGCGATGCGGCGTTCGTGCTGAGTGGCGAGGACTGGCACGCGGGCGTGGTGGGCATCGTCGCCTCGCGCATCGTGGAACGGTACGGCCGGCCCACCTTTCTCGTGGCCTTCGAGGGCGACGTCGGCAAGGGATCAGGCCGCAGCATTTCGGCCTTTGACCTGCATTCCGCCTTGCATGAATGCGGCGGGCTCCTGGAACGCTACGGTGGTCACCGCATGGCGGCCGGGCTCACCATCCGGCGCGGGAATCTTGCGGCATTCCGCGACCAGTTTGCCTCGGTGGCGCGCGGGCGCCTGCGGCCCGAGGACCTGGGTCCCGAACAGCGAATCGACCTCGTCATCACGCTCGAGGAAGCCACGGAGGAGCTGGAACGTCTCAGCCGGCATCTCGAGCCGTGCGGTACCGGCAATCCAGCCCCAGTCTTTGGCGTGCGCGGCGCGCAGCTCGCCTCTCCGCGGCGAGTGGGCAGCGGCCACCTCAAGGCGACCCTGCTGGAGGGCGTCACGCGGATCCCGGCCATCGGGTTCAACTGGGCCGACCGCGTCACCTGGCTGGCTACCGACCCGGTGGACGCAGCGTTCCGACTCGAGATGAACGAATGGAACGGCAGTTCCAGCCTGCAGGCACGCCTCCTGGCGCTCGCACCGGCTGGTGCCGGGTGAGGGTGGTCGGCGGCGAGTACGGCGGGCGCCGGCTGGTCCCACCGGCGGACAGCCGGGTCCGTCCCACCGCGGACCGGGTGCGCGAGGCGTGGATGAGCATTCTCGCCGCCGACCTGCCAGGTGCGCGCGTCCTGGATCTCTTCGCCGGGAGCGGCGCGCTCGGACTCGAAGCGATTTCCCGTGGCGCCACGTCGGCCGATTTCGTGGAAATCTCCCCTCGCTCGCTCGCGGCGCTGCGGACCAACATCGACGCGCTGGGCGCGGGCGCACGCGCCGTGGTGCATCGCGCCGACGCGCTTCGCTTCATCGACGGCCTCTCCGCCGACGCGTATGACGTGGCCTTCGCCGATCCGCCGTACAGCACCGGCCACGCGCTGCGCCTCGCGTCGGCCTTTCGAACCGCCCCCTTTGCGCGCATTCTTTCGATCGAGCATTCCGCTGATGAAATCCTGCCGGGCGGCCAGACGCGCCGCTACGGCGACACCGCACTCACTTTTCTCAGGGCGCCATGACCCGAATCGCGATCTACCCCGGTTCGTTCGACCCGCCAACACGCGGCCACGAGGATCTCGTGCGGCGGAGCCTGGCGCTCTGCGACCGGCTGATTGTCGCGGTGGCCACGAACAGCGCCAAGGAACCGCTCTTTCCGGTGGACGAACGGCTGGCGCTGCTGCGGGCCAGCGTCGGAGAGGATTCCCGCATCGAATTCGGGAGCTTCCAGGGATTGCTGGTCGACTACGCCCGGCAGCGTGGCGCCACGATGGTGGTGCGGGGCCTGCGGGCCGTGAGCGACTTCGATTTCGAGTTCCAGATGGCCCTCATGAATCGCCAGCTCAATCACGAGCTGGAGAGCGTCTTCCTGGTGCCTGCCGTGGACCTCACCTTCCTGAGCTCGAGCCTGGTGCGTGAAGTGGCGCGGTACGGCGGCGATGTCTCTTCCTTTGTTCATCCGGCAGTTGCGCGCGCACTGGCGGCGCGGTTTCAGTCATGACCTTTCTTGACGCCCTGCTCCAGCGCGCCGCCGGCCGCCGGGTTCGCGTCGCGTTCGCGGAAGCGGCCGACGCACGGATCGTCCTGGCAGTCGAGAAGCTCGAGGCGCTTGGCATCGTTGCGCCGATCATGGTCGGCCCCGGCGGCATCGACCCCGCCGAGGACGCCCGACGCCACGCGGTGGCGGCGCACCTTCGCGCGCGCCGGCCCGATCGCGTGCGGGACGGCGTCGAGGCGCTGGATCTCGCGGCCGATCCGCTCAACTTTGCGGCGGGACTCGTCGCCCTCGGCGAAGCCGACGCCTGCGTGGCCGGGGCGGTGCGACCGAGTGCGGACGTCGTCCGTGCGGCACTCTGGGCCATCGGCACCGCGCCGGGCATCAGCATCGCCAGCTCGGCGTTCTACATGGTGCTGGGCGACCAGGTGCTCACATTCACCGACTGCGCAGTGATTCCGGAGCCAACGTCGGAGCAGCTGGCGGAGATTGCGCTCTCCGCCGCCCGCGACCGGCACCGGCTGGTGGGTGACGAGCCCCGCGTGGCATTTCTCTCCTACAGCACGGCGGGCAGCGCGGCGGGCCCGCGCGTGGACCGGGTGCGCGACGCCGCCGCGCGGTTCGCCGAACTGGCGCCCGGTGTCCCGTCCGACGGTGAGCTGCAGGGCGACGCCGCCCTGGTGCCGGACGTCGCGGCACGGAAGTCGCCGGACTCGCCGCTGCGCGGCCGCGCCAATATTCTCGTCTTCCCCGACCTCGACGCTGGCAACATCGCCTACAAGCTGGTCCAGCGCCTGGCTGGCGCGGCCGCCATCGGTCCCATCCTGCAGGGACTCGCGCGCCCGGTGTCGGACCTTTCCCGCGGCGCAAGCGTCGAGGATATTGTTCACGTCACGGCGCTCGTTGCGCTGCAGGCCGACCCTACCGAAGGAGCATCGGCATGAGCTTTTCCGCATCCCGGCAGGACGACATTACGGTGATCCGCTCGGAAGGGCAGCTCACCGTCAACAATCGCCAGGAACTCAAGACACTCGTCGCCGAGCGGCTGGAGCAGGGCGATCGGCGCTTTGTGCTCGACTTCGGCGAGACCGGCTACATCGACTCGTCCGGGCTGGGCGCCCTGGTGACCATCGCCAAGCAGGTGCGCGAACGGGGCGGTGATCTCCGGCTCGGAGGCCTCAATGACGACCTGCGCGCATTGTTCGAGCTCACCAAGCTCGACACCTTGTTCAGCATCTCGCCGTCGGCGAGCGAGGCGCTGGCCGGATTCTGACGGAGCATGACTTCGCTCCGGCTCTGCGTCCGGCGGAGCAGCATCACCGATGAGAGCGGGCCCGGCGCCCGGGTCACGTTGCGGCTTCCCAGCGATGTGGCCTGCATCGAGGAAGCCGTGGCACTCCTCACACATCATTGTCTTGCCGGCGGCGAGGACCCCGGCGGCATGCGGTTCCGGCTCGAGGTGATACTGGCCGAAGCCATCGCCAACGCCATCGTGCGCGGCAACCGCCAGGATCCCGACAAGTCAGTGCAGGTGTCAGTGCAACTGCGCGCGCCGGACATCCGCATCGACGTCACCGACGAGGGTGACGGTTTCGACCCCGCGGCGGTGCCGGAGCCGGTGACGCCGCCGCAGATTCTCGAAGAGCGCGGCCGCGGCATCTTCCTCATCCGCCATCTTGCCGATCAGGTCGTCTACAACAAACGGGGAAATTCCATCTGCGCCATCCTGCTCCGCCGCTGACTCCGCTCCGGGCTGCGCTTGACGCCCTTGGCGCGCTGGCCGGCGCGCAGCTCCGGATCTGGAAGGAAGAGGGCGATCGCGCCGTTCCCATGGGCGGCGCCGTTGATGGCTGGAGCCCGGTGCCGCCCCTCATGGCGGGCCCGGTCCAGATGCCGGAGGGGCGGGCGTGGCTCGAGCCGCTGCCCGACGAACCCGGTGCCTGGCTTCAGCTCTCCGAGGTGGACGCCGTGCGCGCGCCCGCACTGGCGCCAGCGATCGCGGCCGTCGTCGGACCACTGCTGGCCAACAGCAGGGAAGAGGTCGAGCTCCTCTACGGCATCAGCGAGATCCTCGGCCGCACCGTCAGTCTCACCGAGGCCGCCGAGACGATCATTCGCGAAGCGGCCGCGGTCGTCGGCGCCCGCCGCGCGTCCATCATGGTCTACGACGAACGCCAGCACGCGCTGGTCACGGTCGCGACGATCGGCTTTGACGCGCGGGAGGTGGATCCCGTGGCGCTGGATGATCAGTCGAGCATCGCTGCCCGCGTCTTCCGGAACCAGGTCGCCGAGGCACGCGCGGCGCGCGACACGCGCTCGGCTCGGCGCTATTCTGGTACGTCCTACCTGAGCGTGCCCATTCGCTATGCCGCGCCAGGCGTGGCGCTGCGCTGCGTGGGCGTGCTCAACTTCACCGACCGTAACGGCGGCGACCGCTTCACCCAGGCAGAGCGGCAGCTGGTGACGACGGTGGCCAATTTCGTCGCCGTGGCGGTGGAAAATGCCCGCCTGGTGTCGCGCGAACGGACCCAGCAACGCTTGCGGCGCGAGCTGGAGCTCGCCGCCGACCTGCAGCGCCGCATCCTGCCGTCGCCCTCGGTACTGCATGGTGATGCCACGGTCGCGGCGCGCTGCGTGCCCGCGGAATGGGTAGGCGGAGATTTCTACACCTTCTCCCGGCTGGGCAACGGCCGCGTAGGCGTCATGCTCGGTGATGTCTCGTCACACGGATTTTCGGCGGCGCTGGTGATGGCGCTGGTGCTGAGCGCCGCGGGTATTCACGCGGCGGCGCCGATCACCCCGGACGAGACCCTCGCGGCGATGCTCGAAGGACTGAGCGGGGAACTGGAACGGACCGAGATGTACCTTACCGTCTTCTACGGCATGCTTGACCGGGCCCGGAGCCAGCTGGTTTTTGCCAATGCAGGGCATCCGTACGCGTTTCGGGTCGGGAGCGCCTCGGTGGAACGCCTCGGCGCCACGGCTCCGCCGCTGGGACTTGCGGGCGTGCGTGACATCCAGCGCGATGTGGTACCGTGGGATGCGGCTGATGACCTGCTCTGCCTCTGGACTGACGGCCTCGAGGATGCGCAGAACATCGCCGGAGAGAAGTTCGGAGAAGCGCGGGTGCTTGATGTCGTGAAGTCCATGCACGATGCAGAGCCTGAGGCCATTGTCGATGCGGTGCTCGCGGCGGCGAGCGCGTTTGCGGCAGGCCGAGGTGACGATCGCACGATGCTCGTCCTGCGGCTGTGAGCCCACCTCGCGCCAAGCGCCGGCTGGGCCAGCACTTTCTTTCCGATCCCTCCATCCTGCGCCGCATCGCGGCAGCAACGCTCGCGGGTCCTGACGACACCGTGCTGGAAATCGGACCAGGTCCCGGCGGGCTGACCGCGGAGCTGGTGAAGCTCGGTTGCCGGGTCATTGCGGTGGAACGCGATGCCGACTTGCTGGCAACCTTGCGTGCGCGGGCACCCGGCGCCGAGATCGTCGAAGGCGACGCCCTCCACCTTGACTGGCACGCCGTCGCGGGCCAGCCGCCGGGCGCGTGCTGGGTCATTACCGGAAATATTCCCTACAACATCACGACGCCGTTGATCGATCAGGCGCTGAGGCCGCCGCTGCCGGCGCGCATCGTCTTCCTGATCCAGCACGAAGTGGCGGAGCGCCTGGCGGCCGCTCCGGGCACCAAGGCGTACGGTGCGCTGACGGTTGGGGTGCGGGCCGCCGCCGAGGTGGAGCGCCTCTTCACGGTGCCGGCCGGTGCCTTCAAGCCGGCGCCCAAGGTGACGTCCGCTGTGGTGCGGCTGACCCCGCTGCTCGAGCCTGTGGTGCCGTTGGCATCACAGGCAGCGTTCCGGCGTTTCGTGGTCCAGCTTTTCGGCATGCGGCGGAAGCAGCTCGCCGGATCCCTTCGGCAGATTCTCCCCGTCGCGCCTGAGCGCATTCAGGCCGCCTTGGCCAGGCTGCAACTCCGGCCCGACACACGGGCGGAAACGTTGGCGCCGCAACAGCTTTGGGCGGTGATGCAGGATCTTGTTGACGACTCGGACGGCGAATGCTAACTTTGTGAAACATTTCACAATAAGGCATGCCGAGAGTCGCCGAATCCACTATCCGTCGTCTGTCCCTCTACCTCCGGCTGCTTGAGGAGTTTGCCGCGCAGGGGATCGAGACGGTCAGCTCCGAGGCGTTGGCCGGGCGGGGCGGGACGACGTCTGCCCAGGTGCGGAAGGACCTGTCGTTCTTCGGCTCGTTCGGCAAGCGAGGGCTGGGGTACGCGGTGCCGGAGCTCATGGACCGGCTCCGTGACATTCTCGGGCTCAGGCGCCGCTACCGGGTGGCGATGGTCGGTGCCGGCAAGATCGGCAGTGCGCTGCTGCAGTACCACGGCTTTCGCCAGCGGGGCTTTGACATCGCGGCGATTTTCGACGTGGATCCCGCCAAGATCGGGACGCGCTGGAACGGACTGACCGTGCAGGATGTCGCGACGATGGAGCAGGTGCTCGAGTCGGCGCCGGTGGACATGGCGGTGCTGGTGACGCCGGCCGATCCGGCGCAGCCGCTGGCCGACCGGCTGGTGAAGCTCGGCGTCACGGCCATTCTCAATTTTGCGCCGGTGCAGATCGTGGTGCCCGAGCACGTGGTGGTCAAGAACGTCAACCTGGCCCTTGAACTGGAGACGCTGAGCTACGCGCTGCACAATCGCGCCGCACGCTGACGCGATTACCTTTCCCCGCATGTCCGCCGTTCGCATCACGTCCGAAGTGACACCCCTCGAGTCGGTCCTGGTCCACACACCGGGTCCCGAGCTCGAAGCGGTCACGCCCGAGAACCGCGAAGACTATCTCTACGACGACATCATCGAAGTCGCGTCGGCGCAGCGTGAGCACCGCCAGTTCGTCGCGGTGCTGGAGCGGTTCGCCAGGGTGCTGCAGGTGCGCGACCTGCTGACGGAAGTCCTGCACGTGCAGGAAGCGCGAGAATTCTTCGTGAGCCGCACGATGGACGTGGTGCCGTCAGAGCCGCTGGCCCAGCGGCTGTCGGCACTGCCGCCCGAGGAGCTGGTGTCGATGCTCGTCGAGGGGACCGAGGAAGACCCGGGCGCCATTTCGCGCGCACTCAACGAAGTCCGCTATGCCCTGCCGGCCCTTCCGAATCTCTTTTTCCCGCGCGACATCGGCATGGTGGTGGGAAGCCACGCCGTGATCGGGTCGATGCGCTACGGCACCCGGTGGACGGAAGAGCTGCTGGCCAAGACACTATTCCGTTTTCATCCCGCGCTCGCCAACGATGGCATCCTGTACGACGGCTCCGAGGAGCGCCGCAGCAACTACACCCTCGAGGGTGGCGACGTGCACGTGCTGCGCGACGACGTGGTGCTGCTCGGTTTCAGTGAGCGGAGCTCGACGGCCGCCCTCGACCAGCTCTCGGAAGTGCTCTTTGCATCTGGCGGGGTCGAGGCCGTGGTGGTGGTCGTGATGCCCAAGGCGCCCACCGCCATTCACCTCGACATGATCTTTTCCCAGCTCGACCACGGGCTGGGCATGGTCTACCCGCCGTTCTTCGTCGGTGCGGAGCGACTGCCGGTACTGCTGCGCCGCCGTGGCCAGGAAGGGGTGCGGGAGATGCCCAACCTCTTCACCGCACTCCGGGAGGTGGACATCCAGCTGGAGCCGGTCTTCGCCGGCGGCGCGCATCGGCTCACCCAGGATCGAGAGCAGTGGAGTTCGGCCTGCAATTTCCTCGCGGTGCGCCCGGGACAGGTCATCAGCTATGCCCGCAACGTCGCGACCGTCGAGGAGCTGCGGCAGTCAGGGTTCCGGGTCGTGGACGGCAACGAATTCCTGCAGGGCCATGACCCGGTCCGCGAGGGTGACAAGGTGGTCATCACGGTGGAAGGCGCGGAGATCGTCCGCGGCGGCGGCGGACCGCGCTGCATGACCATGCCCCTCAGGCGGGCGGACGCATGATGGGTGTCGCCGTGCACCAGACTGGCACGCTCCTCGACGGTGTGCTGACCGAACTGCAGAAGGCGCCCTGCGCCTCGTCCGCGCTGTGCGAGCGGGTGCTCGGCCTGCCCAGGGCGCCAAAGACCGTGGCCGACCGGGTGGTGCTGGCCCTGCTCGGCGCCGATCCGCGCATCCGCCAGCTGGCTGATGGCCGCTGGGGGCTCGTGGCGGCGGTGCAGGAGTCGCCCGCGCTGGAGGCGTGCACCTTCGCGGTGGTGGACGTGGAGACGACCGGCATGCGGGCGTGGGGTGGTGACCGGATCACCGAGATTGCCGTGGTGGTGGTGCAAGGGCACCGTCGCGACCTGGTCTTTGAGTCGCTGGTCAATCCCGAGCGCAAGATTCCGTCGTTTATTGCGTCCATGACCGGAATCAGCGACGCCACCGTGCGTCACGCCCCGACGTTCCCGGAAATCGCCGAGGACGTACTGGCGGCGTTGGGCGGGCGGGTCTTCGTGGCGCATAATGCGCGGTTTGACTGGAGCTTCGTGGGAGCGGAACTGCGCCGCGCGCGAGATGTCGCGCTCGATGGGCCGATGCTCTGCACGGTGCGGCTCGCCCGGCGGCTGGTCAGGGAAGTGCGCTCCTGCTCGCTCGACAACCTCTCCCAGCACTTCGGCCTGCCCAACGAGGCGCGTCACCGCGCGGCGGGCGACGCCGTTGCCACGGGCGAGCTGCTGCATCGCCTGCTGGACCTCGCGCATTGCGACGGTGCCCGGACACTGCAGGATCTCGAGGCGATAGCGTCGCGGCGTGCACCACGGCGCCCGCGCAAGCGGCCGGCCTCGCCGTCCGGGCCGCGTGCAGACTCGGTGCCCGAGGGACCGGCGTGACGCTGGCCCGGAGCTTCACGGTCGGTGAGTTGCGCTGCCACACGCTGGAAGGCGGTCTCCAGCGGCTCGATGGCGGGGCCATGTTCGGTGTGGTGCCCAAGCCGCTGTGGCAGCGGGCCATTCCACCGGATGAGCGGAATCGCATACCGCTCGCGATGCGCTGCCTGCTGGTGGAACATCCTGACGGCCTGGTGCTGATTGACACCGCCATCGGCACCAAGGAGGATGCGAAGTTTCGCGAGATCTACGGGATCGAGAACGCGGGCCGCGTGGGCGAGAGCCAGCTCGAGGACGCGATCATCGAGGCGGGGCACCGGGTGGAAGACGTTCGCTTCGTGATCAACACGCATCTGCATTTCGATCATGCAGGCGGCAACACCCGGCTGGAGCCGGCTAGCGGCGGCGCCGAGGGCGCCGTGCGCAATGCATTTCCGAATGCCACGTACGTCATGCAGCGTGGCGAGCTCGAGTTCGCGCGGAAGACCAATGAGCGGACCCGGGCCAGCTACCTGCCGGCCAACTTCGAACCCATTGCCAACAGCGGCCGGCTCCGGCTGCTGAACGGGGACCAGGAAATCCTGCCCGGCATCCAGGCGCGCCTCACGCCCGGGCACGTACCATGGCACCAGGCGGTGCTCCTGGCGAGCCGGGGCGAGACGGCCGCCTTCATCGCGGACCTGATTCCCACCTCGGCGCACCTCAAGCTGCCCTGGATCATGGGGTATGACCTCGAGCCGCTCCGCACGCTGGAGAGCAAGCGCAGCGTGCTTCGGGAAGCGGCGCTTGAGGGCTGGCGGCTCATTTTCGAGCACGACCCGGTGGTGGCGTGGGGCCGGCTGGTCCGGCGGGGCGCCTCGACCGAGCTGGAGGAGACCGAGGTTGTGGCGGGACAACAGGTTGACACGAGCCAGGGCAGCGGGTAAGTTTGCCCGGTCAAAAGTGGGCCCGGATCGGGCCCCACCCTCGAGCCCGCGCGCGGCGCGGAGCGACCGGGTCCAAGCGAAGTTTCCGCGGGGAATGCCCGCGGCGCAGCGGACGTCCGGAGTTTCGTCGGATGTCCGTTTTTGTTTCTGACCCAAGCACAGAGGAGCGAGCCACTGTCGACAAATGACCGCGAACGCCGCACTCGGGTAAACCGGCAGATCCGGATCAGCCCGGTGCGAGTGATTGGCCCCGGCGGCGAGCAGCTGGGAGTTCTGCCGGTTGATGAAGCGCTTTCAGCGGCTCAGGAGCGGGGCCTCGACCTGGTCGAGGTGGCGCCCATGGCCCGTCCTCCCGTGGTCAAGATCATGGACTACGGGAAATACAAGTTCGAAGAAGCGAAGGCGGCGCGTGCCGCCAAGAAGAAGCAGCACGTGATCCAGCTCAAGGAAGTGAAATTGCGGCCCAACATCGAGGACCACGATTTCGACTTCAAGACCCGCCACGCGCGCGAGTTCCTGGGCGACGGCAACAAGGTGAAGGTCACGATGATGTTCCGCGGGCGGCAGCTGGCGCACGTGGAAATCGGCAAGGCGGTCCTCGACCGCGTGGCCACGACGCTCGGCGACGTGGGCAAGGTCGAGGCGGAAGCGCGGCTGGAAGGCCGCAACATGACGATGGTACTCGCGCCCCGGTAAGGCGCACGGAGAGCAGACAGCATGCCCAAGATGAAGACCAAGCGGGCCGCGGCCAAGCGCTTCAAGCGCACCGGAACCGGTGAGCTCAAGCGCTTCCACGCCAACCACAGCCACATTCTCACGAAGAAGTCGCGCAAGCGGAAGAACCGGCTCAAGAAGGGCGACCTCGTGAGCTCGGCGGACTACCCGCGCATCAACCGCCTGCTCAAGGCGTAAGGAGCCACCATGCCTCGCGTA
>DASTFH010000024.1:0-3001 GCA_035708725.1 Gemmatimonadales bacterium | reverse complement strand
TGGATCCCACATCTGGAACCACGGCAGGTAGCGGGTCACCGGCGCGTCCCACTCGATCTTGCCTTCTTCCACCAGAAGCCCGAGCGACAGCGCGGTGAACGCCTTGGTGTTGGAGGCAATGCCGAACCGGGTGTGGCTGTCCGCTGGCGTGGACTCGCCCATCTTGCGGACGCCGTACCCCTTGGCCACCAGGATCTTGCCGTCCTTGACCACGGCCACCGCGACGGCCGGTGTCTGGAATTTCTGGAGCGCGCCGGTGACAAAGCGGTCGAAGTCCTTCGGCATCTGGGCATGAAGGGGCGCGCCTGCAAGGCACACTCCGGCGCCCAGGGCGAGCAGGGAGAGACGCATGATCGTTTGAGCTCCGGTGAGGGGGCGGAGGGAGAAAGGTCGACGGGCAACGGTCAATGGTCAACGGTGGGCGGTCGTCGGTCGTCGGTCGTCAACTGCGCGTCATCGGTCGTCGATCGTTGGCTCATGAGTTGTGTCACCCTGAGCGGAGCGAAGGGATCCAAGCTTGCCCAGGCTCCGCCTCTTCGGCCGCTGCGTGGCCTCAGAGTGACATCCTGACGACCGAAGACCGATGACCGATGACCGGGGAACGCCGATCCCTCCTCACAGCCTGAACAAATAACTCACCTTCGCAAAGAAGCTGTCCCGTTGCCGTTCGAGCTCGCTGAACGAGAACGACCTCGGCTCCGTCATGGAGCTGCCGTAGCCCGCAAAGACCACTGTCCCAGGCGTGGGGGTGAATGCGAGGAGCACGTCGGCGTGCACGTTGTTGCGGGTGAAGGCCGCGGCGCGGGTGAAGCCGCCATTGCCATCGGAGAAGTAGATCGGATTTTCGGTGCGCGAATTGTCACGGAGGCTGTCCTGCTCGCTCATGGCGTACTCCCCCACCAGCCGGATGAACAGGGGTCGCGCGATCTGGTACTCCATCTTGAGGCGCGGGATGCGGTTGAGCAGCACGAGGCTCCCGTCGCTGCGGCGGTTTACCTGCTGGTGATTGTAGGTAAAGGAGAGCCGGAGCTGGTCAGTAGGCCTGGCGTTGATGCCGCCCTGGATGATCAGCAGGTCAGCCGAGGCCCACTCGGGAAAGTTTTCGTCGTGGCCGTAGAGTGAGAAGACGTTGGCGTCGAACCGCTTGTACGCCGGCGTGTTCACGCTCACGTAGAACTCGTTATTGTTGATCTGCTCCTGCCCCACATACGGCTGGAAGTCGAGCCCGCCACTGCCGTTGGGCACGCCGAGGAAGTAGTCGGCGAATAATCCCTCATCGTAACCGAACGATTCCACGAACCAGCCGGCGCCCACGGTCCAGCCGCCGCGGAGCGCGGAGTTCACGTCGAAGTGCAGCTTCCGGTCCTGGATCTTGCCGTCGTGGATGAAATGCTGGTATTGCCAGATTCCGTCGAGCGTGATGGCGCCGGTGACGCGCTGTACCAGCGACCCCTCCTTCGGATAGAAGGAGTAGTTGGGTGCGATGGCGGCGTGGACGATTCCGTTCCGGCTGATGAATCCGCTTCGGGTCACGAACTGGTCGCCCACGCCGGTGAAGGTGGTGCGCCAGCCGAACCGCTGGCCGGTGCGGTCGAAGCGGAGTCCCCAGAGTGGATCGGTAGTGGTGACGTCATTCGTGCGCGTGTGGCTCGCCGCCAGCTGAGCCGTGACCGCATAGACCCCGCCGAAGACGATCCGGCCATCCAGGTCGGCCACGCGGTTGTAGTCGCCGCCGTCAATGAAGTCGGTATACGCGATCCCCACTCGCGAGCCGCCGCCGATCCCTTTCTGCAGGCGCAGGATGTTGAAGACAGGATTGCTCCCGGTGGTCGACACGTCACGGTCATCAACCGCCGAAAGAAAGGCCACATCCGCGCCCAGCGTCTTGCCGGTGAGCTTGGCGGCGGCCACCGGCTGCACGATGCGGCGGGTGTAGATGAGGTTGCTTGGCGTGTTGAACTGCTCGATGCCATCGAGGAAGAAGGGCCGCTTCTCCGAAAAGAAGAGCGCCTGGCGGGGATCGAAATTGATCTGGCCGGCGTCGCTCTCCACCTGGGAGAAATCGGGATTGGCAGCGGCGTTGAGGGTGAGGTTGTTGGTCACTCCCCAGCGGAGGCTGCCCCCGATATCTGGCTCGACGTCGCCGTAGTCATAGGCGCCTGACGGCTGCCGTGCACCGGAATAGGCCGCGGTCACTTCGGGATTTACGTCCACCACGAGCCCGCGCCGGAGCCCCTCAAGCTCGGTCAAGTGGCCAGACTGGCCGACGAACGATGCGCTGGCGCGGCGCGCCGGTGCCCACACATCCTCGTAGCCGGAGTGCTGCACGTGACGCACCACCTGGAACGACCAGGTCTGCAGCGCGGACGGCTGGAAGCGGAGACTCTTGAAAGGGATCTCGATCTCGATCTCGTAGCCTCCTGGGACCAGGTGGCCGCGCGACTTCCAGGTGTAGTCGGGACTCAGGTCGGCGCGGTCACGCGAGGCGCCGGCGGAGCCGAAGTTGCTGCTGTTCTGCCCGGTCTCCACCAGCGCGCCGTCGGCCTGCACACCGAAGGGATTCACCCCGAACATCGTGGCAGTGCGACCGTCATTGAATGTCCCGATCAGGAGTTCGATCCAGTCGTCGGAGCTGATGCGGTCGCGGTCCGCCAGTGTGGCCTGTGGCTCCCCGTGTGCCTCGCGCGCCCGCACGCCCACATGCAGTGCGGTGGGTGAGTACCAGACCAGGACGGTGGTGGAATCGGCTGCGGGAATGCCGTCGGTGGGCAGGAACTGGGAAAACCCGGTGAGCACGGCGGCACGGGCCCAGACCGGCTCATCGAGCTGGCCGTCAAGCGTCACCGTGGTGTCGATCCGCGGCGGGGTGACGCTCGTGGCGCCAGCTTGCCCGCTGAAGGTGCCGGAAGCGGCCGTCATGACAGAGGTGGACGCAACTGCGGCCTGCAGCAACAGTGACAGAAGCATGGTGTCCTGGTGGTGGAAGTGTCGGCAGCCGGAT
>DASTFH010000023.1:0-41676 GCA_035708725.1 Gemmatimonadales bacterium | reverse complement strand
ATTGGCCGAGGACGGCGAGGAGGCAGCAGAGGAGCGCGACCCGTCTCATTGCGCGAACCGGTGCAGGTCGCCGGCGCCCCCGATGGCAGCGAAGCCATCGGGCACTGGCACCGGTGGAATGTCCACGGCCGGCCAGAGCTGCACGCGCCAGCGTTCGGACCCATCGCGGTTGAGGCTCCGGATTGTCCCGTCGGCGCCGCCGATGAGCAGGTCCGGGCCAATCGCGGTAATACCGGAGGTGAGCGGCCAGTGAAGGCGGGCCAGCACCTTCACGGTGGGCGTCCCGCCGGCGACGATTTCGTAGATCGTTCCGATGCGCGTAGCGGCCCACACCGTATCTTCTGCCACGGCGACCGGACCCAGCACTGGCGCGTCGGTCTGCACCCGCCACTTCTCCTCGAGCGTCGTGGGATCAATGGCCACCACGGCGGCATCCGCGAGTCCGGTCACCAGCAGGCGGCCGACGGGCATCCAGCCGCTCAGACTCACGCCGCGCATGTGGCGGTGCTTCACCAGCCGGCCGGCGGTCGTCTCGAAGAGCATCAGCGAGTCCATGGTGGTCACGAGCACATGCCCAGCATCTGCGGCGATTGGCGCCGTACGGGAATTGCCGGCATGACGCTGCCACCGCAGCCGGCCAGTGGCGGCGTTGACGGCGACGACCTGCTCGCGCCGGGTCATGGCCACGATCATGTCGCCGACCTTGGCGAGCGGCGAAGTGATCTCGCCCGTTGACGTGCGCCACAGTGTCCTGCCGTCGAGTGCATGGGCTTCGATACGGCCGCTGGGACGACCGGTTCCCACGTAGATTCGATTGCCGTCGGCCAGCACGCCGCCGGCGGCTTCACCGGGCAGGCGCGCGGTCCAGAGCGGCTGTGCTGAGTCGAGGCCGACGGCCACCAAGCGCCGGTTGGCGGCCGCCGCGACCACAATCGAGCCCGTGACGCCGAGCGGCGCGGTGACGCCGCGGGCTGTCTCAGCGTTCCAGAGTTCGGTCGGGGGGCTTCCAGCCAGTTCCGGTGGAATCGGGGCCGGCGGCGGGTGAAAGTTGATGCACGCCGCGTTGACGCTCATTCCGAGCGCCGCTAGACTCCACCCTCCCATACGCAACGTCAATCTCATCCATGGCTTTCCGATGACTGTGGCACGAATCAGCGAACTGGGTGGCCTGGCTGGACAGATGGTAACGGTTCGCGGCTGGGTCGTGACCACACGCTCCAGCGGCAAGATCGCCTTCGTGGTCATCCGGGACGGCTCCGGCATTGTGCAGGGCATCGTGGCCCGGAAGGAAGTCGACGACGCCACGTGGGAGCGCTTCAGCCAGCTGACCCACGAGACGACGGTGGCGCTCACCGGCGAGGTGCGCCCCGATGCCCGCTCACCCGGCGGCGTGGAGCTCGGCGTGCAGGGCATCGAGATCCTGGGTGCCAGCCCCGACTTTCCCATCAGTCCCAAAGAACATGGGACGACTTTCCTCTTTGAACATAGACATCTCTGGCTCCGGAGCAGGCGCCAGGTCGCCATTGCCCGGGTGCGGCACGAGCTGGTGCAGGGCATCCGGGACTTCTTCTATCAGCGCGACTTCACGCTGGTCGACACCCCGATCCTGACCGGGGCCATCGGCGAAGAGGCGGGCAACCTCTTCGCCACCGAGTACTTCGACCTGGGCACCGCCTACCTGGCGCAGACCGGGCAACTCTACCTGGAGGCGGCGGCCGCTGCCCTCGGTCGTGTCTACTGCTTCGGGCCAACTTTCCGGGCGGAGAAGAGCAAGACACGACGGCACTTGACCGAGTTCTGGATGGTGGAGCCGGAGGTTGCGTTCAATGACTCCGACGACAACATGCGGCTGCAGGAGGAATTCGTCAGCTACCTGGTGGCGCGGATCCTGGAGTCACGCGCCGAGGAGCTGAAGGAGCTGGAGCGTGACACCGCGCCGCTCGAGCGGGTGAAGGCGCCGTTCCACCGGATTTCCTATACCGATGCCGTCAGCCGGCTTCGAGAGCTGGGCTCCGACATGGAGTGGGGACGCGACCTCGGTGCCGACGACGAAACCCTGCTCGCCACCCAGTACGATCGCCCGGTGTTCGTCTTCAACTATCCGCGCGAGGTGAAGGCGTTCTACATGAAGGAGAACCCGGACGACCCGCGCACCGTGCTCAACAACGACTGCCTGGCGCCGGAGGGGTACGGCGAGATCATCGGCGGGTCCCAGCGCGAGGATGACCACGACAAGCTGCTGGCCCGGATCGAGGCGCAGGGGCTCAACCCCGAGGCTTATCGCTGGTATCTCGATCTCCGCAAGTATGGCACCTTTGTGCACTCGGGCTTCGGCCTTGGTGTGGAGCGGGCGCTGGCCTGGATCTGCGGCTACCCGCACATCCGGGAAGGGATCGCGTTCCCGAGGCAGATACATCGGTTGTATCCGTGAGCTGTGCGCGGTGCGCCGCGAGCTGGGCGAAGGAATCGCTCATAGCGCATGGCGCATAGCGCTCAGCTCCCTTCAGCCTTCAGCCTGCTTCACCTCGTCCCAGAGCCGATCGAGTGCCTCCAGGCCCGCGCTGTCCATCTTGATGTTCCGCTCGGCTGCCTTGGCCTCGACCTCACGGAAACGTCGGACGAATTTCCGGTTGGCGCGCTCGAGCGCCGCGCCCGGCTGGACATCGAGCTTGCGCGCCAGGTTCACCGCCGCAAAGAGCAGGTCGCCCAGTTCATCTTCCAACGCGGCCCGGTTTCCCGACGTCACTTCCCGCTCGAGCTCGGCGGTTTCCTCCTTCACCTTGGCCAGGGGACCGTCGGCGTCGGGCCAGTCGAAGCCCACCGAGGCTGCTCGCTCCTGCAACCGGAAGGCCATCAGCAGGGGCGGGAGTGTGGACGGCAGGCCATCGAGTGTCCCGCGTGTCCGTTCCCGTCGCTTGAGCAGCTCCCACGGCTCGCGCGGACCCAGGTCGAAGAGGTGCGGATGCCGCCGCTGCATCTTGCGCACGACCTGCTCAGCCAGCAGCTCGGCCGTGGTGCTGCCTTCCTCCTCCGAGAGCACCAGCTGCCAGGCCAGATGGAGGAGAAAATCGCCAAGCTCCTCGCGGATCGCGTCGTCATCACCTTCGCCGATGGCGTGATCCAGCTCGAGGACTTCTTCCACGAGGTACGGCCGCAGGGTTGCGCGCGTCTGCACCCGGTCCCAGGGGCACCGCTCGCGCAGGTCGCGCACCAGGTCCATGACTCGTGCCAGTGCCGGCTTCTCTTGCATCCACTCTCCCGTGGGAAATATCCTTCCGGCCGCTTTCATGAACACCGCGCTCCCCGAGGCACCCGAACGCGCGTGGGTCGACATTGACCTCGCCGCACTCACGCGAAACGCGCGCCGCGTCGCGAGCGTGTCACGCGCGCGCCTCCTGCCGATGGTCAAAGCTAATGGCTACGGTCTCGGTGCCGTGGCTGTGGCACGCGCGCTGGAGCCGGTCGATCCGTGGGGCTACGGGGTTGCCTCACCCGCCGAAGGGCGGGAGTTGCGGTTGTCAGGCATCGAGCGGCCGGTACTCGTCTGCACCCCATGTCCTCCGAGCTGGATGCCAGCCATGCTGCGTGACCAGCTTACGCCCCTGCTTGCCGATCTCGATTCGGTGCGCGCGTGGCTCAGCCTGGCGGGCGAGCGTCCCTTTCACGTCGGCGTGGACACCGGCATGGCTCGCGGCGGATTCGGTCTGGGTGATCGAGAGGAGACTGCCGCGCTCCGGCAGCTGGTAGCGAGGGCGCCCGGGTACGAGGGCATCTGCACCCATTTCCATTCGGCCGACGAAGAGCCCCAAAGCATGGTGCGGCAATGGGGTGATTTCCAGCAGGTCATCGATGCCGTTGGCCGGCCGCCGCTGGTACACGCAGCGAACAGCGCCGCCTCGCTCCGGAACTCGGGTATTTCCGGCGACCTGGTGCGGCCTGGCATTTTTCTCTATGGCGGTGCGGCTGGCGAGCAGGTCCCCGAGCCGGTGGCACGCTTTCGCAGCCGGATCGTGGCGGTCCAGGACATCACGCGCGGCCAATCGGTAAGTTACGGCGCGACCTGGCGCGCCGGCGCGTCAACCCGAATCGCCGTGGTCGCGGCTGGCTATGCCGACGGCTGGCCCCGAAGCGGCTCCTCCAGAAGCGTAGTGGAACTTCGTGGTCGGCGCGTGCCGGTACGGGGCCGCATCACGATGGACATGACCATGGTGGAAGCCACCGACGATACGGTGCCGGATGATGTGGCCACGATCTTTGGCGGGCTCGTGTCGCTCGATGAGCAGGCGGCGCTTGCGGGGACTATCTCCTATGAGCTGCTGACCGGCCTGAGCCCTCGGGTCGAGCGCCGGTATGAAGGGGCAGCATGAACAGACGAAGAGCAGCCATCATCGTCCTCGATGGCGTGGGCATTGGCCCCGCGCCGGATACCGCGGCCTACGGTGACGAAGGCAGCAACACGCTGGGGCATGTCCTGGCCGGCGCAGGACTGGACCTCCCCAATCTCAGGGCCCTGGGCCTGGGACGGTGCGCGCCGCTTGACGGCGTTCCACCCGTGCCGGAACCGGCGGCGGCCTGGGGCACCGCCCAGCCGGCGAGCGCCGGCAAGGACAGCACCACCGGCCATTGGGAGCTGTGCGGCGTGATCCTGGAGCGGCCGTTTCCCACCTATCCCCATGGCTTTCCGCCAGCGGTCATCGACGAGTTCAGCCGCCGAACCGGGCGAGGGGTGCTGGGTAACCGGGCCGCGTCTGGAACCGCCATTCTCGACGAACTGGGCGCCGAGCATGTCCGGACCGGAGCGTGGATCGTCTACACGTCGGCGGACAGCGTCTTCCAGGTCGCCGCCCACGAGGCCGTGGTGCCGCTCCAGGAACTCTACTCCGCGTGTGAGGCTGCCCGCGTCATGCTGCAGGGAGAGCACGGGGTGTCCCGGGTCATCGCCCGGCCGTTCGTGGGTGAGCCGGGCGCGTGGGTCCGGACCCCCAACCGGCGGGACTACAGCCTGCCACCGTCGGGAGAGACGCTGCTCGACCTTCTCGCCGAACGCGATGTGCCCCGGATCGGGGTCGGGAAGGTGGACGACCTTTTTGCCGGCCGGAACATCTCTTCCACGCACACGGCCACCAACGCGGCTGCCTATGCGCTCCTCGAGGACGCACTGCAGTCCATGGAGCGGGGATTTCTCCTTGCCAACGTCATCGAATTCGATCAGTCCTGGGGCCACCGGAACGACGTCGCGGGGTTCCGGCGGGGGCTCCAGGAACTGGATGCAGCGCTGCCGCGCCTGCTCGACCGGCTTCGGGAGGAGGACCTCGTTATCTTTACGGCCGATCATGGCAACGACCCCACGACCCCTTCCACGGACCATTCCCGCGAGGTCGTGCCGCTGCTGGTGACCGGGCCAAGAATTCGCCCGGTGCCACTGGGACGGCGGACCACTTTTGCCGATGCGGGGCAGACGGTCGCAGAGTACTTGGGCACCCGGCCGCTCGCCTCGGGCACCTCATTTCTCGCCGAGGTCAGGACGTGACAGACGGGCTGGAAACCGCCGCGCGCGCGGCGCAAGCGCACGCGTACGCGCCATATTCGCACTTCCTCGTGGGCGCCGCCCTCGAGGGAGAGGACGGACGTGTCTTTGCCGGCTGCAATGTGGAGAACGCGTCATACGGCCTGACCATCTGCGCGGAGCGCGCCGCCGTGGCGTCCGCCGTGACGCAGGGTGTCAGGCGGTTTCGCCGCATCGTGATCGTGAGCGATATCGATCCGCCGGCAGCACCATGTGGCGCCTGTCGCCAGGTGCTGTCGGAATTCGGCGCGGACCTGCGGGTCGAGGGCATCGGCCGCAGCACGCGAGCGAGCTGGACCATCGGGGAACTCCTGCCGGCCGCCTTTGGACCGGGGTCGCTCGCGTGAGGCAGGCCATCGGACTGCTCTTGCTGGCAGCAGTGGCCGCAGGCTGCAGCGAAAAACTGACCACGCCCGGGGACTGCCCCGGGAACTGCCCGGCGGATCACCTTGACGTCCGGGACACGGTGATCACGGCGGAGCGAGACAGCACCTACGCCGGCTTCGTCACGGCATCGCAGGGGTCCCGGTTGCTCCTGTCTGATGGATTCAACGGCGCGCAGTCGATTGGTGTGGTGCGGTTCGCCCGTGCGCTCGATTCCATCACCTATCTCGATACCCTGCGTCCCGCCACCCGCGATTCCGTCATCCTCTCCGTCACGATGCAGGGGCGCGACTCGACCATCGCAGGACTCACAGTCGACGTCTTCCGGCTGCCGCCCCTGCCGGCGCTCGATTCCGCCACGACCTACGCCGACGTCGCCGCGCTCCTGACCGAGGAGCGCCGGCTGGGCACGATCGCGGTGCCGGACAAGGAGACGTCCGGTTCGCTGCGGCTCAAGTTCGCGGGAGCCGACCTCGCCAAGGTGGCCTTCACACCGGCCGACAGCAACGTGCTGCGCCTGGCGTACCGGCTGCATAGCGCAACGCCCACCGGCATCGCGATTGGAGCGGGTGCCTCGGGCACAAGTGGACCCCAGTTCGTCAGCTGGATGCGCGCCACGCTGCCCGACACGGTGGTAGTACAGCAGGTCCCGCGCATCGTGCTGTTCAACGCGACGCTGAGCGACGCCGCCGACGCCCCGCCGGCGCCGGATCTGCTCACGGTGGGAGGCATTCCGTCCGCCCGGTCCATTGTGCGATTCTCCGTGCCGCCGCTCGTCACCGACTCGTCGCAGATCGTGCGCGCGACGCTGGTGCTGGTGCCGACCGAACCCGTGGGCGGGATTCCCGGCGACTCGACGCTTCTCGACGTGCGCGGAATCTTCTCGGACCTGGGTCCCAAGTCGCCGCGGATCGAAACCAGCGACGCGCTGATCATCACCCATCTGCTCGAGGCCGGACGCACCGATTCGCTGACGCTCGACGTGACCACCATTGCCCGTCTCTGGGATAGTGCCGCGGGCATTCCGCCCGCGCTCATCCTGGCCATGAACCCCGAAGCGGCCACGTTCGGGCTCGCGCGCTTTGGCTCGAGCCGCGTCGCCGGGTTTGCGCCAGCGTTGCGCATCACCTACGCGCGTCCCTATCCGTTCGAGGTCCAATAGTGCGACGGCTCCTCCTGCTCGCGCTCGTCGCACTGCCAGCCACGCTGGCCGCTCAGTCGTCGGAGTTCGGCGTCAACGGCCTGGGCATGCCGAGCCGCCAGCTCTCGGCGCGGGCGCTTGCCACGGGCGGCAGCTTTGGGCTCTTTGATCCGGTGTCAGCGGTGAATCCGGCGGCGATCCGGGAGTACGAGCGTTTCAACGCCACCTTTACGCTGCTGCAGAACTACCGCTCGTCGTCCGGGCCGCAGCAGTCGGAGTCGGGCCGGGACACGCGGTTTCCGCTCGTGGCCGTGGGTGGTCCGATTCCGAAGACGCCGTTCGCGCTGGGCGCCACCTTTGCGACGTACACTGACCGGGATTTCTCCCTCGCCGCCGGCGACACGGTCACCCTGCGCGGCGTGCCGGTGCCGGTTTTCGACACGCTCAATTCCGCAGGCGGTCTCAGTGATCTTGGCCTGGTCGCGGCGTATCGCGGCGGCGGGTGGGAGCTGGGCACCGCGCTTCACGTGATCACGGGGAGTGCGCGCCTCTCGCTCACGCGCGACTTCGGCGACACGCTCTACCTTCCAGTCAGCCAGCGCGCCGAAATCTCCTACGCTGGTGTCGGCGTCTCCGCGGGTGTACTCCGGGCGCTGGGGCGGCGTGCGGCGTTGGCCGCCTTTGTGCGGCTCGACGGGCATGCCAATGTGGACCGCGACAGCAGCCGGGTCGGGACGGTTGACCTGCCGGTCTCCCTTGGCGGTTCGCTGCGGTGGCGCCCGATGATGCAGCTGGACCTCGCCACCACCGTCTCCACCACCCGGTGGGGGACCGCTGACGATGATCTCCGCGCGCTCGGTGGCACCGGCGGCCGCAACACCGTGGATGCGTCGTTCGGCGGCGAGTGGCTGCGCGACCCGCGCTCACCCGACAAGCTTCCGCTCCGGTTCGGCGTCCACTTCCGCACACTGCCATTTCCCGTCACCACCGGTGCGCAGCCTCGCGAGCTGGGCCTGTCCCTCGGTACCGGCCTCATCGTGGCACGGCAGGGTACGGGCGGACCGCCGACGGCGCTTCTTTCGCTCGCGCTCGACTACGCCCGACGCTCGGCCGACGGTGGTTATGGCGAATCGGCCTTCATGTTCGCCGCCGGCGTCACGATCAGGCCCTGAACCATGCCCAAGCGCGTCTACATCGAGACGTACGGCTGCCAGATGAACATGGCAGATACCGAACTCATGTTCGGTGTGCTCAAGGGCGCGGGTTACGAGCGCGTCGATACCCCCGATGATGCGGACGTGATGCTGGTGAATACCTGCGCGGTGCGGGACAACGCCGAGCAGCGAGTGGTGGGCCGGGTGGGCGAGCTGCAGCGCCACAAGCGTCCCGGTGACGTGCTGGGCGTCGTCGGGTGCATGGCACAGCGCCTGGGACCCCGACTGCTGGAGTCCGCGCCCAAGGTAGACCTGGTGGCGGGCCCGGATGTCTATCGCAATTTGCCGGCACTGGTGGCGGAGAGCGCCCGGGGCACGCGCGTGAGCGAGACGGAGTTCCGTTCGTGGGAGCATTACGAGGACGTCCCACCGGTGCGCGAGCCCGGCCCGACCCAGTTCGTCACGGTGCAGCGGGGCTGCGATTTCCGCTGCACCTTCTGCATTGTTCCGTACACGCGCGGGCCCGAACGCAGCCGTACATTGCAGGACGTGGTCCGGGACGTACGGACGCTGGCGGAGCAGGGCACTACCGAAGTGACGCTGCTCGGACAGACCGTCAACAGCTATCGGAACGGCGACCACGACTTCGCCGACCTGCTGCGTGCCGTGGGCGCCGTGGAGGGCATCCGCCGGCTTCGCTTCACCAGCCCATACCCGACCGAGTTCACGCCCAGGGTTATCGAGGCCATGGCCACCACCGCGGCAGTCTGCGAGCACGTGCACCTGCCGGTGCAGAGCGGCTCCAATCAGGTACTGCGGCGGATGCTGCGCCGATATACGCGGGAACAATATCTCGCCGTCATGAAGCAGCTGCGGCACGCCATCCCGGGCATCACGTTCTCGACCGACATCATCGTTGGCTTTCCGGGCGAGACCGAGGAGCAGTTCGGCGAAACGCTCTCGCTCGTCGCCGAAGCGCAGTTCGATGATGCGTACACGTTCAAGTATTCGCCGCGTGACGGCACGCCGGCGGTGCGCATGAAGGAATCGCTCGATGAGGACGTGGCCTCAGAGCGACTGGCGCGACTCATCGCCGCGGTACGGGGCCAGGCGCGGAGCCGGAACCTGGGGCGCGTCGGAACCGAGCATGAGGTGCTGGTGGAACGGCCTGCCCGACGAGGCGGCATGCTGGGCCGCACCCGGACCAACGCGCTGGTGCTGCTGCCGCTCACGGAAGCGGACATCGGCCGGTACCTCACGGTCCGGCTCACCGGCTCAACCGGTTCCACGTTCATCGGGACGATCGTGCATGAAAGGGGGCTGGCTGTCCTATGATCAAGAACATGGCGGAAGAGCATGTGGAGGCGGCGTACGATTCGCTGCTCCCGCACTTTCCCGATTTCTGCGGCTGTGAAACCTGCCGTGGCGATGTGCTGATCTACGCGCTCAACCGGGTGCCGCCGCGCTACGTGAATACCAGGGAGGGCAGCGTGATGACAGAGATCGCCCTGGAAAAGGACCAGGCGCGCGCCCAGATGGAAGTGACCGTAATGCAGGGTTTCAAGCGCGTGGCGCAGTCGCCCCGCTGTGGTCGGGCGCCCGCAAGGCCAGGATGAAGTAGCCCATGCGGCCGGCGCATTCCGGCATGCTCTTCGTTCTGGCGTTCGAGGCCGGTCTGTTGACCGGCCTCTCGCATTTCTGGGCACCGGCCTGCGTTCTGGTGCTCATCGCGATGGTGCTCGGCGGAGGCAACCGGCGCCGATTCGCTGGCCTGGCCCTGGTGTCGGGCCTGCTGCTCGGAAGAATTGGCCAGGCCAGCAACGCGCACACTTGTGCCGCTCGGCTCCCCGCCGGCGCCGTCACCCTCCGGGCTCGGCTGCATGACCCCGGCACGGCCCGCGGCCTGGTGTCCGCAGCCCCACTGGATCTCCCTTGCAGCGGACTCATCACCATGCGGGTCCAGCGCGCCGAGGACTTGCCGGCGGGGCGCGTGGTGACCGTACGCGGCCGCTGGCTGCCGCGTCCGGGGCCACTGGGCCAGGCGGGAGGAACCCTCCTCGCATCATCCCTGCACGGCAGCCAGGATCTGCCCACGGTCGCCGAGCGGATTCGCACGCGGCTCGCACGCGCGAGCCGCTCGCTGTACGGCTCGCGCGCAGCGCTCGTCGAGGCACTGGTGCTGGGCACACGAGGCAACCTCGACCCCAACATCAAGGACGACTTTGCCGCGAGTGGCCTCGTACACCTGCTGAGCATCTCCGGATTTCACGTGGGGCTCATCGTGGCGTGGGTTGTCCTCGCGGTGGGCGCCATGGGATACGACCGCCAGCGCGCGCTCTGGTGCGGCGCCGCGATCGGCATCCTGTACGCCGCCTTTCTCGGCTGGCCCGCGCCGGCCACGCGCGCAGCCGTGCTGTGCGTGCTTGGCGCCTGGCAGCTCCAGCGCCAGCGCCATTCGTCACTTGGCCCGCTGCTCGGCTTCACCTGCGTCATCGTGAGCATCGGCGACCCCTGGGCCGTCGTTTCGGTTGGAGCGTGGCTCTCGGTCACCGCGCTGGCAGGGGCAGCCTGGGCGGCGGCGTGGTGCGAGCGTGCGGTCAGCGGCCGATCCATCGTCAAGCTGATCGCATCGTCGTCCGGTGCCACGCTTGCCACGGCGCCGATCACCGCCGCGGCGTTCGGGACTATCCCGGTTGCGGGCATCGCGCTCAACCTGGTGGCCATTCCGCTGGCGGCCCTGGCCGTGCCGGGCGTGGTAGCCAGCTTGCTCCTCGACGGACTGTCGAGTACAGCAGCGGGCGCACTTGCCGCCGGTGCTGGTCTCGGCCTGCACGGGCTCGAAATTGTGGCGCACCTGGGGGCCCGCATCCCGCACGGCTGCCTCATGGTCGCTTCCGGCCTGCCCTCGGCGATGAGCGCGGCTGCCGTGCTCCTGGTGGGTGTATGGGCTGCCGGGCGCCACGTCACCGCGCCGGTGGCCGCTCGACGCGCCAGCGTGGCGCTCGCACTGGCCTCCTGGTGTGGCGTGATTCTCGCCATTCCGTGGCCCGCGGATGACGGGCTCACGGGACTCTCGTTACATTTTCTCGACGTAGGGCAGGGCGACGGTGCCGTTATCCGCACGCCGCACGGACACTGGATCCTGGTGGATGCGGGGCCGCGCTCGGCCTCGTCGGACGCGGGCAAGCGAGTCGTTGCGCCGTTTCTTGCGCGGGAGCGGGTACGGCGCCTCGACGTCATGGTTATTTCGCATGCGCATGCGGATCACGTGGGCGGTGCCGCAGCAGTGCTGGACCGCGTGGATGCTGGCCTGGTGATCGAGCCGGGCGAGCTGGTAGCCGATCCGGTGTACACCGATTTTCTGTCGGCGGTCGCCGCCGATGGCGCGCAGTGGCGTTCGGCACGCGCCGGGATGCACTTCGAGCTGGACAGCGTGCGGTTCACCCTTCTGCACCCGGACACCAGCTGGAGCGGGTGGGGGCTGGACCTGAATGAAGACTCGGCGGTCCTGCTGGTGGAGTACCGCGGGTTTCGCGCGTTGCTCGCTGGCGACGCCGGCTTCCCGGCGGAATCGCTGCTCCAGGGCAGCGTGGGGCCGGTGGACCTGCTCAAGGTGGGACACCATGGCAGCCGCTGGGCCAGCGGGGACGCATGGCTCGCCGAACTCCAGCCGGCGGTCGGCATTGTGAGTGTCGGGATCAACCGCTACGGCCATCCGAGTCCCGAGGCCTTGCAGCGGCTCGAAGGGCATCGTGTCTCCGTCTGGCGAACCGATCGAGATGGTTCCATTACGGTGACGACCGACGGGCACCGCATCAGCGTCGCAGGCCGGAATCGCCGGAGCGACTTTTCCACCCACGCCGAGGAGATGGAGCCGTGATCACCAGCGCGACGACCATCGAACGGTTCATTCTCGACCAGGAAGATCGCTACCCGGAGGCCACGGGCGAGCTTTCCAACCTGCTCTATGACATCGCCCTTGCGGCCAAGATGATCGCCGCCGCGATCCGGCGCGCGGGGCTGGTGGACATCCTGGGGAGCGCCGGTAGCGGCAATGTCCAGGGCGAGGAGCAGCAGAAGCTCGACGTCATGGCCAACGAGATCATCAAGAACTGCCTCAGCCACACCGGACGGGTCTGCGTGATGTGCTCCGAGGAAGAGGGCGACATCATCCAGGTGCCGCCCCAGTTCGAGGCGGGGAAGTACGCCGTGATGTTCGATCCGCTCGACGGATCGTCAAACATTGACGTCAACAGCGCGGTCGGAACCATCTTCAGCGTCTACCGGCGTGTCTCGATGGAAGGCCGGGGCACGGTGGAGGACCTGCTGCAGGCTGGCTGCCATCAGGTGGCAGCCGGCTATGTGATGTATGGCTCGAGCACCATGATGGTCTACACCACGGGGCAGGGTGTGCATGGCTTCACGCTCGATCCCACGATCGGCGAGTTCCTGCTCAGTCATCCCCGCATCGTCATTCCGCGCGTCGGCAAGTACTACAGCGTCAATGAGAGCAACTTCGCCCGCTGGGACCGCGCCATGCAGATCGTGGTGCGTGGCTTCCACGGGGACCGGCCCGACGAGATCAAGGGCAAGAATTCGCGCTATATCGGCTCGCTGGTGGCCGACTTTCATCGCAACCTCATTGCCGGCGGCATCTTCCTCTACCCGGCGGACACGAGGAACCCTCGCGGCAAGCTGCGGCTGCTCTATGAGGCGGCACCGATGGCGTACATCGCGGAACAGGCCCAGGGCTCCGCCACCGATGGCCTCAACCGGATTCTCGATATCGTCCCCACGGCGCTGCACCAGCGGGTCCCGCTCGTCATCGGGTCGCGTGAAGATGTGGGATATGTGGCGGACACGCTGCGACGGCTGCGGATCGAGCCCCGTCCCGCCGGCCCGCTTGCCGCCCCGGTGCTGTGAAGAAGGTCTACGACCCGGGCGACTTGCGCGGAGACCCTCGTGAGAAGCTGGGTGAGCCCGGTGCGTTCCCGTTCACGCGCGGCGTCTATCCGGCGATGTACACCGAGCGCCTCTGGACCATGCGCCAGTACGCCGGGTTCGGGACGGCGGAAGAGACCAACGCGCGATTCCGGAGCCTGCTCGCCAGCGGCCAGACCGGGCTGTCCACCGCCTTCGACCTGCCGACGCAGATGGGCTACGATTCCGATCACGCCATGGCGAGTGGCGAGGTGGGTCGCGTCGGGGTGGCGATCGACACGGTGGACGACCTGGCCGACCTGTTCCGCGGCATCGCGCTCGAGCAGGTCTCCACGTCGATGACGATCAATGCCACCGCCGCCATCCTGCTCGCCATGTACATCGTGGTTGGCGAGGAACAGGGCGTGGCGCGGCAGCAGCTCTCCGGCACCGTCCAGAACGACATCCTCAAGGAGTACGTTGCGCGCGGCACCTATATCTATCCGGCAGCTCCGTCACTCCGCCTCATCGCCGACATATTCCGGTTCGTGAACGGCGAGCGCATGAACTTCAACCCGATCTCGATCAGCGGGTACCACATGCGCGAGGCCGGCGCGACGGCGGTGCAGGAGGTCGGCTTCACGCTCGCCAACGCGCTCGAGTACGTGCGAGTCGCGCGCGCGGCCGGCCTTGACGTGAATGCCTTCGGGCCGCGGCTCTCATTCTTCTTCGCCAGCCATAACGACCTGTTTGAGGAAGCCGCCAAGTTTCGCGCCGCCCGGCGGCTCTGGGCCCGGCTCATGCGCGACCGTTTCGACGCCGGCGATGCCGCCTGCCGCCTCCGCTTTCACACCCAGACCGGCGGTGTCACTCTCCAGGCGCAGCAACCACTCAACAACGTGGTGCGCGTGACGGTCCAGGCGCTCGCCGCCGTCCTCGGGGGCACCCAGTCGCTCCATACCAACGGCTACGACGAGGCCCTTTCGTTACCCACTGAGGAGTCGGCGACGCTGGCGCTCCGGACCCAGCAGATCCTGGGATACGAGAGTGGCATGGCGTGCAGCGTTGACCCGCTGGCCGGCAGCTACTACGTCGAGCACCTCACCGATGAGATCGAGCACGGTGCGCGTGCCCTGATCGAGGCTGTCGATGCGCTCGGCGGCGCTGCGGCCGCCATCGAGGCCGGCTACTTTCAGAAGGCAATCGCCGACAGCGCATGGGTGCAGCAGCAGGCGCAGGAGCGCGGTGACCAGGTCGTGGTCGGGGTCAATCGCTTCACCGATGCGTCGGAGCCCCCGGCGCTCACGCTTCCCGATTTCAGCGCCCTTGCTCAGCAACAGATCGAGCGGCTGAACAAGGCTCGCGCCGCGCGGGACTCGGCCGCGGTGCAGAAGCAGCTGGAGGCGCTCCGGACCGCGGCGGAATCGCCCGAGGCCCCCCTCATGCCCGTGATCCTCGACGGCGTCCGCGCTCGCGCCACGATCGGCGAGATGAGTGATGTCTTGCGGGAAGCGTGGGGGACGTATCGGGCGGGGAGCGCCTGACACCGGACGAAACTGACGACCGACGACCGACGACTTCTTGAGCCCCTCGCTCGCTCCCGCTAACTTTCCCGGTTGTCTTCCGTCAGCACCAACGCCTCCAAGGGAAACCATGCCCACGTACGAATATCGCTGTTCCAATGGCCACGTGTTCGAAAAGCGCCAGAAGATCAGCGATCGGCCTGCCACCAAGTGCCCCGAATGCGGGGCGCCCGCCACGCGCCAGATTTCGGGTGGCGCGGGGTTGGTGTTCAAGGGCTCGGGGTTCTACATCACGGACTACGGCAAGGACGGAAAGGGCCCCGCCAAGCGGCCCACCGAAGGAGCGGGCGGCGAGAAGAGCGAGAAAACTCCCGCCAAGCCTTCCGAATCCAAACCCGCCGCGCCTGCCAAGGATTCCAGCGGAAAGTCGGGCGAGTGACGGACGCGCTCCGCGAGGCACTGCATCAGGCGGCGGGCCGCCTGGGCGTGCCGGATGCCGAATTCGTGGTCGAGCGCCCGCGCGACGCGGGTCACGGTGATTTCGCCACCAATCTTGCGATGGTGGTGGCGCGCTCACGCCGCGTGAACCCGCGCGTCGTTGCGCAGGAGCTGCTCGACGCCCTCGAGCTTCCTGCCGGCCTGGTCTCTCGCACCGAAATCGCCGGTCCCGGCTTCGTCAATTTCTGGCTCAGCGATCTGCACCTGGCGGATGAGCATGCGCGCATCCTGGCCGAGGGAGCGCACTACGGCCGCGGTTCGACCATGGCCGGCCAGCGGGTGAATGTTGAATTCGTCTCGGCCAACCCCACGGGCCCCTTGCACGTGGGCCACGGACGTGGTGCCGCGCTGGGTGATGGGATCGCGGCATTGCTCGAGTGGGCCGGGGCCGAGGTCGTGCGCGAGTTCTACGTGAATGACGCCGGCGTGCAGATCGACCGGGTGGCGGAGAGTCTCTGGGCGCGGGTGCAGCAGCAGGTGGGACGCGAGGCTGCCATCCCTGACGGCGGCTACCACGGGGAATACCTCGCCGAGGCGGCCGAAGCGGTACTGGCGCGGGAAGGAGCGGCATTCGCGGACTTGCCGGCAGCGGAAGGCGTTGCTCGCTGCCGCCGCATGGCGGTCGTCATGCAGCGCGCGGAGCAGGATCGCGACCTCGCCGACTTCGGGGTGCGGTTCGACGTGACCACTTCCGAGCAGGCCATCTACGACCGTGGCGACGTCAGCCGCACGCTTGCGCAACTCGGGGAGCAGGGCCTCACCTTCGAACGGGACGGGGCACTCTGGTTCCGCACCAGCGGGTACGGCGATGACCAGGATCGCGTGCTGCGGAAGCAGGATGGCTCCTACACCTATTTCCTGCCCGACATCGCCTATCACGTCGAGAAATTCTCCCGTGGCTTCGACCGGCTGATCGACGTCTGGGGCGCGGATCACCACGGCTACATTCCGCGGGTGCGCGCGGCGCTCCGGGCGCTCGGGCACCCGGACGAGCAATTTCACGTGGCGCTCGTGCAGCTGGTCAAGGTGGTGCGGGGCGGTGAAGAAGTGAAAATGTCCAAGCGCGCGGGCACCTTCATCACGCTCCGAGACCTGCTCGACGAGGTGGGTCCCGACGCTGCGCGCTACTTCTTCCTGATGCGGAAGGGCGACACGCCGCTCATTTTCGACGTGGAGCTGGCGCGGCGCCAGACCGACGAGAACCCCGTCTTCTACGTGCAGATGGCGCATGCCCGGCTGTCGGGCATTTTCCGGACGGCCGACCGGGCGCCCGACGCCGTGAGCGGGGTGCTCGACCTCGCCCAGCTGCCGGCCCCACAGGATGCCGAGCTGCTCAAGAAGCTCGCCGCATTCCCGGAGACGGTGGCGCGCGCTGCGTCGGAGGAGGAGCCGCACCGGGTCTGCGTCTACCTCGAAGAGCTCGCCACCGTCATTCACGGCTGGTATCACCACACTCGCACGGTGGGCGAACCCGCGGGGATCGAGCGGAATCGCCTGCTGCTGGCCCGAGCCGCGCGCATCGTGCTGGGCAACGGGCTCACCCTCCTGGGGCTGTCGGCCCCCGACCGGATGTGACCTGATGAGCCTGCTCGTTGTCGGCAGTGTGGCGCTCGATTCCGTGTATACCCCCTTCGGCGAGACCGCCGATGCCCTCGGCGGCTCGGCCGTGTACTTCAGCGTGGCCGGGGCGCTGCTGCACCCGGTGCAGGTGGTTGGTGTCGTGGGCGATGATTATCCCATGCACGAGCTCGAGCGCCTCGCCGAGCGCGGCATTGACTGGCGTGGGGTGGAGCGCGCCAAGGGCGAGAGTTTCCGCTGGAAGGGGAAGTATTCCTACGACCTGCAGAGCCGGGAAACGCTGGAAACGCGCCTCGGTGTGTTCGCGAGCTTCCAGCCCAAGCTGCCCGACACCGCCCGCGGCGCCAAGTTCATCTTCCTCGGCAACATCGATCCCGAACTGCAGCTCGGCGTCCTCGAACAGATCGAGGCGCCGGAGCTCGTGGCCTGCGACACGATGAACTACTGGATCCAGAGCAAGAAGCCGGCGCTCATGGAGCTGCTGAAGCATGTGGATCTGCTCATGGTCAACGACGGCGAGGCGCGCGAGTTGTCGGGTGACTGGAACATTCATCGTGCCGGCCGCTGGATCCTTTCACGGGGCCCCAGCCGGGTGGTCATCAAGCAGGGCGAGTACGGCGCCCTGCTCATGGACAAGGACCACACCTTCTATGCGCCGGCCTATCCGCTGGAGGAGGTGTTCGATCCTACCGGCGCCGGGGATTCCTTCGCCGGTGGCTTCATGGCATACCTCGCACAGCATGGCGCTGTCTCGGATGAGAACCTGCGCCGGGCCATGATCTATGGCGCTGCCATGGGCTCCTATGCCGTCTCACAGTTCGGTATCCGGGGCTTCGATGGCCTGACCAGCCGGGATGTGGAAGCGCGGGCTCGCGCCTTCCGTGCCCTGACGTATGTCGAGCTGCCGGACCTCGCCACATGACCGAACGCCAGTATGCGGCGGCTGGCGTGGATCTCGCGCAGGCCGAACGCGCCAAGCACCGGATCTCACAGGCGGTCAGCAGCACACGCACCAGCCTTTCACTGGGTGAGATCGGTGCCTTCGGCGGGATGGTGCGGGTCCCGGCCGGGATGCGGCGGCCCGTGATGGTGATGAGCACCGACGGCGTGGGCACCAAGGTGCTGGTGGCGCAGCAGGCCGGCCGCGTCGGAACCGTGGGAGAGGATCTCGTCAACCACAGCGTCAACGATATCCTGGTGCATGGCGCGCGTCCCGTGGCATTCATGGATTACGTTGCCGGTGCCGGCCTCTCGGAAGATGTGCTGGCGGAAATCGTGGAGGGCGTGGCGCGAGGATGCCGGAATCACGACATGGCACTCGCGGGCGGCGAGACGGCGCAAATGCCCGGACTCTACCAGCCAGGCCACTTCGACCTCGCCGGCACCATCATCGGGATGGTGGAAGAGGACGAGGCGCTGCACGGCGACCGGATCGTGGAGGGTGACCTGCTCCTGGGGCTCGCCTCTACCGGGCTGCACACCAACGGCTACACCCTGGCCCGCCATGTTCTCTTCGAGAAGGCCCGGCTCACGCTCGATGACGAGCTGCCCGGCACCGATCGAGCCGTGGCCGATGTCCTGCTGGCCGTGCATCGCAGCTACGCCGCCGCACTGACGCCGGTGCTCTCGCTGGTTCATGGAATGGCGCACATCACGGGTGGTGGTATCGGCGGGAACCTGGTGCGCATCCTGCCGCCCGACGTTGCCGCGGTCGTGGACCCGTCAACCTGGCCCCTGCCGCCACTCTTCGCTTATCTCCAGCGCGTCGGTGACATCAGCACGGCTGAAATGCGTGACGTCTTCAATCTCGGCGTTGGCCTGATCGTGGTGCTGCCCAGGGAGGCGGAGCCGCCGGTTCGGGCTGCTGCCGAGGACGCCGGTATCGCAACGTGGAGAATAGGACGGATCGTATCCGGCGTTCCATCCGTCAGCTTTGCCGATTAGCATGCACGGTATGCGCAGGTTCGCATTGACCCCGCTGTCGCTGATGCTGCTTGCCTCGCCGCTGTGGGCCCAGGGGATGCAGTGCGAGGCGATCGCTGACGTGGGCGGAGCACAGCAGACCTGCGAAGCAGCACTGGACCTCGCCCGGGCGTACTTTCCGCTTGCCGGCATGGTGGTGAGCGGCGGCAACCCGGTACTCGGCGAGGGCGGCACGGCCGGGCGGCCGGGCGCCGTGACACTCACGTTCCGGGTCAACGGCTTTCATCTCCACGTTCCCGACCTCACCTCGATTGACGCCGACGGTACCGTGCGCGAGCGCTCCTCGGTGCTCGCGCCGGCGCCCGTCGTGGACATTCGGGTGGGACTCTTTCCCGGCCTGGCCAGCGGCTTCCTCTCCATTGACGGACTGGGCTCGGTTCAGCTCGTTCCCAACGAGGACTTCGCGGACGGGCTCCGGGCTGATTCCGACGCTGTCAAGCTCGGGCCGGTTTCGCTCGGCTTCGGACTCGGTGCGCGCATCGGTGTCATGTCCGAGACCGATGTGCGCCCGGCGCTTTCGGTCAGTGTGATGCACCGACGGATACCGCGAGTCGGCTACGGCGATGTGACGGCGGGTGACCGTGTCCAGGCCGATGCAAACCTCAACGCCTGGAACGTTCGCGGCACGGCAGCGAAGCATTTCGGCGTGCTGATGCTGGCGGCTGGCGGGGGATGGAATCACTTCTCGGGACGCGCCAACGGCGCGTATCACGTGAGCGCCCTGCCGGGCGGGCAGGGCACGCTTTCCTTGCCGCTCGACCAGGGTCGCTGGCTGGGATTCGTGGACGCCGGACTCGGCTTCGGCGTGCTCCGGATTACCGGGGAGATCGGATATCAGGGGGGCGTCGATCAACACCTGAATACCACCTTCGAGGGATACGACGACACGGCCGGCAGCACCCTCTACGGCGCTGGCCTGCAGCTCGGCTTCTGACATGAATGAACAGGCGGCGATGGAATACGCCCTCGGTCTGGCCTGGCGAGGCTGGGGGCGTGTTCATCCCAACCCGCTGGTCGGGGCCGTGGTGCTGCGCGATGGTGCGGTCGTTGGCGAGGGATGGCATGCTGAATTCGGTGGCGCGCACGCCGAACGCGCGGCGCTGGAGCAGGCGGGCGACGCGGCACGCGGTGCCACCCTGGTAGTCACGCTTGCCCCCTGCCGGCATCACGGCAAGCAGCCACCGTGCACCGACGCCATCATCGCTGCGGGAATTGCACGGGTCGTCGTCGCGCTGGACGACCCCAACCCTGAAGCCGCCGGCGGCGGCGATGTGCTGGCGACGACGGGCATCGCGGTCGAACGCGGGCTCGCGTCCGACCGGGCAGCGGCGCAGAACGCCGCGTTTCTGCATCGCCACCGAAATTCTGCCGGACCGTGGGTCGCACTCAAGCTCGCCACCAGCGTCGATGGGCGCATTGCGGACAGCACAGGGCGCTCGCAGTGGATTTCCGGTGATGCCGCGCGGGAGTGGGTCCATTGGTTGCGCGCCGGGTTCGATGCGATCGCGGTGGGGGCCGGCACGGTGGCCAAGGATGATCCATCGCTCACGGTCCGGGGCCCTGTCACGCCTCGCGTGCCACCGCTTCGCGTCATCTTTGACGAGACGCTCGCCACGACAGCCGACAGCCGCCTCGTGGAAACCGCCGGTGAAGTGCCTACCATGGTGCTGACGTCGCCATCCCACGTTTCCTCACCCGTGGCGGAGGTCATGACTCGCGCCGGTGTCACGGTTGCTCCGATGGATGATCTGACCGATGCGTTGCGGAGCCTCCGCGAGCGCGGGGTGGAGCGACTTCTGGTCGAAGGCGGCGGCCGCCTTGCCGGCGCATTGCTGGCGGCGGGCCTCGTGGATCGTTACTACCAATTGCAGAGTCCCGTGTGGCTCGGTGACAATGCACGGCCGGCCTTCGTGGGTCTCGCGGATATCCCGCTGGAAGTCGCGCCGCGCTGGCGCATAGTCGAGCGGCGCGCCCTCGGTGAGGACACGCTGCTTGCCATGGACCGGCCCTGATGTTCACGGGGATCGTCACTGCAGTGGGCACGGTGGCCACGGCACGCGCGCACGACGGCGGCCGCGAGCTGGTCATCGCATCGCCCTACACGGAACTGGAGCTCGGCGAGTCGGTCGCTGTTGATGGCGTCTGCCTCACGGTGGAAAGGATCGAGGCCAGCTGCTTCCAGGTGCATGCCGTGGCCGCGACGCTGGACCGTACCCGGCTTGGCATGTACGCGCCTGGCCGGCGGGTGAATCTCGAGCGCGCGTTGCGTGCCGGAGACCGGCTTGGCGGCCACCTGGTGCAGGGGCATGTGGATGGCGTCGGCACGGTCGAGGCCGTCACCGAGGTGGCCGACGAACTGCAGGTAGACATCCAGCTGCCTGCCGACGTGGCGACACTCACGGTCGAGCGCGGCTCGCTCACCGTGGACGGAGTCAGCCTCACCGTCAATGCCCTCACCGGCCCGGGCAAGGCCCGGGTAGTGCTCGTCCCGTTTACCTTACAGCATACGACACTGGCCGAACTGCGCATGGGCCACGCCGTGCACCTGGAAGCCGACATCATCGGCCGCTACGTGCAGGCGCTGCTCGCCGCACGCCTCGGACCACCGTGACAACAGCAGAGGACCGGATGGCTTTGGGCACCATAGAGCAGGCGATCGACGACCTCCGCAACGGGCGGATGGTGGTCGTGGTGGACGACGAGGACCGCGAAAACGAGGGCGACCTCATCTGCGCGGCGGAACTGGTTACGCCGGAGCTGATCAATTTCATGGCGCAGCATGGGCGCGGGCTCGTGTGCCTGGCGCTCACGCCGGAACGCTGCGATGAACTGGGCATCCCGCAGCAGGTGGACCGCAACACCGAGGAACACGGCACGGCCTTCGCCGTAATGATCGACGCCGAACGGCGCTTCGGTGTCACCACGGGGATCTCGGCGAGCGACCGCGCCACCACCATTCACGTAGCCATCAATCCGGCGACCCAGCCCACCGACCTGCGCCGGCCCGGTCACATTCCGCCGCTTCGCGCCCGCCCGGGCGGCGTGCTCCAGCGTGTCGGCCACACCGAAGCTGCGGTGGATCTGGCGCGCCTGGCCGGGCTCTATCCTGCCGGGGTCATCTGCGAGATCCTCAATCCCGATGGCAGCATGGCGCGCGTGCCCGAGCTGCAGCGCTTTGCAGAGGAGCACCAGCTGACCTTCGTGACGGTCGCACAGCTGGTGGCGCACCGCCTGCAGACCGAGCGGCTGGTCCATCGCGTCGCCGAGGCTCGGTTGCCGAGTGATCTCGGCGAGTGGACGGTCGTGGGTTATGTCAATGACGTGGACGCGGCCGAGCATGTGGCGCTCGTGATGGGCGACGTCGCCGGCAAGCGTGACGTGCTGGTTCGCATGCACTCCAAGTGCCTGACCGGCGACGTGTTCCATTCGGCTCGCTGTGATTGCGGCTTCCAGTTGAATGCCGCGATGCAGAAGATCGCGGAGGCAGGGGAAGGCGTCATTGTCTACCTGGATCAGGAAGGCCGGGGGATCGGGCTCCTGAACAAGCTGCGCGCCTACGCGCTCCAGGATACCGGCGCCGATACAGTTACGGCCAATACCCGGCTCGGCTTCGCGCCCGATCTGCGCAACTACGGCATCGGGGCGCAGATTCTTCGCGACCTCGGCCTGTCGTCGATCCGGGTGATGACCAACAATCCGCGGAAGCTGGTGGGCCTCGAGGGCTATGGCCTCGAGATCGTCGAGCGGGTGCCGCTGATCGCGAGCAGGACCGACGAGAATCAGGGCTACCTGGACACCAAGCGCGACAAGCTTGGCCACCTCCTCACGTTCTGAACCATGACGGAAATCCACGGACGTCTCCGCGCCGCCGGCCGCGTGGCTATTCTCGTCAGCCAGTATCACGAAATGGTTACCCGCCGTCTGCTCGAGGGCGCGCGCACTGCCTGCGAGGAGGCCGGACTGCGGCCAGCGCACGTGGACGTCATCTGGGTGCCGGGCGCATTCGAGTTGCCGGCCGTCGCGAGCTCGCTGGCATCGAGTGGGCGCTACGCCTGCCTGGTGGCGCTGGGCGCGGTCGTGCGCGGCGAGACGCCGCACTTCGAGTTTGTGGCTGCTGAAGCCGCGCGGGGGCTCAACGCCATCGCGGTGCGGCATGGTCTGCCCGTCGGTTTCGGCGTCCTGACCGTGGATACCATGGAGCAGGCGCTGGAGCGTGCTGGTGGAGCGGCGGGCAACAAGGGCAGGGAAGCGGCCGAGGCCGCCATCACCGCGGCGGATGCGCTGGCACAGTCACGATCGGGCCATGGCTGAGCGCCGGCTCGACACCCGAGGACGAGCCCGCGCCTTGCAGTTGCTATATGCCTGGGAATTGACCGGCGGCGGATCACTGGATCAGGCACTCGCCGGCGTGGGCCGACTGGTGAGGCCCGGGCCCAAGGTCCTCGACCTGGCCGAGCGGCACGCAGCGCGTGTGATCGCCAACGTGGGCGTGCTGGACCGGCGCGCAGCCGCGGCCGCGGAGAATTGGCGCTGGGACCGCGTGGCCATCATCGAACGCAACATCCTGCGACTGGGCATCCAGGAGCTCGAGGATGGCGAGACGCCGCCCAAGGTGGTCATTGATGAAGCGGTGCGCCTGGCATACTGGTTCGCAGGGCCGCGCGCGACGGCGTTCATCAACGGCGTACTCGACCGTGTCGCGCGCGATCTCGGGCGCCTTGCCTGACCCGTGAACATCCTGCTCGTCAACTGGCTGGATCGCGCCAATCCGCAGGCCGGCGGCGCGGAAATTCACGTCTTCGAAATCTTCCGCCGCCTGGTGGACCGCGGGCATCGCGTCCGGCTGATCTGCTCCGGCTGGCCGGGGGGCGCACCTCATGCGGAGGTGGACGGGCTCGACGTGACGCGGGTGGGAAGCCGGACCAGCTTTGCGATCAAGGGCCGGGGGGCGGTCCGCCGGGCACTGCGACGCGAGCAGCCCGACATCGTGGTCGAGGACATCAACAAGATTCCGCTGTTCCTCTCGTCGCTGGCCCCGCTCCCGTTCTGCGCCATCGTGCCGCATCTTTTCGGCGAGACTGCCTTCCAGGAGGCGTCCTGGCCCATGGCCGCCGCTGTCTGGCTGGCCGAGCGTCCGATTCCCCGGCGGTACCGTGGAGCGGGCTTTCATGCGATCAGCGAAAGCACCCGCGACGACCTGATCCGGCGCGGCGTGGCGCCAGACGCCATTCGCGTGATTCATCCAGGCGTGGATTCGGCGCATTACCATCCCGACCCCTCGGTGGGTCGGTCGGCACCTCCCAGTTTCCTTTACATGGGGCGTCTTAAGCGATACAAGGGTATAGACTTGGCTATTCGTGCCCTAGCGGTTGCTCGACAGAGCGTTCCGGAGCTGACTCTCGATGTGGCGGGCAACGGAGATGCCCGGCCCGACCTCGAAGCACTGGCGCGCGATCTGGGCCTGACGGCGGCGGTGCGGTTTCATGGATTCGTGACCGAGGCGGAGAAGATCCGGCTGTTGCGCTCGACATGGGCAAACGTATTTCCTTCTCCCAAGGAGGGATGGGGCATCACCGTGGTGGAGGCTGCCGCGTGCGGCACACCCAGCATAGCGTCGGACAGTCCCGGGCTGAGGGATTCCGTGCGCCATGGCCAGAGCGGATTCCTGGTGCCGCATGGGGATGTGGCCGCGCTCGCCGCACGCATGAGGGAACTGGCGGGCGATCCCGAGCTCGTTGCCCGGCTTGGCCGCGCAGGCCGGCGGTTTGCCGAGCAGCTCACCTGGGACGCGGCGGCGGCTGAAACCGAAGATCACCTCAGGCAGATCATTGACCGCTCGGCGATGCGCCGGGCAGGGGGACATACATGAAGACGACCATTACGACTCGCCACTGCGAGATCAGCGACACCCTGCGCCGGCGGGCGGAATCGATCACCGAGCGCCTCAGCCTGGTCGCGCTGAATCCCATCGAGGCGACCGTCGTCTTCGGCCAGGAAGGGCTGAGCAGCACCGCCGAGCTCCAGTTCCGGGTTGCCCGGGACACCCCGCTCATCGCCAAGGCCGCCGCCGAGGATCACCGGACCGCACTGGATCGCGCGGAAGAAAAGATGCGGCGGCAGATCGAGCGCAGCAGCGGCCGGGTGCGGACCAGTCGCCGGCAGGATGCGCCGCAGTCCTGATGCTGACACTTCGCGAACTCCTCGCCCGGCGGGGTGACCCGCTGCAGCTCGAGTCGCTCACCGGCGAACTCGGGCTCGACCGGCCGTTGCCCGATGAGGAGATCGCGAGTCCCGGGCTCGCGCTCGCGGGCTATACCGCGCGCTTCAACCCGGCGCGGCTGCATGTGTTTGGCGAAACCGAGCTCACCTACCTCGCCGGGCGCGAGCCGGCCGACCGCCAGCGCGCGCTCGAGGATTTCTTCTCGTTTGACCTGCCCTGCGTGTTCGTCACCAAGGGGCAGACCGTGCCGGTCGAGCTGCTGGAGCTGGCGCGGGCGCGGAGCGTGCCGGTGCTGCGCAGTACGCTCAAGACGGCCGAATTCTACCGGCGCATCAAGCCCCTGCTCGAGGAGGCCTTCGCCCCGCGCACGACGCTTCACGGCTCGCTGGCGGATGTGTACGGTGTCGGATTGCTCTTTGTGGGGCGTTCCGGCATCGGGAAGAGCGAATGCGTGCTCGACCTCGTGGAACGCGGTCACCGACTCGTGGCCGACGACGTGGTGCAGGTCATCCGCCGGGGTGAGGAAGTGCTGATCGGCCGGGGCCACGAGCTCGCTGGCCACCACATGGAAATCCGCGGGATCGGGCTGGTGGATATTCCCGCCCTGTTCGGCGTGCGAGCGGTGCGCCAGCAGAAGCGGATCGAGGTCGTGGTCCAGCTGGAGGACTGGGAGACCGCCAAGGACCAGGATCGCACCGGGCTCCTGCACCAGGAAACCGAAATCCTCGGCGTGCGGTTACCCAAGGTGATTGTGGCGCTCAACCCCGGCAAGAATATCACCGTGATCTCCGAGGTGGTGGCCATGATGCATCTGCTGCGCTATTCGGGCGTCGACGTGGCCGCGGCGTTCAACGAGCGGCTGATCAAGCGGATGAAGGAACAGCGTGGCGTGCGGGAGTACTTGCGGAATGACTACGAATAACCGCCTGGTTGGCGTGGTGGTGGGACACGGCTCCATCGCGGCCTCGCTGGTGGATGCCGTGGTGCGCATTACCGGCGATGGCGAAGGGCTCATCCCCGTCTCCAACGATCAGTGTGACCGCGGCTCGCTGGAGAGACGCGTGGAAGACGCGGTCGGGACGAGTCCCGCGCTGGTGTTCGTGGACATGGCAGCGGGCTCGTGCCTGCTGGCGGTGCTCCGGCGACTCCGCGATCGCGAGGACGTCGAGGTCGTGACCGGTGTCAACCTGGCGATGCTGGTGGACTTCATGTACCACCGCGATCAATCACCCGATGCGGCGGCCCGCCGTGCCGCGGAAGCCGGCACTCACGCCATCAAGGTGCCTTAGTGCCCATCGTGCTTGCGCGGGTCGATGACCGGCTGATTCACGGTCAGGTGGTCATCGGATGGGGCCGCACCCTCGGCCTCGAGCGCATCATTCTCGTCGATGACGACGTCGCGGCCAACGACTGGGAGAAGGATCTCTATCGGATGGCCGTGCCCGACGGCCTGGCCGTGAGCTTCGCCACGACCGAGGAGGCCGCGACTGCGCTTCCCGAGTGGCAGGCGTCCCGCCTCAAGTCGGCCATCCTCACCGGCAGCCTCTCCACCATGGCTCGCCTGCACGACGCCGCACCCGATGTCCTGCAGCGAATCAATCTCGGCGGCATCCATCATCAGCCGGGGCGCTCTGAGCGGCTGCCCTATGTCTATCTGACTGACGCGGAGTTGGCCACGCTGCGCTCCCTGGCGGCGGACGGCGCCACGGTCACGGCGCAGGACGTGCCCACGGCCGTGCCGCTGCCGCTGAGCGCCATCAAGTGACCGAGCCGGTGCTCACCGTGGTCCTCCTGCTTGCGTGGGGCACCGTGGTAGCACTCGATCTGGTCAGCGTACCCCAGATGATGATTGCCCGGCCGCTGGTGGCCGGGACCGTGGCGGGGTGGATTGCCGGTGATTTCGCGTCGGGTTTTCGCCTCGCCGTCGTGATGGAGCTCTTTGCACTGGACGTACTGCCAGTGGGAGCAGCTCGGTACCCCGACTACGGCCCGGCCACCGTGGGCGGTGCCGTGCTCGTGGCGCATCGAGGTTCCTGGGAGGAATCGCTCGGCCTCGCCGTGGCACTCGCGCTGGTGGTGGCCTCGCTTGGCGGATGGACCCTGGGCCGGCTCCGCCACCGGATCGGGCGAGCGGTGCAGCGTGGCGCCGCCGGGCTCGACGCTGGAGATCCGCAGACCATCGGCCAGCTGCAGCTGGGATCGATCCTGCTGGACGCCTCGCGCGGATTGCTGCTCACGGCGGTGGCGCTGGTGCTTGCCGGGATCATCGAGCAGCACGTCGCACTTGATCCGGGGACCGGTGCCTTGCTCAGCGTCATCGCCATCGGCTCGGGAATCGCCGCGGTGATCGGCGGTGCGCTGCGCAGTGCCGGGCGAGGCGCCCGGCTCCGCTGGCTGGTGGCCGGCGGCGCGCTGGGACTCCTGCTGGTCTGGCTTGCGTGAGGGGAACGGCCTCCGCGCGCCGCCGCCTGCTTGCCGTGCAGGGAGCATGGAATTACGAGCGGATGCTGGGCGTCGGAATGGGGTATGCGGCGGCGCCGCTGCTCCAGGCACTGCGCGACCGCGATCCCGAGCGATTTCGCGCGGCCACGATGCGCTCTGCGCTCTTCTTCAACTGTCACCCGTACCTGGCGGGACTCGCGCTTGGTGCGCTGGCACGCGCGGAATACGACGAGGTCCCGAGCGACCAGATCATTCGGCTGCGTGCGGCGCTGTGCAGTCCGCTGGGTGCGCTCGGCGATCAGCTCTTCTGGGCAGGGTTGCTGCCCGCGCTGCTGGGTGCCGCGCTGGCCGCGATTGCCCTCGGCGCTTCCTGGATGGCCGTCGTGGCGTTCCTGGTGGTGTTCAACGTGATCCGGCTGTACGTGGCGCATTGGACGCTCGAGACCGGCCTTGCCGCCGGAATGAAAGTGGGCGCGGCCATCAGTGCGTCCAGGCTGCCGCGTGTCGTGGCCTGGGCCGGACCGGCCGCCGGCTTCGCCATCGGGATCGCCGCCCCGCTCGTCGGCGAATGGTTGCTGCAGCCGTTCGGCCCGCGCGCCGTGCTGGGCACGGTCCTGCTCGCGGGCACCGGCATCGCTGCGAGCCGACTTGCGGGCCCGCGCTATTCCGCTCCGCGTTTCACGCTCATTGCCATGGGAGGCGCAGTGCTGCTTCGATGGATACTTGCATGACCGAGCGTGACGCGCAGATCGTGAACCAGCTGGGGCTCCATGCCCGGCCGGCCGCGCAACTGGTGCGGGCGGCCGCCAGCTTTGCCTGCGACATCCGCCTTGAGAAGGACGGCATGGAAGTCAACGGCAAGAGCATCATGGGCGTGATGATGCTGGCGGCGGAGTGTGGCAGCATGGTACGGGTCCGGGCCGATGGTCCCGACGAAGCCGAGGCGGTGGCGGCCCTCTGCGCGCTCATTGCCGAGGGATTCGGGGAGTCATGAGCGACCACCGGCTGCTGCGTGGCGTTGGTGTGTCGCCGGGGACGGCGTGGGCGCCGGCGCTCGTGGTCCGCCTCGATTTTCCGGACGTGCCCGACCGGACCGTGGAGCCGGACGAAGTGGAGCACGAGGTCCGCCGGCTCCATGCGACCGTGCGGGTCGTGAGCGGCAAGCTGCGGCAGCTGCGGGAGCGGGTGCTGGAGCGCGCGGGCGAGGAAGAAGCACGCATCTTCGACGCACAGATCCTCATGGTGCAGGATCCCGATTTCCTGGCCGCGGTGGAAGCCGTGATCCGCAAGAATCGCTTCAGCGCCGAGACCGCCTACGAGTTCAAGGCGCTCGAGCTGCGCCAGATGTTCCAGAACTCCGGCAGCGCCCAGCTGCGCGACCGCTTGCCCGATCTCCATGCCATCCAGATGCGGATGCTCTACCGGCTGTCGGGACGCCGGGAGCTCGAGCCGTGGGCGGTGCAGACGGATCAGCACGTGGTGATCGTGGCGCAGGAATTGTCGCCCGGACTCACCGTCCAGCTTGATCGCGACCATGTTGTCGGGCTGGTGAGCGAGGAGGGAACCCGCACCTCGCACGCCGCCATCCTGGCGCACTCGCTGGGCATCCCCGCAGTCATGGGCGTTGCGGGGGCCATGTCACGGATCCGCAACGGCGACATGCTGCTGCTCGACGGCCAGAGTGGCGTGGTGCTCGTGGACCCGTCGGCGGAGGAGCTGGATGCGGCGCGCACCCGGCTGAGCCGGCGCCGCCGCTTCGAACTGCAGCTCGAGACCGTCGTCGACCAGCCCGCCGTGACCCCGGACGGCGAACGCGTGACGCTCATGGGCAACGTGGATCTGCCCGACGAGATCGAATCGGCGGTGCGCAACGGCGCCGAAGGCGTGGGCCTCCTGCGCACCGAGTTCATGCTGGGCGGCCGCAGCACCATGCCCACGGAGGACGAGCAGGCGCGCTACTTCCGGCGCGTGTCGCTGGCCTTTCCCGATCATGAGGTCGTCATCCGGAGCTACGACCTGGGCGGCGACAAGTTTCCCGCTGCCTTCAAGACCAGCCACGAGGCCAATCCGTTCCTCGGCTGGCGTTCCATCCGGGTCTGCCTCGATCACCCCGAGCTGTTCCGCGACCAGCTGCGCGCGGTGCTGCGCGCCGCGCATGGACGCCGGATCAAGCTCATGCTTCCGCTTATCAGCACGCTCGAGGAGGTGGAGCGCTCCCGCGAGATGCTCGCGGAGGAGTCGGCCCGGCTCATCGCGAGCGGCATCGAGGCCGCCGAGACCGTGCCAGTGGGCGTCATGGTCGAGACGCCGGCGGCCGTGCTGATCGCCGACCGACTGGCCCAGGTGAGCGCGTTCTTCAGTATTGGTACCAATGACCTCACGCAGTACACCCTGGCGGTCGATCGTGGCAATGCCCGCCTCGCCGACCGGTTCCAGCCCCACGATCCGGCGATGCTGCGGCAGATCCGGCAGGTGGTACGAGTGGGGCAGGAGAAGGGGTTGCCCGTGAGCGTGTGCGGGGAAATGGCCTCGGATCCGCTGCATGCGCTCCTGCTCGCGGGGCTCGGTGTCCGCACCCTCAGCGTCTCGCCGCCGTCGCTCCCGGCGGTCAAGTGGCTGCTCCGGGCGGTGCCCCTCGCGGCTGCGGCCGCCGCCGCCGAAGCCGCGCTCGATGCGCGGCATGCCCGTGATGTCATGCAGCTCCTCCGTGATGCCGCCGCGCGGCACATGGATGTGCGCCTGCTCGAGCCCGAAGGTGACGTTGCCCGCCCGCTGGTGCATCGCTAGCTTGCTCCGCATTGCTCGGCGCAAGTGCCGTCCGTCATCCATTCAACCCTGGCGAGAGCGTAACTGATGGCCGCTTCGAAGCGTCACGTGTTCACTTCCGAGTCCGTCACCGAGGGCCACCCCGACAAGGTGGCAGACCAGATTTCCGACGCGGTACTCGACGCCATCCTGGTGCACGATCCCAATGGGCGGGTGGCCTGCGAGACGCTCGTGACCACCGGCATAGCCGTGGTCGCGGGTGAGATCACCACGAGCACGTACGTGCACATTCCCGACATCGTGCGCGAGACCGTGCGGCGCATCGGGTACACCGACGCGGCGTTCGGCTTCGATGCGGACTCGTGCGCCGTGATGGCGGCCATCGACCGCCAGTCGCCGGATATCGCGCAGGGCGTGAATGAGTCGCGCAACCACGAGCAGGGCGCCGGCGACCAGGGCATGATGTTCGGCTACGCCTGCCGGGAGACGAAGGAGCGCATGCCATTGCCCATTCTGCTCGCGCATCGCATCACCGAGCGGTTGACCGCGGTGCGCAAGGGCACCGTGGGTGCCGACCCGGTTCACTGGCTGCGCCCCGATGGCAAGAGTCAGGTGTCGGTGGAGTACGAGGGCGACAAGCCGGTGGGTGTGAAGGCCGTGGTGGTCTCCACGCAGCACGGCGAGCGCAATGGGAACCGCCGCCTTTCCGAGGGGCACCTGCGCGCCACCATCATTGACGAAGTGATCAAGCCGGTGTTGGCCAAGGCGGGCATCGAGTCGCGCCGGGTCAAGTTCTTCATCAACCCGACTGGCCGTTTCGTGGTTGGCGGGCCGCATGGCGATGCCGGTCTCACCGGCCGCAAGATCATCGTGGACACGTACGGCGGCATGGCGCGTCATGGCGGCGGCGCCTTCAGCGGCAAGGACCCGTCCAAGGTGGATCGCTCCGCCGCGTACGCCATGCGCTGGATCGCCAAGAACATCGTGGAGGCCGGGCTGGCGAGCCGGTGTGAAGTGCAGGTGGCCTATGCCATCGGCGTGGCGGAGCCCGTGTCGGTCATGGTGGATACGTTTGGCACCGGCGCCGTGCCCGATGCGCGGCTGGAGCGGGCTGTGCGTGAGGTGTTTGATCTGCGTCCAAGTGCGCTCATCGCCACGCTCAAGCTCAAGCGTCCGATCTATACGCCCACCGCCGCGTACGGGCACTTTGGCCGGAAGCCCTATACGGGGCGGTACGCCGGCCCGGAAGGCAAGTCCAGGAAGACGTACGATTTCTTCACCTGGGAGCAGACCAATCGGGTCAAGGATCTGCTCAGCGCCGTGCGCTAGCCGTTGAATGCATGAGATGACCGTCGCTCACCTTGGAGTGGACCGCAACACCGAGAGTCCGGTCGTCATCCTCCGGGAAAAAGACGGCTCGCGCGTGCTCCCGATCTGGATTGGCCCCGCCGAGGCCAGCGCCATCGCCATGGAGCTGCAGGGGGTCAAGGCCGCGCGACCCATGACCCACGACCTGCTGAAGCAGGTTATCGTCGGACTGGGCGGCGAGCTCCGCAGGATCGTCATCAGCGCGGTGCGGGAAAACACCTACTTCGCGGAGCTCCTGATCCAGCGGGAAGATCACGTCTTCCAGGTGGATGCCCGTCCCAGCGACAGCATTGCCCTTGCTCTCCGGCTCAATGCGCCAATCTTCGCGAGCGACCAGTTGCTGGAGCAGAGCGGCGTCGAGGCGGACGACACGGCGGGAGGCAGCAACTCCCGCGAAGCCGAGCGGCTTCGGGAGTATCTGGAGAAGCTCGACCCCGAAGATTTCGGCAAGTTCAATCCCTGACATGCGCTGCGCCTTCCTGGCGCTGCTGGCCGTGGCCGCGCCCGCAACGCTCCATGCGCAGGCACCGATCATTTCTGCCTCCGGGCAGGTGGTGCGCGGCCCCGACGCCGCGCCCCTCGCAGGAACGACGGTGGTGCTCCACCGCATCAGTCGTGATGCGCAGGGACCGCTCGATTCACTGCGGACCGACGCAGCAGGACACTTCCGGTTCCGGTTCCCGGCCGATACCGCGTCGCTCTACATTGTGACCGCCCGATTCCAGGGCATCGAGTACTTCTCCAATCCGATCGCGACCAATCCCGCGAGGCAGGACAGCGCCATCACCCTGCAGGTCTTCGACACGTCGTCCACCCAGCCGGTGCACACGGAAGCCCGGCACATCGTGATCGCCAAGCCGGGCGACGATGGGACGAGGACGGTGGTCGAGTTGCTCGTGCTCGACAATCCAGGCGAGGTGACGCGCATCGCACGCGACAGTCTCGCGGCCACCTGGCACGCCTTGATTCCGCAACAGGCCGTCGGCTTCTCCGCCGAAGACGGCGATCTCTCGGCCGGCGCCATTGACCGCAACATGGACAGCGTGCTGGTGCTCGCGCCGCTCGCGCCAGGTGAGCGGCAAGTCACCATCCAGTATCACCTGCCGCCCGACGCCGGCCGGCTGGAGTACCGGTTCGACGAAGCCAACAACGGCGTCAACGTGATGGTCGAGGAACCAGAGGCCACGGTCGAAGGCGGCACGCTGGCCCAGACTGATTCGGTCTCGGTCATTCAGGGCCGTCCCTTTCGCCATTTCAACGGCGTTGTGGATTCCGGCGATGTCGTCGTCATCACGGTACCAACACCATTCCGGCTCGGCGCCGGATGGCTCGTCGGTCTCATCGTGCTGCTGGGCGCTGCGCTCGTGGCGGGCACGGTGCGAGTGCTTCGCGGGCCATCGGCCGCGCCGGCCATGAGCGCGAGCCCCTCGGTTGATTCGGTGGAGGGGCTGCTCGCGCGCATTGCGCGTATCGATGACGCATTGGAGGCACTGCCGGGTGAGGATGCGCAGCGGCAAGCGTTGAGCGCTGAGCGCTCGGCGCTCAAGGCGGAGCTCGCCGCCGCGCTTGCGCGTTCGGGCGGAGGTGCCTAGACTAGCCTCAGGACAATTGAAGCAGACGAACGGGGATTTTCGGAAGCCGGTGTGAATCCGGCGCGGCCCCGCCACTGTGACGGGCAGTTTGCCTCCATCCACTACGCCACTGGGAAACCGGGAAGGCGGCTGGAGGTGCCCGGAGCCAGGAGACCTCTCCGTTCGTGCCACCTGTCAGACCCTCGGGGGAGGGTCGGGTGGGCCAAACGGACCCGCGTGCTCTTTGTCGCGCTCTGATTTTGCCCATTGCCGGCCCTCCGGGAATGGGCATCTTGCATTTCAGGCAGTGGTGCGCAGCGGCTGTCGTCGCGCTCGCGGCATGCGGATCGCCGGAGAGTGGTCAACGGTCAGCGGTCAACGGTCGACCGTCGACCATTGACCGTCCACTCGTCGTCATCGACGATGCCGGCGACACCATCCGGCTCGCGCGTGCCGCCCATCGGGTTGTCTCGCTCATCCCGGCCACGACCGAGCTCCTCTTCGCCATCGGTGCAGGTGACGCCGTCGTCGGCCGCACGGTCTGGTGCGAGTATCCGGCGGAAGCGCTGAAGGTACCTGCCGTCGGCGACGGGATGCTGCCTAACATCGAAGCGGTCGTGGCGCGACATCCCGATCTCGTCATCCTCTACCTCTCCAGCCAGAACGCACAGGCCGCTCGCAAGCTCCGAGAACTGGGCATTGCCGCGCTGCAGGTACGCACCGACCGGCTTGCCGATGTGCCGAGAGTGGGGCGAATGCTTGGCCGGCTCACGGGACACGAGCCGGGCGCGGACTCGATGGGTCGCGCATTCGCGGACTCCCTCTCGGCTGCCACCGTGTCATCGCAGAATCACCCGCTTCGCGCGTTCGTGCTGGTCTGGGCCGATCCGCCGATGACGGTCGGTGCCGGGAGCTACCTCAGCGAGCTGGTCGAGCGCGCAGGAGGCGAAAATGTCTATGCCGACCTGCCGGCGTCGTCAGGGCAGATCAGCGTGGAATCCGCGGTCGAGCGAAACCCCGATATCGTACTCGTGCTGGGCAAGGCAACACCCGCATTCGCGAAGCGGCCTGAGTGGCAGGCGGTACCAGCCATTCGCGAGCACGCGTTTGTCTTCGCAGACGGCACCGAATTCGGCCAGCCCAGCCCCCGCGCACCATCGGCCATCCGCTTCCTCACCGGGCAGTTTCGCGCGCACCAGGCGGCTGGCGCCCGGCCATGATCGCGCGACGCTTCGTGCTGCTTTCGATTGCGGCGCTGTTGGTGATGCTCTTCGGCGTCGCCGTCGGCTCGGTCTCGCTCTCACCGGGTGAATTGCTGGCGGGCCTCCGCGGAGCCGGCACCACCCACGGTCTCATCCTCTGGCACCTGCGGGTCCCGCGCGTGCTGCTGGCATTCCTGGTCGGCGGCGGTCTCGGCGTGACGGGAGCGGCGCTTCAGGCGCTGGTGCGCAACCCGCTCGCCGATCCCTATCTCCTCGGCCTCTCGGGCGGCGCCGGCCTGGGTGCGGTCGCCGCTATCGCGTTGAACACCGGCACGGCGTGGGCCGTCCCGCTCGCCGCGTTCGCGGGTGCGCTGGGCGCCGTGGCGCTGGTCTATCGGCTGGCGGTGGTCAGCGGCCGGCGACTCGATCCCCGTGTGCTGCTGCTGGCCGGTGTCGTCGTCGGCGCTTTCGCCGGCGCCATCAGGAGCGCCATCATCGTGCTGTCGGATGCGCCCCGGCTCAGGAATGCCATCGTGTGGCTCCTTGGCGGGCTGGGTTCAGCCTCGTGGGACAGTCTGCTGCTGCTCGCCGCCTACTCGATCATACCGCTGGTCGTCCTCTGGTATGTGGCGCGGCAGCTCGACCTGCTCGCGCTCGGCGAGGAAACCGCGGCTCACCTGGGTGCCGATCCGGAGCGACTCAAGCGCATCGTCTATCTCGCGGCGTCACTGCTCACGGCGGCGAGTGTCGCGACCTGTGGCATCATCGGCTTCGTGGGTCTGGTGATCCCGCACGCCGTGCGGCGGGCCTGGACGCCGCTCCATCGGGTACTGGTGCCGGCCAGCTTTCTCGCCGGGGGCTCCTTTCTCGTGCTGGCCGACGCGCTCGCGCGCACCGTCATGCGTCCGCTGGAACTTCCGGTTGGCGTCGTGACCGCGCTCGTGGGCGTGCCCCTCTTCGCCGTGCTCCTGCGCCGGACGTTGACGCCATGATCCGCGCGCGCGACGTGACGCTCCGCTATCACGGCGCACCAGCTCCGGCGGTGCAGGGCGTATCGCTTGACGTACGCCCCGGCACGCTGACGGCGGTGGCGGGACCCAACGGCAGTGGCAAGTCCACGTTCGTGCGGGCGCTGGCCGGCCTCCTTCCACTCGAGCGTGGCAGCATCACCATCGACGACCGGCCGCTCGACCAGTGGCGACGGCGGGATCTCGCCCGGGCGGTGAGTGTGGTGGCGCAGCGTGAAGAGCCGGTTTTCCCGCTCCGCGTGCGAGAGACAGTCATGCTCGGCCGCTACGCGCATCTGGGACCGCTGGAGGCGGAACGGGAGCGCGACCGCGACGCGGTAGAGCGCGCTCTTGCCCGCTGCGACGTAAGCCATCTGGCCGAGCGCCGCGCCGACCAGCTCTCGGGAGGAGAATGGCAGCGCGTGCGTCTCGCCCGCGCGCTCGCCGCCGAGCCACAGGCGCTGCTCCTGGACGAACCGACGACGTCGCTGGACGTCCGGCACGAGATGGAGCTGTTCGAACTCGTGTCCGGGCTGGCGCGAAGCGGGCTCGCCGCCCTGATCGCGACTCACGGGCTCAATCTCGCCGCCCGGTTCTGCGATGAACTGCTGCTGCTTGATCAGGGACGCCCCGTCGCGGCCGGTGCGCCAGCGGAGGTGCTCCGCCCTGATGTGCTCTCCACCGTCTTTCGCTGGCCCGTCGCGGTCATGAGCTGGTACGACGGGGCTCCGCAGGTCGTGCCGCTCCGCCGGGATGAAGCCATGCCCGCATCCGCTGACGCATTCACCGAGCCGAGGGACTGATGTCCAGCTGGACCCTTCGCAGTGCTGTACTCGCCGGCCTTGCGGGACTTCCCATGCTAGCGCTTCACGCGCAGCAGGACTCGGCGGCCGTCGAGCTCCCTGACATGGTGGTCTCCGAAAGCCGCCTCCCCATCCCGGCAAACGCCGTCACTTCCGCAGTGACCGTGCTCTCGGGAGATGATCTGCGGCAGCGCGGGCTCTCGCTGGTCCAGGATGCCTTGCGGGAGGTGCCCAGTGCCGCGGTCGTGCAGCCAGGCTCCTACGGCGCGGTCACCTCGCTCTTCGTTCGCGGCGGCGAAAGCGACTATGTAAAGGTGCTCGTCGACGGTGTGCCGGTGAATGAACCGGGGGGAGCATTCGACTTTTCCAGCCTCACGCTCGATGACGTTGAGCGGATCGAGATCGTTCGCGGGCCGGCGAGCGTGACCTACGGCTCCGACGCCGTGACCGGCGTAGTGCGGATCGTGACGAAGCAGGGGCGTGGCGCGGTGCGGGGTAGCGGCGCCGTCGAAGGGGGGACGTTCGGTTCACTGCTCGGGCGCGCTGACGCTGGCGGCACCACGGGACGCCTCGCCTGGTCGCTGGGTGGGTCATCCTCGACCACCACGGGCAGTTACGACTTCAACAGCGACTTCCGCAATTCGGCAGGGACGGGCAGGCTGGTCTGGCGGCCAGACGGCCGGAGCGACGTCTCACTCACAGCCCGATACGGCTGGAAGACCTTTCATTTTCCCACGGACGGAGCAGGAGTACCGTCCGACAGCAACCAGTTTTCACATGGGCGTTCGCTCGCTTTGGGCCTGGACGGCGGCCGCCAGCTCTCGTCCGTGGTGGAGCTGCGCGGCGCCGCGGCCGTGGCCCGAAGCCGGTCATTCTTCGACGACATGCCGGACGGTGCGTGGGACAGCACCGGATTCGCGTACGCCTCGACGAGCGAATCCGGTTCGACCCGCTGGAACCTGGACGGCCGAGCCATCCTTCGGCCAACCCTGCGTTCGATGATCTCGGCGGGCGCGCAGTTCGAGCGCCAGCTTGTCAACGCTGCCGCCTCCTATACATCGAATTTCGGTGACGGCACGAGCACCGTGAGCGATCCTCCCTTTGACGCGTCGCGCAATGACGTCGCGGCGTACCTTGAGGCCCGCGCCGAGCCGGTGACGGGCCTCATCCTCACGGCCGGCGGCCGGCTCGACCATGACGAGGCGTTCGGTGACTACGCCACATGGCGCGCTGGGGCGCGCGTGGCCCTGCCGCGAGGCTTCGCGCTTCGGGGCGCGGCTGGCACTGGCTTCAAGGCGCCGACGTTTGCCGAGAATTTCGCCAATTCGCCGTTTGAAGTTGGCAACCGCGATCTCGATCCGGAGCGTTCGCGCAGCTGGGAAGTGGGCCTCGAGCATGACCTGGCGGATGGCCGGCTTCGCACGGCACTCACCTGGTATGACCAGCGCTTCCGCAACCTGATCCAGTACCTGTCTGCGCCACCGGGTGAGCCTACCTACCAGAATCTGGGAGCCGCCCTGGCACGGGGCATCGAAGCCTCTGCGACGGCGCGGATCTGCACCGCGCTTTCCGTGGGGGCCTCGTGGAGCTGGCTCGAGACTCGCGTCACCGATGCGGGCCCGAGCAGCAGCCTGGGCTTCAGCCAGGGCGACCGGCTCCTCCGTCGCCCCGCCAACCTGGTTCGCTTTTGGGGCAGTGCGTCACCACTGGCTCGCCTGCATCTCGACGCCGACGTGCTCTACACCGGCAGTCGCGATGATGTGGACTTCGGAAGCGTACCCTCTGTCCGGGTGACCCTGCCGTCGTACGCGATCCTGAACGCGGCAGTCGGCTTCGCCCTGCTGGGGGGTGCGGCCCGGACCCCGGAGGTGACGCTCACCGCCCGGGGCGAGAATCTGCTGAACAGCGATTACGAGGTGATTGCCGGTTTCCCGGGCCGGGGCCGGACAGTGATGGCGGGAGTGCGAGTGGGGTGGTAGGGCGTGGGGCTTGGGGCGTACACGGCAGGTCTTATGCCCCCTGCCACACGCCCACTATTCTTCCACCATGCTCGTCACCACTCCCGCAATCATTCTTTCCACCCTGCGGTACAGCGAGAGCTCGAAGATCGTCCGCTTGGCGACACGCGAGCACGGCGTGCAGAGCGCCATCGCCAAGGGAGCGCTGCGGCCACGGAGCCGCTTCGGGGCCTCGCTGCAGCTCCTGAGCGAAGGCACGGCCCACATGATCATTCTGCAGCGCCGGGAACTGCAGTTGCTCACGGCCTTCGACGTGGGACTGGTGCATGTGGGGCTTGCCGCGGACCTGGGCCGATACTCGGCCGCCACGGCCATGGCCGAAGTGATGCTCCGTTTTGCGCCGCCCGATCCGGATCCGGGCGTGTTCGACTTCCTGGCGAGCGCGCTCGGCGTGCTGGAGGAAGCGACCGGGACGGAACTCGATGCGCTGGGGATTCGGCTTCTCTGGCTGCTCGTTTCGGCGTTCGGCTTTGCACCGGCGCTCGACGCATGCGTCCTCGACGGGAATCCGGTGCGGGAGAGCGGTGAGTTTGCCTTCAGCACACATGACGGCGGAGCGCTCTGTGCCGCCTGCGCCACGCGCTTCACCTCTGTTCGGCTGCCGGAGCAGGCGCGGCGCGATCTGGGCGCGCTACTGGATCCCGGCTCCCCGCTACCCATGCTTGACATGGCACATGCGGCAGCGCACCGCCGCCTCCTGGCCCGATTCATCACGCACCATCTCGGGGAGGGGAGTGCCTTGCCGGCCCTCGCCTTCTGGGAGCAGCAGGGGCGAGGGACGGACTGAGCGACGGCGGAGCGGGTCAGGGCATCCTCCAAGGTCGGATGCCGGCGGTTGGCTGACCGTCGACCGTTGACTGTTGACCGTTGACGCCTAGACAGCCGTCCAGCATTTTGCCGATGGCGCAGTCCACTTCAACCGTACTCTGGAGGTGCCGCCAGGCCTCACACCCAGTCTGAGAGGAACGCCAATGGTCCGCTTCGCGTGGCCGGGGTGGTGGCTTGGGTTGCTGCTGGGGGTGGTATCTCCGGTCGCGGCACAGCAGGTCCGGGATCCCCTTCCGAGCATCGAGCTCAAGGAGACCTACCCCACCCCGTTCTTCCCGTCCACGACCATCCCTTTCGTGATCCACGAAGAGGTGTGCAAAGACGGACATCGGCCCGTCGTTACGCTCAAGATTTACAATGTGCTGGCCCAGGAGGTCGCGGTCGCCACCCTCGCCAATGATTCGACGGTGCGGTTGGACCGGGTGCGGATGGGATGTGGGGAGTTCGAGGCGTACTGGAATGGGCAGTTCAGTGATGGAGAACGAGCGGTAACGCCAGGAGTTTTCTGGTACGGGCTCACGGTGGATGGCACGCGATACGTGCGGAGCATGATTGCCGCCCGCCGCGTGACCAGTGAACGGTAGGGCCGGGGGCATTGTCGGCGCGCATGGCCATGCGCCCCGCCAATACCCCCGGCCCTTGTCATTTCTGCCAATCCGGCAGAGCCTTCGGGTATATGGATTGCCCTAAGGCGTCAGGCGCCACGCGTCCGGTATCCGACGTCCGACGTCGAGCGACCCGTGACCCGCGACCTGCGAGCTGCGACCAGGCAGCAGGGCCATCCAGTTTACGGAGCTGACATGATTCGCCCAGAACGACTGACCATCAAGGGGCAGGAGGCCTTCCGGGACGCCGCGGCGATGGCGCGCGAGCACGGCAACCCGGTGACCAACGACGCTCATCTCTTTGCCGCGCTCCTGGCGCAGCCGGAAGGAATCGTCCAACCGCTCCTGCAGAAGGCCGGCCTCAATGTCACGGCGCTTACGGAAGGCGTGGCGCGGGAGCTGGCGCGCTTCCCCAGCCAGAGCGGCGGGGCGGAGCCCAGCTTCAGCCGGGAGCTCAACCGGGTCTTTGATCGGGCCGAGCAGGAAGCGAAGAAGCTCGACGATGCGTACGTCTCGACGGAGCACCTCCTCCTGGCTCTGGCAGAAGAGAAGGGGACCACCGCACGCCAGCTCCTGAGCGATGCTGGCGTCAGTCCGAATGATCTCCGGGAAGCGCTGGAGTCGGTGCGCGGCTCGCATCGCGTCACCGATCAGTCGCCGGAGGAGAAGTACCAGGCGCTGGAGCGGTTCACCCGGAACCTCACCGAGCTCGCCCGCGGCGGGAAGCTCGACCCCGTCATCGGCCGCGACGAGGAAATCCGTCGCGTCATGCAGGTGCTGTCACGCCGCACCAAGAACAACCCTGTCCTCATTGGCGAGCCTGGTGTGGGGAAGACGGCCATCGTCGAGGGGCTGGCGCAGCGGATCGTGAACGGAGACGTGCCCGAGTCGCTCCGGAATCGGGAGCTCGTGACGCTCGATATCGGCCAGCTCCTCGCCGGTGCCAAGTATCGTGGTGAATTCGAGGAGCGGCTGAAGTCGGTTATCAAGGAACTGGTGGAGGCCGAGGGCCGCTACATCGTCTTCATCGACGAACTGCACACGATCGTGGGCGCCGGGGCCGCCGAGGGTGCGGTCGATGCGTCCAACCTGCTGAAGCCGGCGCTGGCCCGGGGCGAACTGCATGTGGTAGGTGCCACGACGCTCGATGAGTATCGCAAGCACATCGAGAAGGATGCCGCCCTCGAGCGACGCTTCCAGCCGGTGCTGGTGGGCGAGCCGAGTGTGGCCGATACCATCGCGATTCTCCGTGGCCTCAAGGAAAAGTATGAAGTCCACCACGGCGTGCGGATCACCGACAACGCCATCGTCGCGGCGGCGACGCTCTCGGACCGTTACATCGGCGACCGGTTCCTGCCGGACAAGGCGATTGACCTGGTGGACGAAGCCGCCAGCCGGCTGCGCATCGAGATCGACAGCCTGCCGCAGGAGATCGATGAGGTCGAGCGCCGCATCACCCAGCTCGAGATCCAGCGCGAGGCGCTTTCACGCGAGAAGGACAAGGCAGGCAGGGAGGCCTTGGCCCGCGTGGAGCAGGAGATATCCGGCCTCAAGGAGCAGAGCGCCGGGATGAAGGCGCAGTGGCAATCGGAAAAGGACGCCATCCAGGGCATCCGGCAGAACAAGGCCGAGGTCGAGTCGCTCCGCAATGAAGTGGACCTTGCCACTCGTCGCGGTGATCTGCAGAAAGCAGCTGAGCTCCGCTACGGCCGCATCCCCGAGCTGGAGCGGAAGCTGGTGAGCGACGAAGCCCGTCTCGCCGAGGTGCAGGCCAAGGCGCGGTATCTCAAGGAGGAAGTGGACGCCGAGGATATCGCCGAGATCGTGGCCAAGTGGACGGGCATTCCGGTGTCCAGGATGCTCGAGTCAGAGCGTGAGCGGCTGACGCGTCTCGAAGAGGAGCTGGGGCGTCGGGTTGTGGGGCAGGAGGCCGCGGTGACGGCGGTCGCCAACGCCGTTCGGCGCAGCCGGGCCGGCCTGCAGGATATCAATCGTCCCACGGGATCGTTCATTTTCCTGGGACCGACGGGCGTGGGCAAGACCGAGACGGCGCGGGCCCTCGCGGAATTCCTCTTTGACGACGAACGCGCCATGGTGCG
>DASTFH010000022.1:0-12269 GCA_035708725.1 Gemmatimonadales bacterium | reverse complement strand
ACGTGGCTGAAGGGCGACGTTTCGGCCCGCTCAGCGGGCATGATGCCCTGGTCCACCAGTGCCTGGGCAATGGTCTGGTCGCGGGTCATCTGGGTCAGTTCCCCGTGCCAGTAGCGGTAGCAGCGGCTGTCGCCGACCTGGATCACGTACATCCATGGAAAGACGGCGACCGCCAGGGTGAGCGTCGTCGCCATCTTGTGGTCGGGATCCCTGAGCGCCCGCTGGCGAACGGCTTCGTGTGCTTCCAGCGCCGCCGTGGTCATGGCCTGGTAGAATTCGCCGTCAGATGCAGCGCCCGCCGCATGGTAGGAACGCAGCGACGACGCGACATACTCGGTGATGGTCTCGAGCGCGAGCCGGCTCGCATCACCGCCGCCGGATCCGCCACCCACTCCGTCGGCCACGAGCATGTAGGTGGCCAGCCGCTCCCCGCGGAGTGGCAGCTTGTCCGCATCCGGAAGGCTGGTCCCATGCACCACCACCTGCGGGTGGACGGTGCAGAGCATGAAGTGGTCCTGGTTTTCCTTCCGGACCAGCCCGATGTGGGTGATGCCAAAGAGGTCCAGCTCCACATCGCGGGGGCGCGCCCACTGGATGTCGGTGTCCATGGATCACTGCTCCGCTGGGTCCTCAAGGGAATGTGGGCGGCTGCTGTCGCAGCACTCTCACCGCCACCGTGCGATCGTGCTTCAGGTCATGCGCGAGGTACGCCGTGGCCATGCCGCCCTGGCCGAGCTCGCGCTCGAGGCGGTAGCGATCGGCGAGGGCGGCGGAAACGGGCGCCACGCCATCGCTCACGTCAATGCCCCTGCGCGCCGCGCATCCGGGCCTGCAGTTCGCTCCGCCAGCCGTGCACGACGAGGAGCTCGGGCAGTTCGGCGCTCTTCACCATGAGGAACCGGGTTCCGTCCGGCGAGACGTCGTAATTGGCGTGCGGCGCCTGCGCGAACATGTAGGTGTCGGCGAACAGTTCGCTGCGACCCGTGACGGCAAAGCCGCCTGTGGTCGAGACCGTGGCCGCGATGAGATGCCGGCCATCGCGATAGTAGAGATGGCGGCCATCCCGCGACCAGACCGGCTCCGAACCTCCGCCAGCTGACACCTGCACCCGGGCGCCCGGGCCGGGGAAGGGTTGCACCACGACCTCCGAAATCCCTGACGCGTCGGTCACGTAGGCAATCCATCGCCCGTCGGGCGAGATCCTGGGCTGCGCCTCGACGAATTCACTGGCCGCGACCGGGTGCGACGCGGTATCGCCGGACACGGGCCGGAACATCACATCAGCCTGGGCGGCGCCGCCGTCATCCACCTGGTAGGCCAGCGTCCGCCCATCCGGCGACACCACGCCCTCGTAATAGTTGCGGCGGTCATTCACGAGCAGCGGCTCCGGAGCCTCGCTGAGGTCGGCGGGCTGCCACCAGATTGCGGTGCGGTTTCCCCGGTCTGCCCGATAGAGCACGCGCTTCCCGTCCGGTGTCCACTCGGGCCGGTCGTTGAGCGTACCCGAGTTGGTGAGGCGGCTCGGCGTGGAGGACCGGATGTCGTACACCCAGATATCCGACCTCCCGCCCGCGCCGATGGACATCGCGATCCGGGTGCCGTCGGGAGAGAGACGAGGGTACGTGTACGTCTGCGGCTCGGTCAGCACTGGCTGGAATCCACCGTTCAGGTCCGCCCACCCGACGACGGCCGCCGTGTTCGCCGACTGGTAGGCGAGGGTGCCACTGGCCGACAGTGCAGCTTCACTGGCGCCGGCGACGGTGGTCATGATGTTGGGGCCTAGCGCGACTGGACTGGATGTGGTTCGCCCAGTCTTCGCATCGAACTTGACCGCACTGAGTGCGCCGGCCGGGGTGACGTACACCAGCGTGCCGTCAATCACGCCCAGCGGATGGATGAGTCCCAGATTGACCCGGGTGACCGCGCCCGTCTTGAGTGACAGCATGCCCAGGGTGGTGCGGGCCAGCCCGCCGGCTGGCTGAATGCCGAACAGTACGGTGACGCCGTCGGCAAGCACCTGGGGCTGGATGAAGTACAGATCACCAGCCCCCGAGTCGGGCGCCGCCAGAATCTTCGGAGAACCGCCGGCCGACGGCACCGCGAGCAATCCGACCGTCGTCCCCACCAGGATCGACCCGCCCTTGGCCCAGCTCAGCCCGACCGGTCCCACGCCCGTGGGGCCGACCATGACGGGCCTTCCGCCATCCACCTGCACCTTCCAGATGACATTCCCCACGAGATACGCCACCCATTGGCCGTCCGGCGAAAAGCACGGCTGCTGCGCGCCGTCAGTCCCGGGAATCGCGCGGCCGGTAGCGTCATCCAGCGGACGCAGTACCAGGCGTGCCGCCCCGTTGTCGCCCACCACCGCGTGCACCAGCATCCGGCCATCCGGCGACAGCGCCAGGTTGGTGCCGAGGGCTGCGTTGGTGGTGAGCATGGCGGACGGCATGGGAACCGTAAAGCGGACCACGGCGGACGGCTGCTCGCGATGCGCCGCGCGCCACTGGAATGCCATCAGCGTCAGCGCCGCTGCCAGCCCGACGGCGAGCGCGAGCACCAGCGGCTGCCGCCACGCCGGCGGCGCCGGGACCGGCGCGGGCCGCGCGGTGCCGGCCGACGCGGCGACTGCTGCGCTGCGCCCGTGCAGCGCATCAACGAATTCGCGCGCGGTCGTAAACCGGTCTGCCGGCACCTTTGCCAGGGCCTGATTCACAGCGGCCTCGACATGCGGTGGGACCGTCCGCCGCTGAAGCGTGAGGCTGCGCGGCTCCTCCGTAACGACCCGCGCGATGATGGCCTGGGCGGTCGGACCGGTAAAGGGCGGCTCGCCGGCCAGCATTTCGTAGGTTACGCAGCCCAGGGCGTAGACATCGCTCGTGGGCCCGATCTCCCGCTCGCCCATCGCCTGTTCGGGGGACATGTAATGCGGAGTGCCGAGCGACATCCCGGTCTCGGTCATCCGGGTGCCGGCCTTGCTCGCGGCGAGCGCGATGCCGAAGTCGGCGACCAGGGCGGAGCCGTCGTGCAGCAGGATGTTTTCCGGCTTGATGTCGCGATGGATCACGCCGTGGCGGTGGGCGTAGTCCAGCGCAGAAGCGACTTCGGTGGCGATGCGGACTGCGTCGCCGATGGGCAGCTGTTTCTCGCGCGTGAGCCGGTCCCGTAACGACTCGCCTTCGACGAACGGCATCACGTAGTAGGCCGTGCCGTTCACCTCGCCCGAGTCGATCAATCCGAGAATGTGGGAGTGCTGCAGATTGGCGATCGTCTGGATCTCGCGCAGGAACCGCGCGGCGCCGATGACCGCAGCCAGCTCCGGCCTGAGGACCTTGATCGCAACCTTGCGATGGTGCTTGAGGTCCTCGGCGAGGTACACTGTCGCCATGCCGCCGGCACCGACCTCACGTTCGAGGTGATAACGGTCGGCGAGGGCGGCGGCCAGGTCAGCGTCAGTCAGAGGGAACTCCGGATGGTGGATCGCTTGAGGATACGGCCGGCGAGGCGGGGCAGCTAGAGGGAGTGCGCCCGGACCGCCCGGGCTGCCAGGTCCACCAGCGTCCAGTAGGAGGGTCGGTAGCCCTGCGCCGCCTCCAGCGCATCCGCAGCCACCCGGACTTGTGCCGCCAGCGCTCGCTGCCGCTCGACGAAGGCTTCATGGCGGAGCGCTGAAACGGCAGGCATTCCCTCGGGAATCGGTCCCTGGCCCCCAAGCGCCACGCGCACGGTGCTGTACCCCTTGGCGAGCCGGGCCAGGGGAAGGCGGTACCAGGCATACTCCAGTGCGGTCCCGTTGTCGGCATCGTCGAGCATCGCGTCGATCACGGCGTTGTCTACATGATCCTGCCACAGCGTGACGGGGTCACGCCATTCGGCGACGACCACTAGCTGCGGGTCGTATTCCAGGTCCGACGGCTCCTGCGTCTCGAAGTGCCGAACGCCGAAGGCCGAAAGCCAGCGACGGATGCCGGGGCGAGTGATGGTGGAGAGGCCCATCCACAGGTTTATGCCCACGTCGCGATAGGCCGATGACGCCACCTCGGAGCAGAAGAGCTTGGAGGGATCGGTGTAGTCCATGGTAAAGTCATAGGGCGTGTGGCCGGCCCGCGCCCGCTCGAGCGCCAGCGATGCGGCGCGGTGCGGCAGCATGGGGTCTGCCTGGAGCGCGGCAAGATCCGCGCGCGGGCGCAGCACCATGACCCTGAGCTTCTTGTCGGCGAGATACTCGTCGGCGGTCGCGACGGCAACGCCGACTTCGATGTGCGCTTCGATCACCGAGACGGCGTGCGTCGCCCGGTCCACGTGCACCAGGCCCACGTGGGAAAAATTGCCTGGATAATCATTGCCCCGGGCGATGAGCGCCGAGGTGGGATAGCCGCCGCGCGACACCAGCATGTCGCCCGAGTGGACGCGAACGCCATGCACCACGGCCGACGGCGTCGCCGAGGGCTCGTCGCGGCCGAGGAGAAGAGCGTCGGCACTGTCGGGGTGCTGCAGCATGGCTTCCTCGATGGCCGCGCGGGCGCCATAGAGAAGCCGGTACACGCGCTGCTTTGCTCTCGCGTCGTCAGGATTCCACAGGCGGGATTGCGTCTTGATGACCTGCCGGAGCCGGCCGGAAAGCGCGACATACTCGTGGAGACTGGCGGGGCACGCCGCAGCGACCGGTCCCAGGGCAAAGAAGGCCTGCTCCAGTGAATCGAACCGGGTGTCGGCGGGCGACAGAGGTGCGCTGGCGATGGTATCGAGCTGCGCCTCTACGGCAGAAATGCCGCGCGATTCCTCGCCATCGCTACACCCGGTGGCTCGGAGCGCCACATACTTCGCTTCCAGGCCACGCCAGAGCGAGTCCTGGTTCCACACGAACGGAGCACCGTGTGACGGCGGTGGCGGTACCACTCCCTGCCGCGCCGGCAGTGACAGGAGCAGTACAGCAAGGCAGGCGGCGCCGAGGGCAAGACGGGCAGGACGGGCAGGACGGGCAGGACGGGCAAGTGAGTTGTCGGTCATCGGTCGTCGGTCGTCTGCTGTGGAGGTCAGAAGAGATTCAACCCCGGTTGCTACGCTCTCTCAGGGTGGCAACCTGTCCGTCTTGCCCGCCTTGTCCGTCTTGCCCGTCCTGTCACGGCAACTCCACCCGGTACCGATACACCACCGGCGCACCGAGTGAAGCGGCTCCCACGGCATAGACGTGATTGCCATGGAAGGCGAGATGATGATAGTCGGCCAGCTCATGGTCGAGGCGCACCCGGGCTATCCAGTGGCCGTCGGGGCTGAAGACGTGCAGCACCGGTCCGGCGGAATCCATGACCTGCATCCAGAGTCGTCCGTCAGCGTCGAGATTGAGCCCTTGCAGCACGGCCTTCACACCCGGAATCATGCCGTAGTCCAGGATGGCATCCCCCGCGCGCTTCTTGAATTTCTCAGCGCGTGCGATGGCCTCGGCTCGCTCCTCGGCGGTCACCGGCTGTGGCACCGCCGGGCTGACAAAGGAATCCACCGGAGCGCTGGAGCCGAATGGAGCACGATAGGCCACGGCGCGGTCGGAGTTGGCGCACCAGACAGCTCCCGAAGCATCGAGCCAGGTCATGCCGCCCGCGGCGTAGGGGACAGCCATTCCCCCATGAGGGAACACGAAAGCCCTGGGCGGAATGAGATCGCAATGGGGAAACGGCATCGTATCAGTGACGCCGGTTGGCAGCTCAACACGCCGGATGATATCAGCAAATCCTGAGTCGCTACGGATACTCTGGCGGTCCAGGAGGCGACCGGCCGAGTCAATGCCCCCTTCCCAGAGGAAGCCGAAGGATCGGACCGGCAGGGGATAGGTAGCCAAAACTGCGCCGCCGGTATCGAACTCCGTAATTCGATAGAGTTGCGCGTCGTACGCGAAGAGATGATGCTTCGGCCCGAAGGCGACCCCCAGCAGCAGCGAGAATTCTCCCGGTCCCTCACCCCGCCGCCCGATGGTGCGCACCAGGGTGCCGAGCGAGTCGAACACACGCACCACCGCATCCTGACCGTCCGGGGCATAGAGGCGGCCCCATTGATCCACGGCCATGCGCCGAATGTCACCGAACGTGACCGCGCCGGTGTCGGAGCCATACACCATATCGGCCGTCGCCTGTATGGTGGGTGGGCCGGACGAGCGTTCGCCTCCCGTGCATGCGACAAGGAGACTGAGAGCAAAGACTCCACTGGATAGGCGCATCGGGATGCCTCCCTCCGTCCACCGTCGACCGTTTCGTGCTCTTTGTGCTTTCGTGATTCTTGTGGAAGCCCTCTGACCGGGAGAGGGAGGGGCGGCTCTGAGAGCCGCCCGTACGGCGCCCCTCAGGGTTCGCTCCTCGATCCATGCAGGCTTCCGGGATCCGCCGCCGCCAGCTCCACCAGGAAATTGCCCAGCCAGTCCACCACCGCGCCCATGAAGCGTTCGCCCTTCTCGGCGGTTGCCGAGGCAGGGTTCCCGACCCCCGTGTCGTCGGTGACGTCAATCCAGTGTCTCGGCGTCCAGGCTGATCCGTCACGGAACGCCTGAATAGTGAAGGGCCGAGCGGCGCCGGGGCCCGCTGTCGAGAGCGGTCGCACCAGGTCCGGCGCCACATGCTGCATGACGCTCGTCTCCAGCTCGCCGGCGTGGTCGCCGGGCTCGTCGAAATAGGGCGCCGGCTTCACCGCACTGTACCAGTTGGCCTGGCAGAGGACGAGGCCGGCTTCCGGCTGCAGCTCGCGGATGATCTGCCGGAAATCATTGCCGCCATGGCCATTGAGGATGAGCAGCTTGCGCACGCCGTGCATCGAGAGCGCGGGCAGCAGGTCGCGAATGACCGCAGCCTGGGTGCTCGGGTTCATGTTGAGGCAAAGCGGGATTTCCCGCTGTCCCGTCTGCACTCCAAACGGCACGGTCGGCAGGACTACCACCCGGGCGCCCTTGTCCCAGGCGTTCGCCGCCGCGCGGATCGCGACCGCCTCAGCTTCCATGTTGTCCGTACCATAGGGCAGATGACGATTATGCGCCTCGGTGGCACCCCATGGCAGGATGGCGACTTCGTATGATGAACCGCGAACGTCTTCCCAGGTCGCTTCGGAGAGGATGTAGGGACGGGGAGGCATGGGGTAGTGGGCTCCGATCGTCGGGGGACATCTGGAATGTAGCCATGAGCTGCGAGCTACGAGCTGATGGTCGAAGCCGATGTCACTCTGAGGTCGCGAAGCGGCCGAAGAGGCGTGGTCGAGGTGAGGTTCGGTCCCTTCGCTTCGCTGCGCTCGCTCAGGGTGACGGTGGCCTCTCATCGAAACGCTTGGCGCTCGACGCTTGACGCTCAACGCCACTCCGCACGAACTTCCGTCACGCCTCCCTCTTTCCGGACATCACCATGCGACGCTCGCTGGCTTCGTTCCTCCTGCTCTCGGTCATCACTGCGCCAGTCCTGGCGCAGGGTAGCGCACGCGATCTCCCCTCGGCCACTGACGATCCCTACCTCTGGCTGGAGCAGGTACGCTCCGACAGTGCGATGCAATGGGTGCGGCAGGAGAACGCCGTCACGCTCGCGAAGTTCACGGGCCCCTCATTCGACTCGCTCCGGACCACGATCCAGCGGGTGCTCGATTCGGACGCGCGCATTCCCTATGTGAGCCGCCAGGGCGCCTATCTCTACAATGTCTGGCGCGACAAGGCGCATCCCCGCGGGCTCTGGCGCCGCACCACGCTCGACGAATTCCGGAAGCCGAATCCCCACTGGGAAGTCATTCTCGATGTCGACTCGCTGGCTCGCGCCGAGGGGAAGAAGTGGGTGTACCACGGGGCGCAGTGCCTGGAGCCCTCCTACGAGCGGTGCCTCATCTCACTCTCGCCTGACGGCGGTGATGCTTCGGCCGTGCGCGAGTTCGACATGCCGAGCCGTACCTTCGTCAAAGCTGGCTTTGTGCTGCCCTCGGCCAAGTCGCGGGTGAGCTGGATCGACCGGGATCATGTCTATGTCGGCACCGATTTCGGGCCCGGCTCCATGACCGAGTCGAGCTATCCCAGGATCGCGAAGCGGTGGACCCGCGGCACACCACTCGACTCGGCGGAAACGATCTACGAAGGCAAGCCGACCGACATGTCGGTCTCCGCCTATCGCGACCGCACGCCCGGCTTCGAGCGCGACTTCGTCTCGGTCACCCGGGATTTCTATCATGGCGATCTCTACCTGAACCGTGACGGCAAGCTGGTTCACGTGGACGTCCCCGACGACGCCGGCATCGACTTCGAGCGCGAGTGGATGCTGGTCGAGCTCAAGTCGCCGTGGACCACGGGCGGCCGCACGTGGCCCACGGGATCGTTGCTGGCCATCAAGGCGGACGCGTTCCTGGCAGGAAAGCGTGATTTTACCGCGCTCTTCCAGCCCACGGAACACAGCTCACTCTCATCCTATCGCTGGACCCGTCACCATCTCATCCTCGGCATTCTGGACGACGTGAAGACCCGGCTCGAGGTGCTGACGCCCGCCGAGGGAGAGTGGAAGCGCGAGGCGCTGGCGGGAGCGCCGGCCATGAGCACCGTGCAGATCGTGGAGACCGATCCCGATTCGACCGATGAGTACTGGCTGGGCGTGGAAGGCTTCCTCACGCCGGCCACATTGCAGCGCGGCGTGCTCGGTGAAGGCGTGGCACAGGTCATCAAGCAGGGCCCGGCCTTCTTCGACGCGTCACCGTATGAAGTCACCCAGCATTTCGTGACCTCGAAGGATGGCACCCGGGTGCCGTATTTCCAGGTGTCGCGCAAGGGGTTGAAGCTCGACGGCAGCAACCCGACGCTGCTCACCGGCTACGGCGGGTTCGAGATCTCCGAGCTGCCGTCGTATGACGGCGTGCTGGGGCCGGCTTGGCTGGAGAAGGGCGGCGTGTTTGTCCTGGCCAACATCCGGGGCGGCGGCGAATACGGCCCGGCGTGGCACCAGGCAGCGCTTAAGGAGAACAGGCCCAGGGCCTACGAAGATTTTGCGGCCATCGCCGAGGACCTTGTGACGCGGGGCGTGACGTCGCGGGTGCACCTGGGCGCCGAGGGTCGCAGCAACGGTGGCCTGCTCATGGGCAACATGTACACTGTCTATCCACAGCTGTTCGGCGCCATCGTCTGCGGCGTGCCGCTGCTGGACATGAAACGGTACGTGCACCTCGCCGCCGGTGCGTCGTGGATCGCGGAGTATGGTGATCCCGAGAAGCCGGAGGAATGGAAGTTCATCCAGACCTTCTCGCCCTACCAGAACGTGAAGCCGGGGATGGACTATCCGCCGATTCTTTTCTATACCGCGACGAGTGACGACCGGGTAGGACCGGTACAGGCGCGGAAGATGGCCGCCAAGCTGCAGGCCATGGGATACAAGAACGTCTGGCTGCACGAGAACATCGAAGGCGGCCACGCGGGCTCGTCCGACAACAGCGAGCTCGCGTTCCGGCGGGCGTTGACGTATGCATTTCTGTGGGAGGAGTTGAGAGTTAAGAGTTGAGAGTTGAGAGTTGAGAACGCTCTTAACTCTCAACTCTTAACTCTCAGCTCCCTGTCCAGCAACGCCTTCTTCCTCGCCAACCCCCACCGGTAGCCTGCGAGGGCGCCGTTGCTCCGCACCGCGCGGTGGCAGGGCACCAGCACGGCGAGCGGGTTGGTGGCGCAGGCGTGGGCCACGGCGCGCACGGCGGCCGGGTGGCCAATGCGACGGGCGAGCTCGCCGTAGCTCACCGTCTGGCCGGCCGGCACCTGCCGGAGTGCCTGCCACACCTGCTTCTGGAACGCCGTTCCATCCATGTCGATCGGCACGTCCGCCGGTCGCTCGGGGTGTTCCACCGCCTCGACCACCCGCGTCGCGAGTCTCGCGTCGCCATTCACCAGTTTGGCTTCCGGATAGCGCTTTGCCAGGTCCTGGCGGAGCGTCTCGTGGTCGTCACCCAGCATCACGGCGCGCACGCCGAGGTTGCTGACGGCGATCAGGATGAGGCCGAGGGAGGAGGGGCGGTAGGTGAACCGGATCTCTTCCCGGCCTCTCGGCACGCCGGTCTTGCGGGGTCGTGCCTGGGTCAATGATTCCATCGTGTCCATCCTTTCGGGTCGTTCGACTTTCCGCATGGACCCTAAGCTAGGGCCTGGACCGCATGCTGACTCGCCATTTTCGGACACCAAATGATCGCTCGGTGGCGCGGCTGGTGAGGGCTGCGGGCATGGTGTAACATTTCCACCGCCATGAACCAGCTCTCCACGCTCCTCTCCACTCCCGATGTGACGCTCCGGCGTTTCGCCCACGAGCCCGGTGTGCCCCACGCCGATCCCGATCACGAAGTCTCCCGCCTGGACTCGATCAACTTTGTCGAAGGTGGCGGTTTTCAGGTGCGGATGCAGGGTGGCCAGTGGCAGCTTGACCCGGGTACGGTCTTCGTTACGGCACGGGGCATGACCTACAGTTGCGTGCACCAGGACGAGGCTCCAAGTGATGAGTGTCTGTCTGTCGCGCTGGGCGAGCAGGCGGCCGAGGATCTCCGGTCGGCCGGGATGCCGGCGCTACGGCCGCCGGTTTTCGGGCTGGATGCGCGATCGCGCTTCCTTCGGCGCCGCATCGAGAGCTGCGGAGCGGGCCAGGAAGTCCGGCTCGACCTCATCGCCGCCGAGCTCTTCATGGCTGTTGCCGGTGCCGTCCCGGCAGGGCGCACGAGCCACAACGCCCGGGTCATCCGGGGGATCGAGCGGGTGGCCGACCTCATTGAAGCCGAGCATGCGCGGCCGCTCGCACTCCGTGAGCTGGCCGCCGCCGCCGGCATGAGTCCCTACCATCTCAGCCGGGTTTTTCGGAATGTGACCGGCATTTCACCCCATCGCTATCTCGCGGCGGTGCGGCTGCGGCATGCGGCGGCCATGCTTCGGCGCGGTGCCAGCGTCACGCATACCTGCTACGCGACCGGATTCGGCTCATTGAGCCACTTCATCACGGCGTTCGGCCGGCGATTCGGGATCACTCCTTCCGCCGTTGCCCGCGGCGCGCGCCTTCCCATGCATCGAGTCGCTCCCGCGACGCCCCTCTTTCCCCGGCGTACCTGAGCGCTTTCGTCAGTCGCGCAAGAAATCGCAAGCCTCAACGTGGTGTCCGGCGCTAGCTTGGCCGGGACAGGGAGTACCACCACCACGATGGAGCGAATGCAATGCGCAGCTACCTCGCAGCCCGCTGGACCGCCATTGGCAACAAGCTGGTTGACCTTGCGGAAGCCTTCCCGGAAGAGAAGTACGATGCTCGTCCCTCCCAGGGCGCGCGTACGTTTGCTGAACAGTTGAGCCATGTCGCCTACTGGAACGAGTACTGTCGTGATGTACTCGAGGGGAAATCGCCCGACGGCTCGGCCAACGCGCTCCCGACCGGACGGTATCGCAACAAGCGCGAGCTGGTGAAGCTGCTGCGCGACGGGTTTGCCGGCGTGACGTCAGCCTTGTCGTCGCCAGGCGCCTCGACCGATGGGGCGAGCCTCGAGCAGGCCGAGGCATTCATCGAGCATGGCTGTGAGCACTATGGCCAGCTCGTGGTCTATTGCCGGTTGCAGGGCATCGTTCCGCCGGCGTCACGGGAGGCGAACTGATGTCACTCGCGGAGGTCTTGCTGGCGCCGGGGCCGGCGGCGGGTCTGGGCGATGAGTTGATGCTGTATGGCCAATTCATCGGTGAATGGGACGGTCGTCTCCTGTACCATGGCGATACCGAGATCGAAACCACGGCCGAAGTCCATTTTGGCTGGGTGCTGGAGGGACGTGCGGTGCAGGACGTCTGGATCGCGCCGTCCAGGGCGCCGGGCGCCCCGGTTGGCCAGCCCGTGCCGCCGCGCGGCGCGCTCTATGGCACCACCCTCCGGGTGTACGACCGCGCAACGCAGGAATGGGGCATTACCTGGATCAATCCGGTGAGCGGCGCCTTCAACCGGATGATTGGCCGGCCGGTGGGCAAGGACATCGTGCAGGAATACCGCGAAGCGGACGGCCGCCTGGTGCAGTGGTGCTTCCTCGAGATCAAGGCGGACTCGTTCCACTGGGTCTGGCGCGAATCAGCGGATGAAGGCGTGCACTGGACCGTGCGGGGCGAGTTCCACCTGCAACGAAGGTCGAGGGGTCGAGAGGTCTAGGGGTCGAGCAGCCACCTCGACCTTCTCGTCCACCTTGACCCCTCGACTCCCTTGACCGCCTCGCCCCTAGAACATCTTCTCATCCGCCGTCGGCCCGTAGACGGAGGGCACCGGCACGTCGAGCAGGCGGAGGTA
>DASTFH010000021.1:0-25480 GCA_035708725.1 Gemmatimonadales bacterium | reverse complement strand
ACGGTGCAGCTGGAGGTCGAGTCTCCGTGTGAGGGGGGCGATTGTGGGTAGGGCGGAAGGTCGACGGTCAACGGTCAACAGTCGGCCGTCGACCGTAGACCGTCGACCCTATTGCCCATCCCGCTCATCCTGTCTATATATGCGCCGCTCAGGCCCCGGTTGAGACGGGGCAGGCTGTCACGCAGGATGGAGCGCAGTGTCAAATACGATTCGCAATCTGGCCATCATCGCGCACGTGGACCACGGCAAGACTACGCTGGTGGACCAGATGCTTCGACAGGCCGGCGCCTTTCGCGCCAACCAGCAGGTGGCCGAGCGCGTCATGGATTCCAACCCGCTCGAGCGCGAGCGGGGCATCACGATCCTGTCCAAGAACACCGCGGTGCACTGGGGCGGAGTCAAGATCAACATCGTGGATACGCCCGGCCACGCCGACTTCGGTGGTGAGGTCGAGCGCATCCTCCGCATGGTGGATGGCGTACTCATCCTGGTGGATGCGGCCGAAGGTCCCATGCCCCAGACCCGGTTCGTGACGCGGAAGGCGCTCTCGCTCGGGCTTCATCCCATCGTCGCCATCAACAAGATCGACCGGGCCGACGCCGAGCCGCTCCGGGTCCACGACGAAGTGCTGGGGCTGTTCATCGATCTCGATGCCACCCACGAGCAGCTCGACGCACCTTTTCTCTACACGTCGAGCCGCGCCGGTACGGCCACGCTGGATCTGGAGCAGCCCGGCACCGACCTCGTGCCGCTCTTCGACACCATCCTGCGCCATGTCCCGCCCCCATCGGGCGACCCTGACGGGCCGTTCCAGATGCTGGTGTCCACGCTGGACCATTCCAGCTTCCTGGGTCGTATCGCCATCGGCCGCATCGAGCGCGGCCATATCGCCGTGGGCGACCAGGTCGCGCTGCTCCCGCTGGGCGAGCCAGGGCTCGTCACCGATGAGGGGATCGAGCGGAACCGGGTCACCAAGCTCTACACTTTCGACGGCCTGAGCCGGGTGGATGTCGAGTCGGCCGACGCCGGCGACATCGTGGCGCTCGCCGGATTCGAGGGGATCGAAATCGGCAAGACCTTCGCCTCGGTGGAACGGCCGGAGCGGCTCGCTGGTATCGCCGTGGAGGAGCCCACCATTTCGGTGGACTTCATCGTGAACAACAGTCCCTTTGCCGGCCGGGAAGGGAAGTATGTCACCAGCCGGCAGCTCAGGGACCGGCTCTTCCGCGAGCTCGAGCGTAACGTGGCGCTCAAGGTGGCGCCCACCGACTCGCCGGATACCCATTCGGTGTCCGGCCGCGGGGAGCTGCACCTGGGCATCCTGATGGAGACCATGCGGCGGGAAGGCTACGAGTTCCAGGTCTCCCGGCCCCGTGTCATCACCCGGGAGGGGGCGCAGGGCGAGCGGCTCGAGCCGTACGAGGAGTTGATGGTCGACGTGCCCGAGGAGTACATGGGTACCGTGCTCGAGAAGCTGGGACCACGCCGCGCCGAAATGACCGAGATGCGGAATCCGGGACAGGGCATGGTCCGTATGACGTTCCGGGTGCCGGCGCGCGGGTTGTTCGGGTACCGCTCGGAGTTTCTGACCGACACCCGGGGCACTGGCATCATGCACCACCGCTTCCTCGAATATGGCGGCTGGGCCGGCCCGCTCGCGGGCCGGAAGCGCGGGGTGCTGGTGGCGGATCGCGAAGGCGCAGTCGTGGCTTTCGCCCTGGGGAACCTGCAGGAGCGGGCCCAGATGTTTGTCTCGCCGGGCGACCTGGTCTACGAGGGCATGGTCGTGGGCGAGAGTGCCCGTCCCGGCGACATGGACGTCAATGTCTCGAAGGAAAAGAAGCTCACCAACATGCGCACCACCGCGTCGGACGAGAACGTCATGCTCGAACCGCCGAGGCAGATCACGCTCGAGTATGCGCTGGAGTACATCGAGGAAGACGAGCTGATCGAAGTGACACCGCAGACGATCCGTCTCCGCAAGCGGCAGCTGGCGGCGGTGGATCGCCGGAAGGCCGCCCGGGCAGCCGCCCGGGTCGAACACGCGTCCTAGGACCCTGTCCCGGAACGCAAGACAACACACCGTTTCGTGGTGGAGGAGATCATGCTGGCCTGGGAGACGTCGCTGGAGGCGCTCGACATGCGTCGTCGGTTCGATGACGACGAGGACGAGTTCGAGGATGACGGCTTCGGCTTCGACGAGGACGACGAGGACGACGAGGAAGACGCCGACGATGACGAGTACGAGGAGGACGAGGACGAGGACTTCGACGAAGATCCTCCGTACGAACCTGAAGAGGAATAGGCACGCCAGCAGGCAGCCAAACGCCCCGTCGAGAGCCCGACGGGGCGCTTGACTGTGCGGCCGCGGCGCTCAGCTGGCGAGCGCCTGTTCCTCCGGTGCGTCGGCGGACGGCTGCAGCCGGGCGAGCATTTCCCGCGCTTCTTCCTCCGTGACACCCCGATCGCGCCGCACTGCCCAGCGGCGGCGCGCCTCCAGCCGGCGCTTTTCAGGGAGCGCCGCGATGGCGTCATCGATGGCCCGCACCGTGGCCATGGTGGGCCGGGCCACCGGCTCGGCGGCGGCCAGCCAGTCCCGGAGTTCCCGCGCAATGCTGCCGTCGCAGAGGTCCCAGAGCTGGCCGGGATCGTTGAACTTGCGGGTGTTGTCCTTCTTCACGTCGGCCTTGTGGGCCTCGTTGAGGTCGAAGTGCAAGGCGAACTCGTACTCGGTGCCGTCCCGGATGACCGGTTGGAGGCCGATCTTCAGGACTTTCTTCTTGCCCTCGACGTCCACCTGCTCGTAGGCCTGCTTGCTGCGGGCCGTGGCAATCACGTGGGCCGGGATGTCGAGGATGGCGCGCACCAGGCTGTCCCACTCCGCACTGAAGAGCTTCCAGTTGGTGTAGGTGTTGGAGCGCGGGTTGGCACGGTCGTAGGCCGTCTTCCGGTCCAGCACATCCTGCCAGGCGTGCGAGAGACTGTCCACGATGATCACTGCATAGCCCGACTCCACCGCCACTTCCATGGCGGCGATGTAGGCGTCGGGGTGGTGATCGGCGAGAGTGAGGACGTCGAACTCGATGCCGTCCGCGTAGTAGCTCGAGCGGCTGTTTTCGGAATCGATGACGGCGATCCTGCCCGGTGCCAGGCTCTCAGCCAGACGCAGTGCGCCCAGCGTCTTGCCCGACCCGGAGGCACCGGTGATGAGGATCTTGAGCTTGGCCTCGGTGCGGACGGCCCGCTTGAATTGCATGAGTGATGACATTGCTACTCCTGCGAAAGTCGGATGCGCTGCGTCCGAAAACCGGCGCTACCAACTCGCCGACTCCGGTGTTTATATTCCCGGCCCGCCCGGCCGGGTCTGGTTGAAGGGTGGGACATGCGGAACAGTGTGGGGCCTGTAGCTCAGTTGGTTAGAGCGCACGCCTGATAAGCGTGAGGTCAGAGGTTCAACTCCTCTCAGGCCCATGTTACCTGAGCAAATCCAGGGCCGACGGCGGCGTGAAATCACTCACGTCGCCGTGTTTTTTCTTGCCAGTAACGGCTTTATCGTCAATAACTTACGATGGTGCTTCGGGAAACGTTCGGAGGGCGACAAAACGCGAAGAAAAGTGTCTTTCCCAAGGACAGGAAAGTGTCCTGGTGGAGACAATTCGAGTCCATTGCGTCAGGTGATCCAGCCCCGCTTCGGCGCGCTGCCGAATCGCTGCAGCGTCGAGCACATCCGCCCAGTCGCCTCGCTCTCGTCTCTCATCTCTCAGCTCTTGTCTCTCGTCTCTCGTCTCTCAACTTGCGCCCTCGCACCCACCCATATATCTTAGCACTAAGATAACTCGACCCGAAGGCTTCATGGCACTCGAACTCCGCGGTCTCCACCACGTGACCGCCATCTCGGCGCAGATTCGCAATAACCATCACTTCTACACCCGCACTCTCGGCATGCGGCTGGTCAAGCGCAGCGTCAACCAGGACGACGTCGGCGCGTGGCATCTCTTCTATGCCGATGCCAAGGGGACGCCCGGTACTGACCTCACGTTTTTTGACTGGGCCATGGCACCCGAGCGGCGCGGCACTCGCGCCATCAGCCGGACAGGGCTGCGAGTTGCCGGTCGCGAGTCGATGGAGTGGTGGGCCGAGCACCTGAGCGAGCAGGGCAAGGCGCTGGCCGTCGTCACCGAACGCGACGGGCGGTTGACCCTGGATTTCGACGACGCCGAGGGCCAGCGCCTGGCATTGATCGATGATGCGGGTGAAGGCGCCGCCTTTCCCTGGGACAGGAGTCCCGTTCCGGCAGAGCACCAGATTCGCGGACTGGGGCCGATTCAGTTGAGTGTGCCCACGCTCGCGCCCACCGATGCGCTGCTGCAGCGGGTGCTGGGCATGCGCCCGGTGCGACACTACCCGCATCCGGAGCACGCGGCGCACACGGTGCAGGTGTACGAAATGGGGCCGGGTGGCGCCGGGGCCGAAGTCCATGTCGCCGAGGAGCCTGACCTGCCGGTTACCCGGCAGGGTGCGGGTGGGGTGCACCATGTCGCATTTCGTTCCCGCGACGAAGACTACGATGCCTGGGCCGAGCGGCTCAACACGCTGGGCATTCCCAACAGCGGCAAGGTGGACCGTTACTGGTTCCGGAGTCTCTACTTCCGTGAGCCCAATGGGATCCTGTTCGAAATTGCGACCGAAGGCCCCGGCTTCGGCGTGGACGAGGCAGTCGACACGCTCGGCGAAAGGATTGTCCTCGCGCCGTTTCTCGAGTCCCGCCGGGCAGAGATCATCGGGAACTTGAAGCCGATTGATTGAGGGTCGAGGGGTCGAGGGGTCGAGCTTGACCCCTCGACCCCTCCACCTCCTTGCGCCCCATCTGTACCCAGATCACTATGCGACGCATGGCGGAGCGCGCGGGATACTGCGTCCCATGCACCGCCATGAACCTTGATACGGACGAACGCTCGCGCTCCTGGCGCGATCAGTTCGGGAGGATATATGCCCGATTCAGCTGCACCCACATCCAGCAAAGTCCTGCAGCCCGGCACCAAAGCGCCCGACTTTACCCTGAATTGCACGCCTGACCAGGCGATGTCGCTCGACGAGTCGAGGGGCAAGACCCTGATCCTCGCTTTCTACCCCGCTGACTTCAGTCCGGTCTGTGGCGATCAGATGTCGCTCTACAACGAACTCCTCTCCGAGTTCAAGGATCGTGATGCTCGCATCCTTGGCATCTCGGTGGATGGCGTGTGGTGCCATGCGGCCTTTGCCAAGGAACGCCACATCCATTTTCCCCTGCTCAGCGATTTCGAGCCGAAGGGAGAAGTGGCCCGTCGCTTCGGCGCGTATCGCGAGGAAGAAGGGGTATGCGAGCGCGCACTCTTCGTCATTGACGGCGACGGGGTGATCCGCTGGAGCTACCTCTCGCCCATCGGCGAGAACCCAGGGGCAGATGGCATCCTGGAGGCGCTGGATTCGATGGAAGCGAAGCAGGCATGAGCCCCCAGCTCGTCACGCCGGTGAATGATGCCGACCATGTCGCCGGAAGTGCGGATGCGCCCATCACGCTCGTGGAGTATGGCGACTTCGAATGCTCCCATTGCGGCCGGGCACATCTCATCCTGCAGCGGTTGCAGGAGCAGCTGGGCGCGGACCTGCGGCTGGTCTTCCGGAATTTCCCGGTGCGCGAGTCCCATCCGCATGCCCAGCACGCGGCGGAGGCAGCGGAGTCCGCCAGCGAGCGGGGAGAATTCTGGGCCATGCACGACCGGCTCTTCGAGCACCAGGACGCGCTCGAAGACGAGGATCTGCTGGACTACGCCGCTGCCATCGGGCTCGATCGGGACGCCGTGGCCGAGGACCTGGATGCCGGAACCTTTGCCTCGAAAGTGCGCGACGAGTTCATGGATGGGATACGAAGCGGTGTCAACGGCACGCCTACCTTCTTCGTGAATGGCCAGCGCTACGACGGAGAGTGGGACGACCTCGGGGCGTTCGAACGGGCGCTGCGGGAGGCGGCTGGGCGGAGCCGGAGCGAGGCGTGAGTTCCGTCTCCGGCCTGCACCACGTCTCGGCCATCTCGAGCGATCCACAGCGTACGCTCGACTTCTATCTCGGCGTCCTCGGCCTCCGGCTGGTCAAGCGCACGGTCAATTTCGACGATCCCCAGAGCTATCATTTCTACTTCGGTGATGCCTTCGGGCAACCTGGCACCCTGCTCACATTCTTTCCCTGGCCGGGCGCGCAACGGGGCCGGCACGGCTCGGGGCAGGTTGCCCTCACGTCGCTGAGCGTGCCTCCCTCGTCGCTCGGCTTCTGGATCGAGCGCCTGTTGCGCCATGGCATTCGTCATGAGGGTCCATCCAGGCGACAGATGGATGGCGCGGTCGAGAAGGTGCTGTCCTTTGCCGATCCTGATGGCCTCATGCTCGAGCTGGTGGCGCACCCAGCCTCGACCGACGGCGCCCCGTGGGATGGAGTGCCGGAGATTCCCGCAGCGCACGCCATTCGCGGCCTGCATTCGGTCACACTCTGGGTCCATGAGGGCGAAGCGACCGAGCAGGTGTTGACGAGTGCGCTGGGGTTTCGTGAGCTGGCGGAAGACGCCAGCACCCGCCGCTACGGGGTGGGCGACGCGCTGCCAGGCCGGCTGCTCAACCTGCGCACCATCGGCGGCTTCGGGGAGGCCAGGGGCGGCGCCGGTACGGTGCATCATGTGGCGTTCAGCGTGGCAGATGAAAGGGAGCAGGCGGAGCTCCGCGACGATGTGCTCTCGCGCGGCATGCATCCGACCGGCGTGCTCGACCGGAAGTACTTTCGCTCGGTCTATTTCCGTGAGCCCGGCGGCGTGCTCTTCGAGCTCGCCACCATGGGGCCGGGTTTTGCGGTCGATGAGTCGGGGGACCATCTCGGGAGCCAACTCACGCTGCCCGATCGCCTGGAGCCGGAACGTGCGACGATCGAGGCGAACCTGCCGCCCATTCATCTTCCATCGAGTTCGCGAGGCGAATCCGTGTTTGCGGAGACCACCGGCCCCGAGGATGTGAGCGGCGACGCGCTGGGCTACGTTCACAGGTACGTGCCGCCTACCGCCGGTTCGGCGCTGGCCGGCGGCACGACGCTCCTGCTCCTGCACGGCACTGGCGGCAATGAGAATGACCTGATTCCTCTGGGGCGGGCACTCCTGCCCGGCGCCGGCCTGCTCGGTGTACGGGGCAACGTGTCGGAGCAGGGCGCCGCGCGATTTTTCCGCCGGCTCGCGGAAGGAGTGTTCGACCTGGAGGACCTGGCGCGTCGCACGGCCGAACTCGCCGGGTTCATCGAGTCCGCGAGCAGGACCTATCACCTGGATCGCGACCGCATGATTGCGGTGGGGTTCTCCAACGGAGCGAACATCGCCGCCAGCATGCTCCTGCGAGAAGCCAATGTGCTTCGCCGAGCCATTCTCTTCAGTCCCATGATGCCATTCGAGCCCGATCACCTGCCCATGCTCGAGGGAGTTGCGGTGTTCATCGCTGCCGGACGCAGTGACCCGATCGTACCCGTGGAGGACGTGACCAGGCTCAGTGACGCGCTCGAGAAGGCCGGGGCACGCATCACGCTGCACTGGGAGCAGGGGGGGCATGCCATTCCACGGACCGCGGTGCAGGCCGCCAGCGCATGGATCGCATCGTGAGCGCGCCGGTCGGCGGGACTGGCAGCGTGGATGACCAGGATGGCGGCCGCTGGGTCACCGCGCGCATCGGGCTCAATGGGTTCCGTACGGAGATCGAGGCGCGCTCGCACGGGCTGGTGGCCGATGAGCCGACCTCGCTGGGCGGCACCGATCGCGGCCCGACGCCGTACGAGCTGCTGCTCGGCGCGCTGGGCAGCTGCATGGTCATGACGCTCCGGATGTATGCGGACCGGAAGGGCTGGCCGCTGGACGGCGTCGAGGTGCGGCTGCGCACGACCCAGTCGCACGAGGCCGACTGCGTACAATGTGAGGAGAATGACGTTGGCATCACGACGGTGGAGCGACAGCTGGAGCTGTTCGGCGCACTCACCGATGCCCAGCGCGAACGCCTGCTCGAGATCGCGGACCGGTGCCCCGTGAAGCAGACGCTGGAGCGGGGAATCGCCATACGTCATACGCCGTAGGTCGTACGCCGTACGCGTACGACTTACGACCGATACAAGTCCTCCCTCGACCTCGGCACCTCCACCACACCCCGTCCATCGGGTCGGGCCAGGAGCGCCTGCGCCAGGCCCATGCGGCCGGCGGCGAACTGGCGCGCGGAGTTGGCCATGTAGATGCGCCAGGTGCGGTAGGTCTCCGGACTGGTGAGGCCGGTCGCTTCCTCCCGCGCGGCTTCGAGCCGCTGCACCCAGTGGCGAAGTGTCGTGGCGTAATGCTCCCGCAGCGACTCCACGTCACGAGTCTCGAATCCCTGCGCCTCGGCCACTTCGAGCATCGGTCCCAGGACCGGGAGCTGTCCGTCCGGAAACACGTGACGGTCGGTGAAGCGTCCTTCACGCCAGAGAAACTTCCGCAGGCTCCGCCGCCGCCCGCCCTTCGGGTCCTGTCCGCTCACAATGCAATGATTGAGGAACAGACCTCCGGGGCGCAATGCGCTCCAGGCCGCCGCAAAGTAGCCGGGCAGCCGAGCGTGGCCGACGTGCTCGCACATGCCCACGCTCACCACCTTGTCGAACGGTTCGAGTCCGTCGAGCGCGCGGTAATCCCGCACTTCGACCGCACAGCGGTCTTCCAGTTTCGCCGAGCGGATGTGGCTGCCTGCCCATTCCGCCTGCGCCGGGCTCAGCGTGATGCCGAATGCGTGCACGCCATATTCGCGTGCGGCGTGCATGATGAGCCCGCCCCACCCGCAGCCAATATCCAGGAGCCGCTCTCCGCGTTCGAGCCGGAGCTTGCGGCAGATGTGATCGAGCTTGGCCTGCTGTGCTTCGGCGAGCGACTCGGTGCCGGTCGGGAAGTAGGCGCACGAATAGACCATCGCGGGATCGAGCCAGAGTGCGTAGAAGTCGTTGCCGACATCGTAGTGTGACCGGATCGCATGCGCGTCCCGCTCCATGCTGTGGCGCTGGCCGCTCCGGTCAGCGCCGCGTCCCCGGAGCTGCGACCGGCGACCAGGCCGTGGCAGCCGCAGCAGCAGACGGCCCGTGCGCGCGGCAAAGCGCGCCGAGCTGAAGCGATCGCGCAGCTGCTCGCCCAGCCGAGTAGCGGCTTCGAGGTTGCCCTCGACATCGAACTCGCCGCGCACGTACGCCTCACCCAGCCGAAGCTGGGAGGGTGGCATGAGCATGGCCCGGAGCGACGAGGGTCGTGACAGGACAAGGGTGAACTCCGGCGATCGTCGACCCGGCCCATCGGTGACGTCGCTGTCCCAGAAACGGACGGCAAACGTTCGCGCCGCGACTGGTCCAAACAGGTGCGCGAGGAGATCCCTCGTGCGGGCAAGCGCGTTGTCGGCGGAACGTGATGGCGCTGGAGTCTCGGGTGGTCTGGTGCGCGGGGCTTCAGGACGGACGGGCTGCGGTACTGCGGTTCTCATGGTGGCCTCCAGGGCGGGCAAAAGGCGGGCCCCGCCGCAATGTTCACATCTCTGAGCCTCGCATCGTTTGGCGATTCGCGCAAGCACGTGGCCAAGGGGTGTTCTCCATCACCACCGGCTGGCCGGCGCCGGTGCATCATGATCCGGGTACCAGCTCAGGCGCCCACACCAGCAGGAGGAGTCATGGCAGTCAAGAAAGCGGAGCGCGCAGCGAGGAAAGGGCGCGCTATCCAGAAAAAGGTTGGGGGCAGGGAGTCGAAGGGCGGGAAGCAGTCCAGCGAGGCGAAGGGCGCGGCGCAGACGGCGACGCGGACGCAGCCCGAGCCGCCGCAGCCTCGCCAGCATCAGGAGAAGCCCGGCCACGAGTCCCGGCTCAAGCCGAGGCCGCGCTACTCCGCGCCCGACTACCGGGGGTCGGGCAAGCTCGAGGGCAAGGTCGCAATCATTACCGGCGGCGACTCCGGCATCGGACGTGCCGTCGCCGTGCTCTTTGCGCGCGAGGGCGCGGACGTGGCCATCGTGTATCTCACCGAGCACGGTGACGCCGCCGAGACCAGGACGGCGATCGAGCATGAGGGTCGGGAGGCGCTGCTGATTTCCGGTGACGTAACGGACGTTGCGTTCTGCCGGTCCGCCGTCCAGCAGACGCTCGATGCCTTCGGCCAGGTGGATATCCTGGTCAACAACGCCGCCTTTCAGCAGCACGTGACGTCGTTCGAGGACCTGACGGAGCAGCAGTGGGACCACACCTTCAAGACCAATATCTACGGGTATTTCTACATGGCCAAGGCGGTCGTTCCACACCTGGGCGAGGGCGGCGTCATCATCAATACCGGGTCGGTGACGGCGTTCAACGGGAGTCCGGGCCTGCTGGACTACTCCGCCACCAAGGGGGCCATCCATACCTTCACGCGCTCGCTGTCGGAGATGCTGCTGAAGCAGGGAATCCGGGTCAATGCCGTGGCGCCGGGCCCGGTCTGGACACCGCTGAATCCGTCCGACGCGCCGCCGGACAAGGTGGCGGAGTTCGGCAAGTCGGTGCCGATGGGGCGGCCGGCCCAGCCCGAGGAGCTGGCTCCCGCTTACGTCTTCCTTGCTGCCCCGAGCTGCTCCAGCTACATCACCGGGGAGGTAATCAAGGTGGTGGGAGGATATGCGTGAAGATGGACAGGTCGACAGGTGGACAGGTGGAGAGGCGGCCAGGTGGATCGTCCGCACGAATTGTCCAGCTCCTCAACTGTCCAACCGTCCATCTGTCCATCGCGTCAGACTCCCTTCTCCGCCAGCAGCTGCATGAACTCGGCCGCTGACGTGACTTCGCTCAGCCGCTGCGGCACATCGGGCTCCTTCACGAGCTGGGCGATGCGGCCGAGCACGGGGAGATAGTCATTGGAAATCTCGATGGGCGGCGCCACCAGGAGGAAGACGAAGAAGACCGGCCGGTTGTCCACCGCATCGAAATCGACGCCGGCCGGCTGCCGGCCGAACACGATCCGGAGCTGATCTACAACCGCGGTACGGCAGTGGGGTATCGCTACGCCGCGCCCGATCCCGGTGGATCCCAGGTGTTCCCGCCGCTGCAAGACCCGAAGTACGAAGGATTCCTCAGGTGGTGCGAGGGACAGACTGCCAACCAGCATGGCCAGGACCTCGTCCTTGCTCTTGGCGTCAAGCTGAAGATGGATGTCGGACTCTCGGACAAAATCACTGAGGACCATGACGAGTGGCCTCCGGGCAGAGATGATGGGTTGGAGCGGGAAGTATGGAGCGGGACGAGGGCTGAGGGAAGTGGTTCGCTAGGGCTCCCGGAGGCGCTTCGCCACGCTGCTGTCGAGGCCATACAGGTCGTCGAAGTACCGCATCTCGCCGTCGGGGCTCGCCACCGCAGTGGTGTAGATGATCAGCACGGGAATCGGCTGGCTCAGCGTGACGCGCTCAGTCGTCGGCCCGCGGAGCGCGGCTTCGACGCGGTCTGCCGTCCAGCCCGGTTCCCGGGCCATGACCCATTGTGCCAGCGACGCCGCCTCCTCGACCCTGACGCACCCGTGGCTGAAGTCCCGTCGTTCCCGATCGAACAGGGTCCGGTCGGGCGTGTCATGCGCAGAGACTCCGGCCGTGTTCGGGAAGAGAAACTTGACCACTCCGAGTGCGTTGGTGCGCGAAGGGCGCTGGCGTACGGTGAGCGAGCCGTCGGCAAGGCCGGCCAGGATGGACGGCGCGCCCAGGTCTCCGATCACCTGTCCCTCGGCGTTGACCACTTCCATGGCCCGGGCTCGGAGGTACCTCGGGTTCCGGCGCAGCGGCGGCAGGATTTCGGCCAGCAGGATGCTGCGGGGCACATTCCAGTAGGGCCAGAACTCGACCATCGTCATGGTGTCGCTCAGCATGGGCGTCGGGCTCCGGTTGGCGCTGCCCACGATCGCGCGGGACCGCAGTTCCTGGCGCGCGCCGTCGGCCGGGTTGCCCAGCGCCACGAGCTCGAATGACGGGACATTGATGATGATCAGGCGGCCAGCAAGGTTCCGAGGTGTCCAGCGCAGCCGCTCGAGCGCGATGCCGATTAGCTCGATCCGCTGCAGCGTTTCCCGGTCGCCAGGCAGGGTGTCGAGCGCGGAGCGCTCCCGTCGCAACGCTGCCTGCAGGAGGGCGTACTGCCGGAAGGGCGGCGCCATCTCTCGAGCGAGGGCGGTTATTGCATCGCCCGCAACCGCACGCGTCACGGCCGCCACCAGGTCGTCCGTCGTGTCGCGCGGGAGCCATGCTGGGCGGGCGTGCCCCTGTCGGAGGTCGCGCAGGTAGCGCATGACGCCTCTGCTGAGGGCCACATCTGCCTCGGCGCGACGGTCGGGATTCACCTCGGATGTCGCGCGCGCCAGCAGTGCGCTCAGGCGAGGCTCATCGTACAGCGAGGGGTCGAGCCCGTGATCTGCAGCGTGTCGCAGCAGGGAGAGGGCGTCCCGGCCCGCCGCGTCGAGGCGCCCGTGGTCGCCCAGCCAGAAGGGCAGGAATTGCCGGGACTGGTAGAGCCTGGCCAAGTCGCTATCACGGCTGGTGGCCACCTGTTCCGCGATGGCCACGGCCGGGGACTGCTGGGCCGCCAAGGCGGCGGGCGCCGTCAGGAGGAAGATGAGTTGGGCAGGCAGCGGCCGCCGGAATGATGACATGGGCGCTCTCCTGCATAAGGATAGAACGCGCAGGATGAAGGAGGGCTGAAGGCCGGCGCACGGCGCCTTCAAGGTCCGGTTGGTGCGCGGGCGCGTGCGGAGATAAGTTGCAGCCGCCTCCTGTGCCCACCCAGTTCCCGTGAGTCGCCATGTCAGGTTCATCGATCAGCCGCCGGGATTTCGTTGCGACGACAGGCGCCGTTGTGGCAGCCGTGGCTTCTCCGGCACTCATCCGGCCAGCCCGATCTGATTTTGATCTCCTCATCCGGGGCGGCATTGTCTTGGACGGACTGGGTGGCGCTGGTGTGGCGCAGGACGTCGCCATCGCCGCCGGCCGGATTGCCTCCCTCGGAAAGGCACTCTCCGGCCGGGCGGCGCACGAGATCGATGCGCGCGGCCTGGCCGTCGCACCGGGCTTCATTGACATGCATTCGCACGTGGACGGCTCGCTGCGCGCCGACTGGCGAGCGGAGTCGGCCATCCGGCAGGGCATCACGACCGTGATCGCCGGCCAGGACGGGAGCTCCAGGGCCACCGGCGCGGCCGACGACAGCTTTCGTGACATGTTTGCGGCACTTGAGGCGCTGCACCCCGCCGTGAACGTTGCCTCGATGGTAGGCCTCGGCTCCGTCCGGGACAAGGTGGTCGGCGACGACGATCGCCCTGCGACGGCTGCGGAAATCGCGGCCATGACGGCCATGGTCCGGCAGGCGCTGAATGACGGTGCGTGCGGCGCCTCCTCCGGGCTCGAATACACGCCCGGCGGCTTCGCCTCGCGGGAGGAGCTCATTGCGCTCTGCCGGCCGCTGGCCCCGCGCAAGCTGCCCTATGCCACGCACATGCGGAACGAGGATGACCATGTGCTGGAAGCCATTGACGAAGCCATCGCCGTGGCCGAGGGCGCCAGGTGCCCGCTGGAGATTTCCCACCTCAAGACGCAGGGGCAGGCCAATTGGCACAAGTTGGATGATGCGTTCGCCAGGATTGCCGCGGCCAACAAGCGCGGAATGGATGTGGCCTTTGATCGCTATCCCTATCTCGCGTACTCCACCGGCCTCACCAACCTCTTTCCGATCTGGAGCCGGGACGGCGGTACCGACGCGTTCCTCGGCCGGCTCGACGACCCCGCGACCGCGGCAACGATCAAGGAGGCGACGCTCGCCAAGGTGGCGGGGCTCGGCGGATGGGATCACGTCGAGGTTACGTCGGTTCGGAACGACGCTGATCGTGCCGCCGAGGGGAAGCGGCTCGGCAGCTACGCGCAGTCGATCGCGGCGGATCCGTACGACACCGCCGTGGCGCTGCTGCGGCGGAGCAATGGCGGGGTCGGCATGGTCGGGTTTGCGATGAGCGAGGAGAACCTGGAGCGCATCCTCGCTCATCCCCTCGCCACCGTCTGCACCGACGGCAGCGGCTTCGCCATCGATGGCCCCACTCGACGGGGCAGCCCGCACCCGCGTGGCATCGGGACCTGCCCACGGGTCCTCGGATACTACGTTCGCGAACGCAAGGCGCTCACCCTGCCGGATGCCATTGCCAAGATGTCCTCGCACGTGGCCCGTCGGCTGCACATCAGGGACCGTGGGCGGCTGGCCAGGGGCCTCGCGGCCGACGTCGTGGTCTTCGATCCTGCCACCGTGGCCGATGTGGCCACCTACGAGAATCCATTTCAGTATCCCGTCGGTATCAAGGCCGTCGTCGTGAACGGCGCGGTGGCGCTGGAAGACGGCGAGCGTCAGGGGACGGGACAGGGAAAGATGCTCAAGGCGGAAGGCTGAGCGCTGTGCCGTGCGCTGTGCGAAGGTCCCGCTCATAGCGCATAGCGCACAGCGCACAGCGCACAGCGCTCCGCTCCTTCCCTGCGAACCCAAAATCGTATACAATATCCCACTTCACCTCGTCACAGGAGCCGCGCATGGATCGCCGGGGATTTGCTGGAATGGCCGCAGGCATGGTCGGAGCGTTGGCCCTCACGCCGGGCGAGGCCGCCCGCCGGGCCGCCGGGCCGCCGTGTGAGGACCTCCCGGCGCCGATCGCCGCCCTCAAGCCGATGACTGAGGGCATCCAGCCGATCACCGACGACGAGCGACACCTGCGGATTGCCCGCGCCCAGGAGCTCATGAACCAGCAGGGGATCGGCGGCATCATGATCGAGCCGGGCTCCTCACTCTACTACTACACCGGCATGCGCTGGGGTCTCTCGGAGCGTCCATTTGTCGGCGTGATTCCCGCCAAGGGCGACCTCGCGTGGGTCTGTCCCGCATTCGAGGAGGAGCGGGCCCGTGAGCTGATCCGGTTTGGCGATGACGTGCGGGTCTGGCAGGAAGATGCGAGCCCCTACGAAGTCATCGCGGGAATCCTGCGTGACCGGGGCGCCGGCAGCGGGAAGGTCGGTGTCGAGGAACGGGTCCGGTTTTTCGTGATGGACGGCGTGCGCCAGGTGTTGCCCGGCGCCACCTTCGTGAGCGGCACCCCGGTCACGGCTGGCTGCCGCATGTACAAGTCACCGGCCGAAATCGCGCTGATGCAGCGGGCCAACGACATCACCGTGGTCGGCATGAAGGCCGCTTTCGCGACGCTCAAGGAAGGCATGACGCCGCACGAATTCGGCAGCAACGCCGAGGCGGCATTCCAGAGGCTTGGTGGTACCAGCCCGTGGGCACTCGTCGGCTTCGGCGAGTACACGGCCTTCCCGCATGGCAGCATCCATCCGCAGAAGCTCAAGCAGGGTGATGTCGTTTTGCTGGATGCCGGCTGCGCCGTGCAGAATTACCAGTCCGATATCACCCGCACCACCGTGTTCGGGAAGCCCACGGCGCGCCAGACCCAGATCTGGAACCTCGAACGCAAGGCCCAGGATGCCGCGTTCGCCGCGGCCAGGCTGGGCGCTCCCTGTGGCTCGGTGGACGATGCAGCACGCAAGGTCATCACTGACGCGGGCTTCGGTCCGGACTACAAGGTGCCGGGCCTGCCGCATCGCACGGGACACGGCATCGGTCTCGATGGCCACGAGTGGACCAACTTCGTGCGCGGCAACACCACAAAGCTCGCGCCCGGCATGTGCTTCAGCGACGAGCCCACTATCGCCATCTACGGCGAATTCGGCATTCGGCTCGAGGACTGCCTGCACATGACGGAGCAGGGACCCAAGTTCTTCTCGGAGCAGTCGCCGGCCGTGGATCGTCCGTTCGCGTGATTGCCCGTCCCCGCCTGATGGCGCCAGTGCCACGCCGCACCGTGGCTGACCTTGCCGCCGAGGCGCTGCGCGACCTGATCCTTCGCGGCGACCTGGCCGAGGGCGCGCCGGTGCGGCAGGATGCAGTGGCACTCGAGCTGGGGGTGAGCCGGATCCCCGTGCGCGAAGCGTTGCGGCGACTGGAGGCCGAAGGGCTGGTGGAATTCAGTCCGCATTGCGGCGCCGTCGTCTCTTCGCTCTCGCTGGCAGAAATCACCGAGCTGTTCGACCTGCGGGCGCTGATCGAGGCATCGCTCATGCGCCGGGCGGTGCCGCGCATGAGCCGTGATGATCTTCGTCACGCGGCCGAGGTGCTGGCCCGCTACGATGTGGCCTTCCGCGAGAGGCGCGTACGCGAGTGGGCTGAACTCAACTGGGAATTCCATTCGGCACTCCTCGCGCCGTCGGGACGGAGTCGCACCCTGGCGCTGGTGCAGAATCTTCACCATCAGAGCGATCGATACATGCGGATGCAGCTCGCGCTCACCGGCGGTGAGTCCCGCGCGCACGCAGAACATCGCGCTATCCTCACCGCAGCGCGCCAGGGCGATCGCGCTGTGGCGGCGCGGCTCACCGCGCGCCACGTTCGCGCGGCGGGCCGCCAGCTTGTCGGGTTTCTTCGCCGCCACCGGGCGGCTTCGGATGTTACCAGGGGAAGGCAGCAGGCATGATCGCGACGGTGCTCCAGAATCACGTCGGTGGGTCGCTCCGCCAGGGATCGGGCGACCTGTCCATCACCGATCACAATCCCTCCGATCGCGATGACGTGATCGGTCGTGTTCCGGCCGGCTCGCCCGACGACGCGCGGCACGCAGTGGAGGCCGCGCAATCCGCGCTCGCGAGCTGGCGCGCGCTGCCGGGACCGGCGCGCGCGGAACACCTCTACCGCTGGGCCGCGCTGATCGAGCAGGAACGCGAGACGCTGGCGCAGGCGGTGGCGCGCGAGGTGGGAAAGCCGATCGGCGAATCCCGGGGTGAGGTGAGTCGCTGCGCCGTGATCCTCCGCTACTATGCCGGCGATGCGGTGCGAGCGGTGGGCGAGGTGGTGCCGGCCCAGGCCGCCGGCGCCCTCCAGTTCACGCTCAGGGACCCGCTCGGCGTCTGCGCGCTTATCACACCCTGGAATTTCCCGGTCGCCATTCCGCTCTGGAAAGCGGCGCCGGCGCTGGCCTTCGGCAACACCGTCGTCCTCAAGCCGGCTGAACAGGCGTCGCATGTCGCCATCCTGCTGGCGGAGAGCGCCGCGAAGGCCGGCCTCCCTGCGGGGGTCTTCAACGTCGTGCTGGGAAGCGGGACCACGGTCGGATCGGCGCTTCTTGAGGCCGACCAGGTCCGCGCCGTGAGCTTCACCGGCTCGACCGGTGTCGGCGCCCAGGTGGCCGCCCGGTGCGCCGCGCGGAACATCCGCTATCAGACGGAGATGGGCGGGAAGAACGTCGCCATCGTGCTCGCGGACGGCGACCTGGATCTTGCCGCCCGACTCACTGCCGCCGGCGCCATGCGCTACGCGGGACAGAAGTGCACCGCGACCAGCCGAGTCATCGTGGAATCGCGTGTCTTCGAGCCGTTCATGCAACGGCTTCGCCAGGAGGTGGAGCAGCTGCCACTGGGACCGGTGACCGACGCCGCCTCGGCGGTGGGCCCGCTCATCACCGCGGAGGCCAGGGACCGTGTGCGTGCCGCCATCGCGGCCATGGAGGGCCAAGTCCTGGTGGGGGGCGACGCGCCGGCCGACGCGCCGCTGGTGCGCGGCAACTTCCTCAAGCCCGCCGTGGTGACGGACGTGTCACCGGATTCCGCCATGGCGCAGGATGAGCTCTTCGGTCCCGTGCTCGCCGCCTTCACGGCCGCCAATCTCGATGAGGCGATCGGTCTCGCCAACCACACCCGCTATGGCCTCAGCGCCTCGCTCTTCACGCGGGATATCGGCGCGGCGCTCGAATACATCCGGCGCATCGAAGTGGGACTGGTGCGGGTGAATGGCGACACGACCGGAGTTGACCCGCATGCGCCGTTCGGCGGCGTCAAGGCATCGAGTTCCGGCAGCCGGGAGCAGGGCAGCGCGGCGCGGGAATTCTACACCGAGATTCGTACCGTGCAGGTGGCGGGATGACGGAGTTTCCAGCCTCCATCCGGGCGGTGGACTCGCACACCGAGGGCGAGCCCACGCGCGTGGTGGTGGAGGGCTGGCCCGCGCTCACTGGCCGGACCATGGCGGAACGGCGCGATGAACTTGCGCGCCAGCATGACCAGCTGCGCCGTGCCGTTATCTGCGAGCCACGCGGGCATGACGCCCTCGTGGGCGCGTTGCTCACGCCACCCGAGCACCCCGGCTCCGCGGCCGGCGTGATCTTCTTCAACAACGTGGGCTGTCTCGGCATGTGCGGTCACGGCACCATCGGCGTCGTCCGGACGCTGCAGTGGATGGGGCGGCTTGCCAGCGGCGCGGTCCGGCTGGACACTCCTGCTGGCACGGTCGAGGCCGCGCTTGCAGACGATGGCCTGGTGACGATTACCAACGTTCCGTCGCACGTTCATGCGCTTGGCCAGGAAGTCGAGGTACCGGGCCTGGGCCGCATAACGGGCGACATTGCCTACGGCGGCAACTGGTTCTTCATCATCCACACCGACGAACCACTCACGCTCGCGCGCGTGGGAGAGCTGACGCAGCGCACCGAGGCGATCATGGCATCGCTCGATGCGCAGCACATCACCGGTGCCAATGGCGCGCGCATCGACCATGTCGAACTCTCGGGCCCACCACTGAGACCGGACGCCGACAGCCGCAACTTCGTGCTCTGCCCCGGCGGAGCGTATGACCGCTCGCCCTGCGGGACCGGGACCTCGGCGCGCCTCGCGGCACTGCATGCGCGCGGCCTGCTCGAGCCGGGCCAGCGCTGGCGACAGGAAAGCATTACCGGCAGTCTGTTCACCGGCTGGCTGGAGGAATGCGACGGCGACCTCATTCCGCACATCGAGGGACGTGCCTGGGTCACCGGCGAGGTGACGCTGGCGTTTCCTTCCGATGACCCATTCCGGGCAGGCTTCACGGCGGCACGGTGACACGCGCGCCGGATCTCATCATTGTCGGGGCCGGCGTCGTCGGCGCCGCCTGTGCCATGTACGCCGCGGAGGCCGGGCTGGACGTGCTCGTGCTCGAGCGAGCCCTGCCAGCCGGCGGCGTGACGGCGGCGGGAATGGGCCACATCGTGGCCATGGACGACTCCCCGGCCCAGCTCGCGCTTACTGCCTTCTCACGGAGTTTGCTGGCGAACCTTGCGACGGAACTCCCCCCGGCCGTGGAATACGAGCGGTGCGGCACCATCTGGGTGGCGGCGGCCGCGGGGGAGCTCGATGCCGCGCGCGCCAAGTGCGAGCTCTACCACGGGCACGGACTGCACGCCGAGCTGCTGGACACTCGTTCCCTCGCGTCGGCCGAACCACACCTGCGACCTGGCCTCGCGGGCGGCGTGCTAGTGCCGGATGATGGCGTGCTCTACCAGCCTGTCTTCACGCGCTGGCTCCTTGACCGGGCTCGGCAAGCAGGTGCGGTGGTGCGGAGCGGCGTCGCGGTGCACTCACTCAGTCGGCATGGTGTGCTGAGCAGCACTGGCCCCATGGCAGGCGGTGCCACGCTGGTAGCGGCGGGGACCGATACGAGCGAGTTGCTCCCTGTACTTCCCATCATTCCGCGCAAGGGGCATCTGGCCGTGACGTCGCGTGTGCCGGGTATCGTGCGGCACCAGCTTGTGGAGCTCGGCTACCTCCGGAGCGCACACGCCATGACCCGCTCCTCCGTGGCGTTCAACGTCCAGCCGAGGCACACCGGCCAGCTGCTGATCGGATCCTCGCGCGAGCTCGCCGGCCCCGATCGCAGCGTGAATCACGAGGTGCTGGGGCAGATGCTGGCGCGGGCGGTGTCCTTCATGCCGGTGATGGCCAACATTGAGGTGCTTCGAGTGTGGACCGGCATGCGTCCGGCCACGGCGGACGGTCTTCCCTTCATTGGCCGCGCTCCCGACCGGGATGGAGTCTGGGTGGCGTCCGGACATGAAGGGCTGGGCATCACCACGGCGCTGGGAACCGGAGCCATGATCGCCGCGCTGCTCACCGGCGCGGAGCCACCCATCGACGCCGTCCCGTTCAGTCCCGATCGGATCGCCGAGCCCGCCGAGGCATCGCATGGATGACGCGATCATGATCAGCATCAATGGCGAGCAGTGTGCAGTGGAGGCGGGCCAGACCGTGGCTGCGGTGCTGCTGTCGCGCCGGCAATGGCGGTTTGGATCTTCGCCGGCCGGGCGACCGCGTGGCCCGCTGTGTGGCATGGGGATCTGTTTCGAGTGCGTCGTCAGCGTTGACGGCGTCGCCGACGTGCGTGCCTGCCTGGAGACCGTGCAGCAGGGCATGCAGGTACGCACCGATGCATGAGCGCGCGGATGTGGTTGTCATTGGTGCCGGTCCCGCGGGGATTGCCACGGCCTGCACGGCGGCGTCGGCGCGTCGCGTGGTCCTGCTCGACAGCGCCGCCGGAGCGGGCGGCCAGATCTGGCGACATCGCACGCGCGCGACCCTGAGCAGGACTGCACGCCGATGGCTGTCGCGCCTGGACGGGAGCGGCGCAGAGTTCCGTGGTGGCGTCTCGGTGACGGCCGTCGGGCGCGGCATGGTCGCGTGGACGGCGCGCGGGCGGCATGGAGTCATCAGCGCCGAGACGATCGTGCTGGCGACCGGCGCGCGTGAGCGGTACCTGCCATATCCCGGCTGGACCCTGCCTGGCGTCATGGGTGTCGGCGGCCTGCAGGCATGCCTCAAGCACGGCATGTCGGTGCGCGGGCTGCGGATCGTGCTGGCGGGCAGCGGGCCGCTGCTGCTGCCGGTGGCCGCATCGTGCGCCGAAGCGGGTGCCGAGGTGGTGTGCATCGTGGAGCAGGCGACGGTGTCGCAGCTGGTCCGCTTCGGTGCGGGACTCTGGCGCCACCCCGGCAAGCTCATGGATGCGGTGCAGTATCGCCTCCAGGCATTCACTGCGGCCTTCCATGCGGGCAGCTGGGTGCAGCGCGTGACCGCATCCCCGGCTGGACTGGTTGTGGATCGGGCCGCACACGGCGACGTCGAGCGGATCCGGTGTGATCTGCTCGCGACCGGATTTGGCCTGGTGCCGAACACCGAGCTGGCCCAGCTCGCCGGGTGCGCGGTGGAACAGGGGCGTATCCGCGTGAATGAGCGCCAGGAGACGAGTGTCGCTGGCATCCTCGCGGCCGGTGAGACGACCGGCATCGCGGGCGCAGATGCAGCGATCATCGAGGGACAGATTGCCGGCGGCATGGCTGTGGGTCGTGCTGCAGCGCACGACCTGCCGCTCGCGCGGCGTGCCAGCCAGCTGCGGTTTGCCGCGGCACTGCAGCGTGACTTTGCGCTCCGCCCCGAAGTGCTCGCGCTCGCCACGGACGACACGGTGATCTGCCGCTGCGAGGACGTTCGGCGTTCGGCGTTCGGCGCGACCTGGGACGCGCGCCACGCCAAGCTCATGACGCGGGCAGGCATGGGGCCGTGCCAGGGTCGTGTCTGTGGGCCGGCGATGGAAGCGTTGTTTGGCTGGGAATCGGCGATCGCCCGCCCGCCCGCCTTCCCCGCATCCGTGGCAGCACTGTGTGATCATTGCGCGACCATTTCTCAACTGGAGGCCTGAAGCTGATGCAGCGAGCCGACTGGGCTGGTGTCTTTCCCGCGACGACCACCGCCTTTCTTCCCGATGGATCGGTGGATGAAGCGCACGTCGGCGAACATGTCGAATGGCTCTTGTCGGCCGGTTGCACCGGCGTTGTTCCGCTCGGATCGCTGGGCGAGGGTGCCACGCTGAGCTTTGCGGAAAAGGTCCGCATCATCCAGGTCACCGTGGTGGCGGCGGGCAGTGTGCCGGTGGTGCCAGGGATCAGCGGACTCTCCACTGACGAGTGTGTGGCGCTGGCGCGGGCCGCGGCGGGTGCTGGCGCGAGCGGCCTGATGGTGCTGCCGCCGTACGTGTATCCCGGTGACACGCGTGAGACCGATGCGCACTTTGCCGCCGTGATTGGTGCCACCCGCCTGCCGGCCATGCTCTACAACAACCCCATTGCCTACGGTACCGACCTGCGCGCAAGCGACGTCGCCCGCCTGGCCGACCGCTTCCCGCAGGTGCAGGCGGTCAAGGAGTCGAGCGGCGACGTGCGGCGAGTGACCGCCCTGCGCGAGCGACTCGGCGACCGGCTCGCACTCTTTGCCGGACTCGACGACATGATCGTCGAGGCCTGCGCAGCGGGCGGCGATGGCTGGGTCGCAGGACTGGTGAACGCGCTGCCCGCCGAATCGGTCGAACTCTTCCGCCTGGCGCACAGCGGCCAGATGGTGGAAGCCCGCAGGCTCTACGAATGGTTCCTGCCGCTGCTGCGGCTCGACACCGTTCCCAAGTTCGTGCAGCTGATCAAGCTGGTGCAGCGCGAGACCGGGCGGGGCTCGGAAGCGGTGCGGCCGCCGAGGCTCCCGCTGGAGGGAGCGGACCGTGAAGCGGCGCTCGACACGATCCGCACGGCACTTGCTTCGCGCTCTGCACTGAGCGCCAGGCAATAAGCGCTCAAGTGACCCTCGTCACGGAGCGAAACGCCCTTCGGTGGAAGCTTGAAAGGGAAGTACCGCGTCCACTCACCCAGGAGGTAGTTCGTGCGTGCATTCATCGCAGTTGGTGCCGCCGCGGCGATTCTGTCGGCGGCCGCCTGCAAGGAAACGACCCGCATCGAGACGAAGGAGGCCCCGCCCGCGGCGCAGCCCGCCCCGACCGAGAGCGGTTCGGGCGTGGATGTGCGGACGGGCAATGACACCATCCACGCCGACTCAACGGGCGTGCAGGTGAAGGTGAATACAGATAGCATGTAGGTGGAAGGCTACAGGCTGAAGGCTAAAAGCAGTTGGCCTTCAGCCTTCAGCCTCCAGCCCTCAGCTCCCCTCCGCCTGCTTCTTCGCCTCCGCCTTCAGCTTGTCATTCGCAAAGATCGCCACCTCCACGCGCCGGTTCTTCTGGCGGCCGTCGGCCGACTCATTTGATTCGACCGGCTCGGTCTCGCCGCGGCCCGCAGTCTTGATGCGGGAGCGGTCGACGCCATCGGCTTCCAGCAGGTTCGCAGCTGCCTCGGCGCGGCGCTCCGAAAGGTCCTGGTTGTAGCTGTCGGCACCGACGCTGTCGGTGTGGCCCACGATCAGCAGGTCCGTATCGGGATACTTGTCGAGGTTATCCGCCAGGTTCCGGAGATTTTCCTGGCCGTCGCTTCGCACCACGGTCGAGTCGAAGCCGAAGAGAATGCCCGAATCGAACGTCACCAGGATGCCTTCACCCACGCGCTCGACCTTGGCGCCGGGAATGTCCTGGTCGAGTTCCTGGGCTCGGCGGTCCATCTGGTCGCCGATGATGGCGCCGGCAGCGCCACCGACTGCGGCGCCGATAATGGCGCCCTTGGCCGTGGAACCGGATGCGGCACCAATGGCGCCCCCGACCACGGCCCCGCCGGCGGCCCCGATCACGGCGCCGCGCTGGGCGTTCTTGTAGCAGCCAGCCGAGCCCAGGGCCAGGGCCAGCAGCAGGGCGGTCGAACCATGCACACGATGGGGAAACATTCAGACTCCTTGGGGGAGGGAAACCACGAGTAGAATCCGGCTTCCATAGTGGCCCCGGAGGCTGCCTCCCGGCTGTGACGTGGGTCCCCGGATGGGTGTGGCGCGGGCCAAGCCGGGCTGTATGTTATGGGCATCCCCTGCGATGGATGCCCTTCAGCTCCGTGCCGCTGCGGCGCTCGCGCCGCGCTACCTTGTCGAGGCCCAACTCGGCGCCGGCGGCATGGGTCATGTCTTTCGCGCGCGGGACACCCGGCTCGACCGCCTGGTCGCGGTCAAGGTGCTCCGTCCCGAGCTCGCCACGGCCCGCAGCATCGCGCGTTTCAAGCGCGAGGCGCGCCTGCTAGCCCGCCTCAACCACCCGAACATCCTGGCCATTCACGACTCGCATCCTGCCGAAGATGGCGGGTTGCTGTACTACGTCATGGATTACGCGCCAGGTGAAACCCTGGCATCGGAACTTGCCCGCGGCCCGCTCACTCCCGCCGCGCTGGCGCAGCTGACCCGTGACCTGCTGAGCGCACTCGCATATGCGCACGCTGCCGCGGTCATACATCGTGACGTCAAGCCATCCAACATTTTCATCCTCTCCGGCCGCTATACACTGGGCGACTTTGGCATCGCACGCTTGCTGGCCGAGGCGGAACCGACCGACTCGGTGACGGCGGACGGTGTACAGCCTGGCACGCTGGCATACATGGCGCCGGAGCAGCTTGCCGGCCGACCCGTCACGCCGGCCGCGGATCTCTACGCGGCGGGAATGGTGCTCTATGAAGCGGCGACCGGGCGTGTCTGGCCTGCGCTGGCCACGCCGACGCGGCACGACTGGCACGGAGTCCCCTCCTGGCTTCGTCCAGCGCTGCAGCGCGCGCTCCGTATCGAACCCGCCGAGCGATGGCCCGATGCCGGCACGATGCTGGCCGCCGTTCGGCCGCGGTCGGCCGGACGCAGCCTTGTCCTTCGGGCCGCTGCATACGGGGCACCGCTGATCGGGCTGCTGCTGGTGGGCGGCGCCCTGCTCCCGCCCGGTCGACCACTGCTTTCCCGCATCTGGTCGAAGACACCACACTTCGCGGCGGCGCAGAGTGATCTGGCGCTCGTGCCGTTCCGCTCCGAAGGGGAAGTCGGGCGGGAGCTCGCCAAGTATGCGGCGGCGGAGCTGGAGTGGTCACCGCGCTGGAGCTTCCGCCCCTTCGCCGATGTGCTGTCCTGGTGGGACTCGGCAGGGGTGCAGGCTGAAGGGCTCGCGCCCAGGCGAGTCCACTCGCGATGGTGGGGCGAAGGCCGGGTCATCACCGGCGATGACCGCGACACATTGCTTCTCGTCATTCACGATTCGGCGGGTCGGACAGTCCGGAATGCCAGGGTGCCCGGCACCACCGCACAATTGGGAGACTGGGCCAGGGACGTCGCCGATACCATGGTACGCGCTCTCTATCCCCAGTATTTCAATGAATTCACGGAACTCTCGTCCGGCGGGCGCGGCAACTTCGCCGCCATGGGCGATCTGGTAAACGGGCTGGCTGCCTTCGCGGCCGATGACTGGGCGGCGGCGGAATCGCTTTTTACCGCCTCGCTGGAGAGCGATCCATCCTTTGGCCGGCCCGCGTGGGAACTGCGTCTGCTGGCGCTCTGGCGGCGCTCGGCGGATTCGGTGAAATACACCGCCGCACTGGCGACATTGCCGGCGCCGTACGACGCGCTGCTGGCCGCCATGAACGTGCCGAACCTGCTGCGGCGCGACTCACTCCTGCGGGCGCTGCGCGATTCCTATCCCGACAACAGCCGTGCGCAGCTCCTGCTGTTCGATGAGGAGCTGCACCGCGGCGCCATCATCGGGATCCCCCTGCGGCAGGTCCTTGACGACATGCGCCGCCGCACTCCTCGGGATC